>NZ_CP179214.1:3327437-3664297 GCF_051201695.1 Tenacibaculum sp. nBUS_03 | reverse complement strand
ACAACAAAATGATGATTCTCCACTAATTATTGTTACAGCTTATGACAAACCTTTGGAATGGGCTAATCGTGAAATCCATATTGAAGATCTATTAGATGTACATTTATTATATCATCATTCTGATAGTAATCTTTTATTTGAACTAACCACTAGTGAAAAAGCACTTGGTTCATTTAAAAAAGAGCTCATTAAATCTGGTTTAAGAAGATTACCACATAGTAGACTTTATAAAACACTATCGCAATTTCGACAAAGTGATTACATTATGGTTGGTATGAAAAATGCAGTTTCTCAAGGAGCATCCCAACCATCATATAAAACTGTAATTGGAAGCGGTGTCCAAGCTTCTGTGAGAGCAAGTGAAGGACGAGTTTTCAGTACAGGTCATGCATTATTAAAATTAGATTTAAAAAAGACTTGGGGTCTCGCTACCAAAAAAGGCCGAGTTTGGGCTATGAAAAGAGGGACTTCTGAAGAATTTAAAAATTGGTGTGATTCATTAGTGAATCTAATTGAAGATCTAACCAGTAATAACTAATTTGCCTGGCCTTTCGTTTTTAGCTAGTTCAGAACCTATAAATAATATTGAAGAATTACCAATAGCAATAATCCCTAACGATCTATTTTTCCGCGCCTATTCAACAATTATCCACATTAATGATGATGAACCAATAAGGAACTGTATTCCTGAAATATCCCCATTAAACTTAGATATAGATAATAATCGATTAGAATGTCAAATTAAAATAAATGAATTTGAATATGATATATTAATGAGTCTTACCGAGGATAAAATTTGGACGCTAATTACAGATAGTGAAATAAGAGTTAGAGCGGATAAAAGTGAAAATGATATTATTGAAAAATCATTAGAAGAAATACTAAATGAATATTATCCATCTTTAATTATGCCTAGTGGCTCAGTAATCGAAGGAAGAAACAAAATAACTCCAAATAGAACTATTGAAAATCTACCCTCAAATATTTGGAAAGTAAAAGATTGGACAGGTTGTAATATACGAGCTGAGAGATATGAAGAAGTTCCTACAGCTGGGAATATTCCTGTAATAAACAAAACAATAGAATTAATTAGACCTGATTTTGAAATAGACAGAGATGTTTTAATACTTGATGATGGTTCTCATGAAATTGCAGACTTAATTTGGTTTCAACAAGACACTAAACAAGTACATTTCATTCATTGTAAAGCCTCACATGGTGAAAACCCAGGTCGTAGGAAAGCTGACTGCGATATTCTTTTTACTCAAGCAATGAGAAGTATTCATTGGATATCTTCTGTATCACTAATAGACAGACTTAAAGAACGAATTCAAGGTAATTCAGAATTAATATTAACAAATCAAGTTACATGGGATGCTTTAGCTGATGATTTCAAAATTAATAATTGGAGCTACAATATCATTTTACCACAACCAGGTTTTGATATTGTTCAGGTTTCAAATCGAGATAGAGTAAATAATAATATTTACGAGTTAGCGATACCAATGTATGAACGAATTTTAGGAAGTATGGCTCAATTAGAAATTTGGGGATCATAAAAGTACTGGCTACAACAAAGAACTGAGGTAAAAACCAAATAAAAATAATTTATTTTATATCCAAAGTACTTTTGTACTCCCTGTTCAACGGAACCCCGATTACAACAATTGAAAATGCTTGTTTTAATAGTTTGTTACATACTGCTATTAAAGCAAGTTTTTTGCTCTTACCTTTGCAACAATTCTATCATAAAGTGCTATACAAGCATTAAAACTAAACAACAACATCAATAAAATTATTTTTACCTTCTATTTCTTCAGGAGCCATATTTTCCTGCTCCTTTATAAATATTGTTCTACCTGAATGAATGTTAAAAATTATTTCATTGGTTGGATATCGTTCATACCTGTTTTTATCAGCTCTAACATAATTTTGGGTATAATCATCTTTCTTTTCAACAAAAAAGATACAATCGCCATCAAATCCACTCTTTGCTCCTCCTCTCATTTTTCCATCGCTCGTTTGTTGAAAAATGATAAGAAACAATTTACCATCGTATTTTTTTCTTAAATGAGTATCTACTTGTAATTTAGAATCCAGCTCTTGAATCTTGGCAAATGAATCAATTACAATAACATCATTTTCTTTTATCAATTTATCAAGCTGGCTTAAATTTTTAATTTCAGGATTGTCAATATTATTTAAGGCAGTTTCATTGATGTATTGATCTACTTTATCCCAATATAATTTTGTTTCGGGATGCTCTTCTAAACTGGCATGCCCAACTTTGTATTTTTGAGCCATGATATTCATGAACTGAAAAGCAAAACGAGTTTTCATACTACCCCTTTGCCCTGCTATAGTAAGCACTAAGCTTTCTTTATTTTTAATTTCAATATCGCCAATAAAATCAGCCATACTCTTATCAGCTATATCATATAATTCAAAGCTACGGTCTTTCATTTTTTGCCTTCTAGTAGCTAATGAGTTTCTGCCTGAAGTAGTACAATTTTGCTTTACTTTTTCAACAGTAGAAATGTTCGATTGTATTGTATTGACAGGCTTTACTGGAATGCTGCTTTCAACTGGAATACTGTTTATTATTTCTTGATGAATTTCTGAACCAGGTAAAGGCTCAACAAATACCTCTTTATTAATTGGATTTTGAGTATTAATAGCTCCGTTTAACGTTTTACTTTTATAATTTCCGTTTAAATAATCAATCAATTCATCTGTATAGGCATACGATTTATAAGGTCTTTGCCATACTTTATTTTTTGGTGACCATCTAAAAGAGTGCCCTGTAGATTTTAAGTAACTTCTTACGGTTTCTGAGGGCTTACTATTAAAAAATAACTGAACTTTATTCAGCCCTTTATGTAAATGCATTTCTCCACCTTCAAACTTTATAACCGCTCTTTATTTATAATTTGTTTACTTCAAATTTGACAATAAAAAAGAACTTCAAATTGAAGCTCTTGTGGTAAGTTATATATCTTAATTTAAGAATCTATTCATCATACAATTGACAATATTCATCTATAATATTATCATTAACTCTCCATTTATTTCCTTTATTCTCATACAAAAAAATCAATCCACCTAACTCTAAAGCGCCGTCTGCTTTAAAAACTAAATTATCCTTTTTAGCAATTAGAAGTCCCCCCTCTTTTTTTACCAAGTATCCTTTATCTTTTATCAATTTACATACAGGAGGTTCAGTGTTTCCAGCTGCTGCTATTGTAATTATTTCTTTCATTTTTAAATAATGATTATAAAAAATAAATATACAACATAAGTGTTCAAAACTTGAACCTTATTTGAAACTTACCACAATTATGTCAATGAACTTTTTCAGTTTTTAGGGTCTGAAAACCTACTCTTATTTTATAATTCGTTTACTAAATCTTGGACATAAAAAAACACCTTGAAAAAGGTGTTTGTGGTAAGTATGTATTTTATTTTAACGGTGGAGGATGTGTGCTGTTGCAAATAAATTAACCTAAATTTTCGGTTAATAACTAAATTTTATAAAAAACTAAAAATACAAAGGATTAATTACCAACACCATACACTCAGTGTTGTGTGTTCGTTTTTTATTTTCTTATTTGTCTTCTAAATTCTTTGTAAATAGAATCCCATTCTTTATTTCCTTCTCCATTTATGAATTTATACTCTTTTCCCTTGTTTGTTTTTACACTAATTTCTATATCTGTTCCATCAACTTCCTTATAACTTTTTCCGTTAGTTAACTTTTTAAATGTTACTAAATCCACCTTATTTACAAAACTTTTCCATTTATATTTATTATTAGCAATATTTTTATTTATGTTCTTTGTTGTATCTATTGCAAGATAAAAATGATGAAAAATAGAATCTTTATTAAAAATATAAATATCACTTACCCCCCTCTCCTCAACAAGTATGGATAATTATTTCATTTATTGATTCTTTTTGACTTTCAATATTCTCTTCTTTTTGCTTAATATTTAATTTACAAGACAAAATAGAAGATACTAAAAACAATAATATAAGATTTTTTTTCATTATTTCTCTCTTATTTCTTTTTTCTTTCTGTTCTTTCAAATGCCACACAACGTTTTGGCTAAGCTGCGTTTTAATGCAGTTTAGGTGTTGTTATAGGCTTTTTCTATCCATTCAATATATCTATTTGAGAAATTTCTATAATCTTCGTTTTCTTGTTTAGAAAATTCCTTTGCAACAGGTAAAATCTTATCATAGATGTTATTAAAATCAATACTCTTGTCTTCAGTAGAATTCCATTCATTCTTACCCCATGGACTAATTGGAGTATTGGACATCATCTCACACATTGCGACAAATCTTAAACCCTGATGGTCTGATTTAAGAGAGCTTCCAATAAAACTTTAACTCTATCCTTAAATCTTTTACTAAAATTCCCTCTCCCAATAGCATGTATAATTAGGGGTTTAACATCCATAGTAACAGAGTAATATTTCTCTATTAATTTATCGAGTGCTTTATCTCCTATTATACTTAAAGCCCACGGAACTCTGTCTACAATAGGTGCATAATCATCAAATAATAAGTTATAAATATTGTCAACGAAAACTCCTTCTATATTTGAAAGAGATTCAGGAAACTTTTCAATCAAATTAAATATGGCAAAAAAGCGATTACTTGAACTATTATCTTTCAAAAGATCCAAAGTAATTCTGGATTTGCATTAGACATAGCCTTGTATTTAGACTCATCCGAACCATTTATTAATATTTCTTTAAACTCTCTTGAGGTCATATTTTATTGCCTACGATTTGGCTAAAATACGTTTTAATGTAGTTTAGGTTTTGTTGTGTATAGTTTTTATTTTCGTTCATATTCGTATGTCACATTGTAACTATATCCAGCTCCGAATATTAACAATAATGCTCCTTCATTACTAACTGCTTCATTGATAAGTAAATTTCCATTTTTAGTCAGTCCAATTCTTCTTTTATTATTTCGACAGCCTCCAAATAGAAAAGGAACTCCATTACAATCAAGGTATTTATTATCTAAATAAAACATTCCATTTTTATATTTACCTGAAAATAATGTGTCATTAATTATTTTAGAGTTTTCTAATAGTTTTATTCTTAATTTATTTATTTTTTCAAGGTTTAAGCCCAAACAATAATCATTCCTAATATTTTTCAAAGAATCAAATTTTATTTTTTTGTCGTAACTATCGTTTGTCAAAAAGTAATATCCATTATTTTTTTCTAAAATATCTGGAATTTTGCCATTCGGTTTCTCTTTCCCTAAACTATAATATCTTCTTATAGGATTCAATGAATAATTGCCAGTCAGTTTTTTTAGTTCGGTTTTTTCAAGATTTACAACTTCTTTCCGAAATCTTTTTTTAGAAAATGAAGCACAGCTCAAAATTGTAAAACTGAACACAGTTAGAATAATAATATTAGTTTTTCGGTTTGTCATTTCTCAAATTACACACAACGCTTGGAGTATGGTTTGTTGTGGTGTTTTGGCTCAAATTTAGCAAATAAGAACCAAACTTTGGTTGTACTGTTGTTTTTCTAGAAAGTACTTAAACAGCAATAAACTATACCCTCTTGTTGTACCTAGTTTTTTATTAAATTATCGAACCAACTATTCGTTGAGTTAAACCTTCTTCTTCGTCTATAATCCACAATAATTCATAAAATCCTGCACCGTCACTGCAGTACTGATGAATAAAATATGTATTTCCATTTTTATATTTCGTGATTTTTGTATCACATTCGTATAAATCTAAAAACAAAACTTTATGAATTTCTATTGGTCTATTTTTTATTGAAGCAATTATTTTTTTAATTTCAATTTTCGGATAGTTTCCATCTGTTCCCCAAATTTTCCTTCCACCAATTTTCGTTACAAATTTTCCATTTCCGTTATCAATGTGATTCTCTCTTTTGAATTCTCTGAATTCATATTTAAATTGCACTTCGTTTTGGTCTGCAAGAGTAAGGTTTTCAATTCTTTGTATTCTAGATTTATGAATATATCCACCAATCATTAAGTCATCAGTATCCTCAACGCTAAATTTATCTTGAGGAACAAATACCTCAATCCAATCTTCTCCAAAGTCATTAAACCAAAACGCTTCGTTTTCTTTTAGTTTATAAACTATTTCAGATTTTGAATTAGTTTCTTTTCTGACATTTGTAAATCCGTCTTTATCATTAATTATTCCTATTTGGGAATAAAAAAAGATAGAAATAAAACAGATTAAAATGGTTATTATATTTTTCATTTCAAATTAGGTACAACGGTCTTGTGTATGAGTAGTAGCGGATTTCTGCTCACAAAGCTCTCGGTTTTGCACTGACCTTTGTTTGACGTTTATACTTTCCTTTTATAACTTAAACCGCTATTACTGATACACCATGTTAGCCACTTTTATTAATTTTATACTGAATCATAAATTACTATTCTAGAGTTTGCTTCCAGATTAATTCTAAGTTTCATTTCTAAAGATTTATCTAGAAATAATCCTGCCCAACCAACGGTATTTTTCTCAATTTTATATGCGTCATTAACGCTCATACAAGATTTTAGCCTTTTAAATTCATTCTCAATACATTGTTGCATTATTTCATTAGTTTGATATTTTTGAATGACTTTTTCTATTTCATTTTTGTTTGGTTCAAAATGATTAATGTCATAATGAGAAAGTCCATTTTTTTACGATTTTATGCATTATAAGAATCACATAATCATTGAACATTAAAAAATCTTTTGCACTGATATTACATCCATCATTATAGATTCCATTATGGCTTTCCTTTATTGGAAAAAAATCTGTGTAATTCATATATTGAAACATATAACTAGAACAAACAGTGGATGTATGGACTTTATATAATAAGCTGATACCATACTTTTCATAAATTTCATTAACTGCTTGTTTGTTTTTAAAGCGTAAATTTTTATCAGATTCCCAATGTAAACTTTTATTATCGTACTTACCATATTTTAATTCTTCATCTAAATAGCATACAATTTCAGATAAATAGTCTGGGCTAATATTATTAATATCCTTACTTATTATAGATAGTACATTTTCGAATGTCACATTATAATAGCCTAATACCTCCTGAGTCCTTTCATCTATAAATTCTTTAAAAGTCTGTTTATAAAGTCTTTTGCTTTCAAGGTCTTTATAAAGATTAGTAGAAGCATTTTCTTTATTAAACATATAGATTTCAGTATTCCTACCCATAAATTTCTTATAGTTGTTATTATTGTGGCTAACGTTTTGGCTAAGCTGCGTTTCAATGCAGTTTAGGTGTTGTTAGGCACTGGCTTTATCAATTTTTATTTTCCAATTAATTTATTCCACAATGATTTTTTTGAAATCAGGCTTTTTCTTTTCATATCCAATACTTCTTTTCCATTAGCCTCTATTAATAAGTCCAACATTTTGTTATATCCATTCTCTATTTTGAATTCCAACTCATCTTTATATAGTGGAAAAACATTGTATATATTTATTTTTCGTCCATTTTTATGGATTTCAGTAAAATCCTTTCCAAATGTAACAGGCGGAAGAATTAAAGCTCCAACAAATTTAGTTTCTCTTGAGTATGGAGACATATCCATTTCCGCTTGCAATGTGTGTCCAATTCCAACCCAAGTGTCAAAAAAATGAGGAAATTTAGCTGATTGCTTGAGTATTGAAATAATCCAATCATTTTTATTTTGTCCAGAGTAAACCTGATCAAATTCTATTTCTTTTGGAATAAGCATCATTAATTCGGCAAATTCAAATTCCACTGGATTTCCAGCTTGTTCATCTACTTCCATTTTTAGAGTGCTCATCCCAGAAGTCAGAAGAATATTGAATTGAGCATTTTTCGGTTTGATAAAATAAATGTCAAGGTGTAAATCCAACGTTGGATCTCGTGAAATACTGAGATTGAAGCTTGGTCGAAAAAATTATCTAAGTGTTCACTAATCCATTCAGTGTGTTCATGGTAATGTGTTCTATCAACAAATGGATTTATATATTCTGCCATGTTTTTTTGCTTGTGCCTAACGTTCTGTTTATGGTTAGTTGCGTGTTTAAATGTACAAAATTTAGAGTTAAACACTAGCTTTATAAAAAATCACTTATCATTGGTTTAACAAGAAATAGCAATTAATTATACATTTTGTTAGGCATAGTTTTATTCCTTTTCAATAGAAGTTTCCCATCCATCATATTCTCCATTAAATTTATTCGCTCTTTTTCTTAAATCTGACGTAATTGTATAAATTGAGTTAATATTCACATTGTCTATTCTCCAAATTTGTAATTCATATGGAAGGTTCGTTTCTTTATTAATTCCAGAGTTTTGCACCTTGAAATTTGACTTTTCTAAATCCGCTTTACATTTATTCATATCCGATTCTTTTGAAAAATAAAGCCAATGGTCAACTCTTCTTGATTTCGTTAAATTGTCTCCTGCTTCCTCCAAATTTCGTAATACAGATTGGTCAGCCATATAATTTCTAGTTTCCTCGTTTGGATATAAGAAATCTCTATAATATTTCCATTCCTTATCTTCTTTTACATTCAAGTAAAATTTATATTTAGGGTAATTAGTTTGATAAAAGTTTTCAATTTTTGAGATAATATTTTTTTGTTCTTTAATATAGAAATATTCAAGTCTTTCATTGTTATACATAAACGAACCAACTAGAATAAATTCCGTTTCTTTTTTTATTATTTCAATTAGTTCATCAGCAACTTTGTGTAAAATACTAAAAGTCTCATTTTCTGGTAACCCGTTTTCTTTTGAAGTATCGTAAGTTAATCCAGTAACCAAAACAAAATCAAATTCTTTTATTGGCGTAGAATTGATTAGATCCATTCTTAATGTAGTTGAACCAGGTTTTTCATTCTCATATGTTGCCATATAAGTGTCCCATTGTTCATCCGAATTTTGTGCAGTCATTCGTGTGGTTGAAAATATTATTATCAATAAAAATGTAATTGATTTCCTTATTTTTTTTATTATGCCTAACGTTTTGGCTAAGCTGCGTTTTAATGCAGTTTAGGTGGTGTTAGCAACTTGCTTTTTTCAAGCTTCCTTTCGAATCAAAATCAGGTCGTTTGATTTTTATTTCCTTAGTTATTTTTACTTCTGTTCCATTTCCATCCCCCCAAACCGTTCCGCTGTCATCAGCTTCAAATATCTTTCCTTGTTCAATTATTAAACTCAAGTAAGGATGGTCAGCAAGATAGTCAGGTCCGCTTATTATAGTTCTACAATTAAATTTTTCTGATAGTTTTAATGCTAAAAATAGTTCGCGCTCTTCTGAGTGTTCTTCATCCGTTCTCAATAACGTTACCTTAATTGGAAATTCACTTTCATTTGGTTCAATCTGAAGAGCAAAACCAGAAAAATCCAAATCCAAATCATCATTTTCTATATTTTCAACTCCGTTAAAAATATAGGTCTTTTCGAAATTTCCTTTCCAATTCATTAAGTCTTTAGATGAAAATAATGAATGAATAAATTTCACTAATTCAATTCTTTTAGGTGATGCTTGAATTCCAATTTCTTCCATTTTTCATTTATGCTTGTTGCTAACGTTTTGTGTATGGTTAGTTGCGTGTATGAATGTACATTTTTTTTAGCTAAACACTAGCTTTAAAAAAATCACTTACCTTTGGTTTAGCAAAGAATAGCAATTAATTATACGCTTTGTTATGTGTAGCCTTTTACTTTCAATATTCTCCGTATTTAATATCAAATTTTCAAATAGAGTTAAACTTTATTTGAATTATTTGCTTTTAAGCTTCCAGATATAAGATTAAAAAGTCCTTGTAAAATCATTATTCCTCCTACTCCCCAAACAATAAAGTTGAATATAAAAATGATTCCAACTTTTGAAGATAATTTATAAAGAACAAATCCAAATATTGTAATCCCAATTCCAATGAAAATATTAATTATCCCATTTTGTCTCATATTTGACTTTTCAATTTTATTTAATTCTTTTTTTTGTTGTTTGTCAATTTCGTATAATTTAGGCATTATAAGAGCTTTGGTATTGGTATCTATTTCATTTTTGTCGAAAATATTATTAATATCTCTGAAGGATGCACCTATCATTTTTTTATTAATAATGTACTTTTCCAATTCTTCAAAAGTCATTTCCTTTATAGGCTTCATAATTAGTCAATTTTTTTATTAAAACTTCATTTTTTGATTACACATAACGGTTTGTATAAGATTAGTTGCGAGTTTTAAGTAACTAATTTACTAGATAAATCACGAACGGCGAAATTCCGAAGGAATTTTCCAAGTAAACCAAGACTAGCAGTTAATTTTATATGGTGTTGTAAAATGTTTTATGTTTTCTTCTATAATACCTGCTATTTCAAAGGCGGAATTATCAAATCTTTTCATATCTATTTTTTTTATTCCATCTAAGCTGGTGCATAATATCACTTTATCTTCATTTTTTCCTTCTATTATAACATAATCTAATATACAATTCCAATATATTTTTTCTCCATTAAGATTTATATAGTTTTCATGAATAGAAATAACATAGTTCTCATCGTTAAAGTAATTATATGAAATATAAATCACACCAATTAATGAAAACACTATTAAAAAAATCATATTAAAAGATTTTAATCCCCATCCATAATTATGTTTTATATTTCCATATACAATCATTAGAAACATTCCCATAAAAATTAATGAATGATTCAGAATACTAAATTTATTTCTATAAAATTTCATATTAATACCTCCATTAGAAAGATTTCTAAAATTATTTTTCAAACTAAATCTTTCAGTGTAAAAAGAAGTGTGAGGTATCTGTCCAGAATTTTTTATTCTCAAGTTTTGTGTATTTTAAGTTAATCCCTTTTTTAAAATCATTTATCTTTTCTCTAATTTTTGTTCCGTCAACTTCAAATTTATTACACTCTTTATCGAAGTCAGGAAGTAAATTTGTTAAACTACAAATCACCCCTTTTTCGAAAGAGACAGTTTTGTTTTTACAAATAATACAGAAACCTTTTTGATATTGTTTTTTTTCTTGCAATTAGTTAATGTTTTACAACGTTTTGTGTATGATTAGTTGCGATTTTTTTCTAAATGTAAATAAAAATTATTGGTTTTAGTTTTAACGAATATTTTATAAAGTAACTTAAACCTAGCAATTAATTATACATTGTGTTGTAACCCGTTAATTGCAATAACAATCTTCATTTTTCATTTTGATTTTACCTACATCATTAGTTTTCAATTTACTTTTCTTTAGTTGAAAATTATCAAAGTCTATTTGATATGTTTGCTCGAGTTCTCTTTCACCATTCCATAAAGGACTAAAATAAATATTGTCAGAAAGATACCAATCTCCTAGGTAGAAATCTAGTTCATTATTAAATCTAATCTGCTTTTTTTTTAAGTCATAAATTGTTAAACCGCTCAAGTCGGAAGACCAACCGGAAACTAAATATTTTTCATTTTTGGTTATAAAATATTGACCTCCTTGAAAATTTTGAATTTTTCCACTTTCATCAATAATAATTATTTCACCAGAGTAATCGCCAAATTTCGAAGCGATAAATAAATTCTCATTATTCTGTTTTTTGGAATATACTAAACCAAAACTACTGCCAACTGGCTCGATATTTCCATAATTGATTTCGTTGATTATTTTATTTCCTTTAATAGTTCGAATTAAACCTCTGCAACTAAATTCATAACTATCCTCAGATGGTCTTAACTGAATGATTTTTATAACTACTTGTTGAAGGTTTTCAATCTTCTCAGTTACCATTACTTTCTTGTTTGTTAATTTACCATTTTGTACATACCCATTTTGAACAAACAAAATACGACTTTCATGTACATATCCGAATTGCCCCTTTACTGTCTCAATTAACCACCAATTTGATTCTTTATTTTCAAAATATGTGAAATATTCTTTGTCAAGTACCTTTCCAATTATTTCACTTCTGTTGTTTCTGTCTGTCCTTACATTTGTATATCCGTCTTTGTCTTTTATGACTCCTATTTTTGATTGTGAAAGAACAACAAACGGTATAATAATTAACGGAATAATAAATATTTTTTTTAGCTCTGTCATAATGGGTTACAACGTTTTGTGTATGGTTAGTTGCGCATATAAATGTACTTTTTTTATAGCTAAATACTAGCTTTATAAAAAATCACATACCTTTGGTCTAGCAAGGAATAGCGATTAACTATACACTTTGTTGGCATTTCGTTGTTTTTGTTTAGGTTTTTAATTATTCGCCTTAATTCTGTTCAGCAATTTATTCCTCAAACTTTTTTAATTCAAGTTGCGCGATCAATTCCGAAACTTGCTAAATTTTGCATTCAGTTTGGGTTTTAATTCAGTTTCTGAATACGTAAATGAACTATAAAGTCAGACGTCATTTTCACCTATGAATTTTAAGGAATTAATTGAACAATGGTAGTGTAAATCCCTTACGATTCTTTAACTAAGGCTTGAGCAAAAACTGGACTTGTAGCAAGAGTAATTGAAATTCCGCCTTGTAGAGTCCAACCTTCATTCATTCTAAATTGTACTTCTTCAGTAAGCTCTTTCACATTTTTTCCGGTTGCAATCATATATTGTTTTTCCATAATTTAATTTTATAAAATTTGTTTTATTTTAAGTTCGTTCGTCAATGAATGCCAACGGTCTTGTGTATGAAACGTAGCGTAAAAAAGACACTAACTTTTCGGATTAACACAGAGTCGAATTTTTATATTTTGTTTTTCATTTTTTCTATTCTAAAAGCCAAATTTAAAAAATTGGCGGTCTTTGCAAATAAATTCAAACCTTTCGGTTTAGCAATTACTAGCTATGTTTTATACAGGTTGTTGCCATTAGTACTTTTTCGCAATATATTTTTCAGTTCCGCAATTGAATACGCTGGCTTCTGTTTATGCAGCATCGCGTGACAATTGGGGCAAACAGGAATCAAGTCCGTTTTAGGGTTAACAGAATATTCTTTACCTATTGTTGAAATGTCAATTATGTGATGAACGTGAATAAAATTTTGTCCTAATTTCCCAAATTTTTCTTGAAAATTAAAATCACAAACTTGGCAATTTAGTCCGAAATGTTCAATACATTCTTGTCTTGCTAATTGATTTCTTTCATAACTATTTACTTTGACTTTTTTCGTTTTTCCTTCCGAATATCTTTTGTCTGTATCTACTTCATCTGGAAATACAGTTTCTGCAAAATCATCTTTTACTAATCTATAATATTTATCATAGATTTTCCTTCCTTTTTTAACAGAAGCACCTGACAGTCTCTTCATAATATTCGATGTGTTGGTAATTGGCGAGAAGAGCTATTCTTAAGCCGTTTTTACCATTCTCTTTAAGAATTTGGTCAAGATAATAATCCGTTGCATATGCGTTTATAGTTCTTGTATATAATTTTCCCGTTATTAATTTTGAATAAGCATAGATATAGTCAAGTCCAGAGCTTTTTTTCATTCCAGTATTTACCAATTCATTAGCTCCGTCCGAAACTGACATTTCGTTCAGGTAGACTTTTTTAGCGATTTCAAACGCTTTATGAATTTGCTCATTGGTTGTTTTTCTCATTTTGTTCAGATACTTCTTGGTTTTAGAACTTTATCCAAGGTTTAAACCGACAGGAAAAGTTTTTGAATTAAAGGGATAAAAGTTAGGCATAGTACCTTCTAAACTTCCGTTTTCATCAATCCAAGTTTGTCTTATATTGTCAAATAAATCTCGTCTTAAAGGAATTAGTGCATTGGGGTTATGGAAAATATTAACTCCTTCGTTCCAATCTTCTTTTAAATCTCCTGGAATAATTGATTGGGAAAATTCTACAGGATGGGCACTGGGTGTAGTGTCAAAAGCTAATCCAGCTCGCTCCATAATAATTATTTCATCAGAGATTCCGCTTTGGTATCCCATTCGATTGAATTTATGTAAATCACTATTGTTAGTAAAAATCACAGCACTTATGTTTTCTGTGTTAGGTAATTCAAAAAAATTAGGTGGAATTTCTTTTTTTCCGAATTTGTGATTTTCTATTCTAACTATTTTTTTAGGAATATGAGGCTCTTCTTCAGATTTTGATTCATAAGATAAACCATATAAATATTCAATAATTTTGGCATCAGGCAAAAAATTAGCTAAATAATTATGTGCTGGTGTTATCGCTAAAACTAATGGTTTACCTGCGACCCATTCAAGTTCCCAATATTTTTTCTGCAATTTAGAATAGAGTACACTTCCCATTCGCATTATATAATGCTCAATTAATTCATTTTGTACATCTAAATCATTATTTTTTTCCGCTTTAAATATATATTCTTTTGTGAATTTTTCTTCTTGAACTTCATTAGATAAACTTGCTTCTACAAAAAAGTCAAAACCATCTTTTTCAACGTAAAAATCAGGTCGATTATAGGAATTGTCAAAGTTGAATCCATTTTCCGAAAAAAACTTGTGTAAGAAAATTTCCCAAAGCCTTGAGTCAAATCCTGTAGTTTGAAATTGTTGAATAAAATTACCGTCATTGTCTTCCATTTCAGATGTAATTTCTTCAATCAGTAATTTGGCTGGGTCTAATTGTTTTCCAGTACTCAATAATTTAAAAACTGGATTTAATTTTTCTTCTGGAACGATATGTTTAAATATTTCTTTCAATTTCTTCGTATTAATGGCAACGGTCTTGTATATGAAAAGTAGTGGATTTTATGCACTAACTTTTCGGTTTTGTACTGACCTTAAATTTATAAAATTCATTTCCGTTTAAGCACTAAAACCGCTATTTTTTATATACATTGTTGTGTTTTCGTACTTTATTTTCCGTTCTGTTTGTAGCGTTGGCAAAGACATACTCTTTTGCAATTTTTGGCTTGTGTGGTGGCTGAAGCGAATTGCAAATGTGTATGGCTTTAAGCGTTGGCTTATTTCAGATATATTTCGTCTTTCACATAACTTGCGTTTAGCCAAAAACAATGCTTTGTATATTCAGCTAGTCCTGTCAATTTATCTGAAACAGGTAAATCATAAGTATCTGCTGCATTTTTTGCGTGTGGTCTAACGTGACTCACTTTGTTTTCAGTCTTCTTTGGAAAATAAGTTTTTCTTATACCTTTTTCAGTTACTTCTTTTACGATTTCTCCATTTGAAACTCTCTTTACCATTTCTTCCCAAACATTTTTGGCTGTAAGAATATCAGAATGAGGCATATTCCAAAACTTGACTTTTCTTAAAATCAAATTTTCTCCTTCAAATTGATAGAACACGAAGAAAAATTTACTTTCTAAAATATTTTTAAAATCTGAATCTTCCCAATCCGTTTCTACAAGTTCTTGATATTCAAATGTTGGAAACGAAATATCTTCTTTTGGTAAATCATTTTCTTTAAGTCGAATTGTTTTTACTTGAATATCAGCTTTTTCAAATTCCTCAATTTTTTGTCCGAGTTGAAGTCCAAGAATTGCATTTGTAAGATTTGCAAAATAACTTTTGGCGTTTTGATTTAATTCTAAACCCAATTCTTTTTCTATCTGTTCAGCTGATTTGCCATAAAATGGATGAAATTTTAAAATCACTATTTCTTCTATTGAACGTACTTTTTCTAAAATTTCAGGCTGTTCAATTATTTTTCCATAAACAGCAGTTTCTTCTTGAGCAATATTTGCGATTATGTGATTGACATAACCTTGTTTTAAAGAATACGCTCTTTGTTTTGCTTGTTCATCATTAAATGGCTGGTCTCTGAATGATTTTAGAGCAGTTGAGCCTTTTGTACAAGCACCAAGATAAAAAGTATCTCCTTCTGATAATTCGTGTGCTTTTCCGTCTTTTATTTTTTGATTAATAAATTCCCAATCTTGTTTAATGATTTTTAGATCCTCGTTTGGGTATTGCCAACCATCAACTAATTTTATTAAATAGTCGAGTAAGTCTAAATCTCTGTCGTGTAAATAGAATACTAAAAGTAAATGTGCGTTTTTCTTCCAAAACGAACTCGTTTCAAATTCTTCTTTATGTACTTCTAAATAGTTTATGATATTTAAAACCAGTCTTTCCTTTGAGCGATATTCTCCATTTTTTAAGGTTTTTAACGGACTTGATTTTAGTTCAATTCCTGCTTCTTTGAAATCGGGTTCAGCATCAGAATTCGGTTCATAGCCGAAATAGAATTTTTCTAATATTTGACCAAAATTACCCTTTCCTCTGTAACCGTGTTTTTCAATTTCAATACCACAAGCTTGTCTTAAACTTTGATCTTTTAAAAGTTTTGCAAACTCAATAATTGAATTTGGTGAGTTTATATCAAAATTACCTTCTTTATTCATTTGGTGTAATATCTGTAAAGTCTAATAAATTGTTCTCTTCGTTGAACCTGTACTGAATTAATTTTACATTATTCCATTCTGTAGAAACAGATGGTCTTACACCTTTTATGAATTTACGCTCAACATTTTCAAGAAAAGTATCTAAAGCATCTTGTGTATAACTAAAACCGAGCATAAATGCTTTAATCATACTATAATCGCCATAAGCGTATTCGTTTTTTACCCAATCAACATATTTCATTAGTTGTAAAATGTCTTGAGAATTTATTTCATCTTTCTTAATTTCTACTACCAAATAATCTGAAATTGTTGGTTTTTGATCTTGTATATATTTATAGCCAAAAACATCCATTTTATCCATATAATCAACAGGTTTAAATGGTGAAGCAATAACTTGATGAGTAATATAATCCCAAGAGCCAAATATGTTTATTGCGTTTTGTAAATTATTTGTTATTTGATAAATAAGAGATGCTTCAATAGCCATTTCGTGTCTTAAACTACCGTTTGCGTTATTTATGGTGTTTAAAAAAGGCGCTATATTTAATTGGTAATCAAGATTGTTATTTGTTTTTTCTCTTATTAAATCGTGATTAATTTGATAATTACTTTCAAAGGTATTATCGTTATCAGGATTGTTAATTGCAACAATATTTCTCCTTAAGATTATATCTTTAAATGCTTGATTCTCGGTATCTGAAAATTTTATAAAACTTAATTTCCAAAAAGCTCTTAATATTTTGAACTTCTCTGGTGCAGATGACAAAGTTTCATCCATATCAATTCCATTTTGGAAGAAAAATGGAAAAGGCTCAAAAGTGCAAATGAATCTATTCTTTATACTATTTTCTCCATTGTCGTAAAGCAAATCATTTTGAATGTCAACATAGTTTTGATTATTGGGTAAATTGGCGTTTGGGTAGTTTAGAAACTTACAGCTACCATTTATATTAATCAATTTACCAATTCCATAAATTTTTCTCTCAAAAAAAAAGTAGACATTATCGCCTTCTTTCATAGAACAATAATCAGCAAAAGTTCCTTCGTGTTGTATCCTCCAAATATTATTATTTGGTCTTGAAATTAAAGTTGAGTAAACTCCTAAATTTATTGATTCAATTAATGATTCAATGCTATTTAAACTAAATAAATATCCTGCCATTATGAATTTACCTGTTTATAAAGTTCTTTTCCAATTTTTTCAATTACACCAACTACTAAAGCATTTCCCATAAAAAATGCACGTTTCGTGTCTGTAATTCCATCTAGTTTAGTGTGATTATCTGGAAACATATTTAGTCTTTCTAACTCAATTGGTGTTAATCTTCGTAAACCTCTATCAGAAACAACTACGTGTTTAAATCTTGAAGGTGATTTTCCGCCTTCTCCTGTTATTATGGTTCTTGAAGCATTGTCTAAAGCATCAGGATAAATCATTCCGCCTTCTGAATATTTGTAAACAAATCCATCCGCTGATTTGCGTTCAATGGTTTTAGCTCCTTTTAAATACTCCCATTTTGGCTTGTCATTTTCGTCAATAAAAAACTCTGGTGTAACTTCTCCATTTTGTAAAACATCTGCTAAAACAGTTTTTTCTCCATCATAATTTGGCTCTGTTTTAGTTGTAAAGACTTTACCTTTTATTAATAAACCTGTATTTTGAAAAGGTGATAATTTTCCGTTTTTATTGAAATTATCAGTTATTTCAACTAAATTTCCCTTTAATTCAACTTCTTGAATTGCAGTTGTTTTCATAACAGGAAAAGCATTAGCAATAGTTCCTTCTTCTGTTAGCCAATTTGTTTTATTTGATTTTTGAAGTCTTTTGTAGACTTCTGTCGATTTATGATAACCAATAAAGAAAACTCTTCTTCTCCTTTGTGGCATACCATATTCAGCTGCATTTATAACTCGCCATTCTACTGCGTAACCTAAATCATTTAAGCTTTGAAGCATTACAGCAAAATCACGACCTCTTTGTTTTGCTGGCGATTTTAAAAGTCTATCAACATTTTCTAAAAACAAGTATTTTGGCTTGTTTTTTTTGTTTTCTAAAATTTGGTGAATTGACCACCAAAGAACACCTTTTTTACCTTTTAATCCTTTTGAATTGTGTAAAGTTGTTGCAACAGAATAATCTTGACAAGGAAATCCACCAACCAATAAATCGTGATCAGGAATTTCTTCTACATTTCTTGTTACAACTTCATTTATATCTTCGTTCGAGTGATTTTTTTTACCAAACCTCTCTTCATAAACTTTTGAAGCGTGTTGCATTTTAGTTGAAGGTTCCCATTGGTTACTCCAAACAACTTGATAATTGCTTTTTTCAAGTCCAAGACGAAAACCTCCAACTCCTGCAAATAATTCTGCAACTTTCATTTTATTATTTTCCATTTTCTTGAGCTTTATAATAGTTAATTTTTTCCTCTGCAACTTTTAGTATTTCGGAAGTTGATTCTGTATATTTTAGTTCTTCCGCAATTTTTTCGGAATACCAATTTATTATTAGTTCGCTTTCTGAAAGTCCGTAAAATTTTGCAAGTCTTATGATTTGCTCCATTGTCGGTTTTCGTTCATTTTTCTCGAACTTGCTTATCAGAGATTGATCAATATCGACTTCAGCCGCAACTTTTCGTAGTATCAAATCTTTTTCCTCTCTCGCACATTTTAAAGTGTCGCCTAATGTTTTCATTGGTCAAAATTGTTTTAGACAAATATTGTCCAAATTTATAAAAACATTTTGGATTTCCAACTTTTAATTCGGATTATTTCGAGTGTTGGGAAATTTTAGCTCTTTTGGTTTTTAGAGCCTTAGAAATTAGCGTTAGCAAAAACCAAAAGTGCTAAAATATGCGGCTGGTAGTATGAAACACAACGTTTAATGTAAAATGCGTTTTAATGCATTTTTACATAGTGTTGTGTTTAGTGTTTTATTTCAATTCGTTAAATTTTGGTCGCTTTCTCTTTCCTATTGCAACAGCATTTATTAGAGAGAAAACATTTTTATTGATTTCATCATTCGGTTCCATTTCCATTGCCTTCTCAATATTAGCTTTCGCTGCATTATCATTTCCTAAAACCATCAAATTCACAGCATGGTTACAATAAAGTCCAGCGTCATTTGGTTCTCGACTAATAGCTTCTTGGGAATATTCCACAGCAAGTTCTACATTTCCTGAATCCATTGCAGAAATTGAAGCCTCTCTTGGTAAATCAGGATTAGTTTTTTCTATTTCAACTGCTTTTTCGAAGTGTTTTAATGCTTTTTCATTGTCAGACATTGCTTGATAAACCTTTGCTATTAACCAATTGGTTTGCCAATGATTCGGTATCATGGATAAGCATTCAGAGTAGTATTTGATTGCTTTTATTGCTTTTCTTTTATTCCAAAATCCGAGTTTTGAATTGCCTTGTCCTTTGATTATTGTCAAACCGTCAGCAAATTTATTTCCTTTTTCAAAATTTAAATTGAAAATCGGGATTTGATCTTCTGGTTATTCGTATTCCATTTAGTTTTTCTTCATTAAACACAACGTTTTGTGTATGATTAGTTGCGATTTTTTTACCAAATTTAAGTAAAAATTATTGGTTTTTGGTTTAGCTTATGATTTCTAAAGTATCGTGAACCTAGCAATTAATTATACATTTTGTTATACCTATTTTATCTCTTCTTTTAATAATTCTTTTATCATTTCCTCAAGATATCCTCTATATTTTACTTCAGACTCAATACTTTTTCTGTTATTATTTAAATTAGGATATATTTTCATTTTATTATCACCAAAGAAAACTATTCTTATTTGTGGTTCATCTTCATCAATACCTTGTCTTTTAGCTCTTGATAAAATTAAAACAGACAATTGCGAACCTATTCGCAATGATTCATCAAGTTTAAATTTTCTCATTTCTTGAACTAACTTTAATTCATCTTTAGCCTGTTCATAATATTCAATTGAAAGACCTTGAATACAACTATTTTCAAGTACATCCCAACTTTCTAAAAACTCCCCTTTAATACCTTCTCCTTTCTCATAATATTCAGCAAGTTTATTGAGTTTTATCTGAGGAAATTGAGTTTGTATTTTTGACGGTAAAGTTTTATTTAAGACCCAACTTTTTATTATTTCAACTAGCCTTTTAATATCATTACTTGACATTTTAAAAAGCGGACAATCATCCCATTCGAATTCATATTTAGGAATTTTGCTGCTAAAATGGTATGGGTATATTCTACAACCTCTGTCTTTGTCTTTTAACTCAATATGGTCTTCAAAACTAAAATCAGAAATAATATTTATTTTATTGCTATCTATGTTACGTAATTCATCACAATTTTTTAATATCTTCCATTGCAATAGCTCTAATTCTTTACTCATTTCAATCTTAATTTTCCCTAATTAGGTATAACGTATTTGTATAAGATTAGTTGCGTGTTCTAAACATTAAAGTTAGTAAATAAATCACAGACGGAAAGTTTGCGAGGACTTTTCATGAGTAATCTAAAACTAGCAATTAATTTTATAAGGTGTTGTGTGTAGTTTTTTAATAATTTCCAGCTCCAGGATTAGAAAAGTTATCATTCAGTTTTTTAAAAGTTTCATTTCTTATAATTAAAAAATTATTATTGTCTATTATGCTTTCTATAGTATCATATTTCATAATGATTTTCAAAGCACCATTTTCCTTAAATGCTGAAAATTTTTCTTTACGATTTATATTTACTGTATATTTTTCTCCCTTTCTTGAAATTACAATAATTTTCTTGTCATTTCCTTTTTTTGTATTTACCCATTTCCCTTTAAATCCAATTTCAGAATCAGTTTTACAAGAAAAGCATAAAACAACAAATAATATAATTAACTTTTTAAGCATAAAAATCAAATTTTATAAGTTTATATTAAATTAGTGTCAATTTCTGATAAAATGTTACATTTGAAATTCGATTTCAGAGTCAGTTCTGAAGCGTTTTTATTTGAAAATTCAAATATTCCTATTTAGTTACTTTTTAATTCGTTTCTCAAATTACACACAACGTTTTGTGTATGATTAGTTGCGTTTTTTTTCGAATATAATTAAAAATCAATAAATTCCAATATTAAGCGATTCCTTTCAAAAAGAGCTTAGATACAGCAATTAATTATACATTTTGTTAGCTATTTTTGATCTTCAAATAATTATAAAATGTGTTAATATATTGATTTTCTTCAAATTTAATAGTTAATTTATCTTTTTCATTTTTCTTATTTATTTGATGTTTTTTGGTAAAAGACAGATTGTTTTTATTATAAAATTCCCATTGATAATAACCTTTTTCCTTTTTAACATTAACAAAATATCCCCCATGTTCTCTTTCCCCGCATTTTGGACACCCATAAATATGAATGTTTTCATTTTTACACTCCTCAAAATACTGATCAATTTCTGGACCGTATTCTTCAATTATTTGATTAATCTCTGTCTTCTTTAATTCCTTATTTTTACTGTATAGTAAAATCACATCACTTTTTTCAACTTCCTGTTTAAGTAACAACTTAATTGTGATTAAATCTAATTTCTTACGAAAAGCTCCTATCATTCCAACCCAATTGTATATTATAGGTGTTTTATTTTCAAAATATTCATCAAGAATAAATGATAACGGTCTGTCATTTATAAAAATCTCATAAAAATTTTGAAATACTTTACTTAAATTACCATCTAAAGTTTGTACTTCCACTTCATCATCATATGAATTTGTTTGATTGTAAATTTTCTTAACTGAAGAAAGAGTTGACAAATCCCCCAATACTCCAATATTACTTATAAAATATTTGAGTGAAATTTTATCATAATCAATTTTTGTAGACATTCTTTCCAATTTAATTATAGCTAACGTTTAGTATATGGCAAGTAGGGCAGTAGAAAGCGATACACTTTCAAGTTTGCTCTGAGCCATATTTTTATATTTTGTTTTTAATTTATTCATCTTAAAAGCCAAATTAAAAATTTGGCGGTGTTGGTATGTAGCACTGAGCTTTCGTTAAGCACAAAACGCCCTATTTGCTATATACAGCTTAAGTTAGCATTTTATTAAATTAGTTATTTAATCATAAAGAACCAAAGAGTGGAATAAGGTTATGTTATACACAGAGACTATGATCTCGTCAACATTGATAATCCCTACTCTTTTCTATGTTAAATTCGTTCAGTTCTATGAAGCTTTAGACTTCGATTTCAAGTTGTTGAATTCACAATAGAGTGGCTCTTTACAATCCTTTTTTCTTATGAATAAAGATATAAAATATTTAGGAATAGACATTAGTAAAGATGTCTTTGATGTATGCGACAATAACAAAGCCCATTATCAGTTTACCAATGGCAGTTCAGGCTTTAAAAAGTTTTTAAAATTATTAGCTACAAATTCCATTTACGTTATGGAAGCCACAGGGTATTACCATAGTCGTTTAGCATATTTTTTACTTGACGCAGGTATCGGAGTTTGTGTGGTTAATCCTTTAAAAATTAAGCGCTATATCCAAATGAATCTATCGAAAATAAAAACTGATAAGAGTGATGCAAAAATGATTCAGCAATATGCAAAAGATTGCGAACCTAAACTGTGGACTGGGCAATCAAAAAAACAACAAGAAAACTTACAAGTAACTCGTATGCTCAGCATTTACAGCAAACAGAGCACACAATTAAAAAATAAAATACATGGAGAAGAAGTATTAGGTACTCCGGCAAAAGGCGTGGTTAAATCTATTAAAAGGAGTTTGAAAAACCTAGAAAAGGAGATTGAGGTTTTAGAAAAGGCATTGCTCGAAAATGTAAAAAAAGAATACCAAGAATCATTAACTTTACTAAAAAGCATTCCTGGAATAGGTAATAAAACTGCTTTAATGTTACTAGTTCTTACCGATGGATTTCAGCGTTTTCAAAGTGCTAAAGAGTTATGTAGTTATGCTGGACTGACTCCAATAATAAGACAAAGTGGAACTAGTGTTAAAGGACGACCAAGAATTAGTAAAATGGGAAATCCAAAACTGAGAAATTTACTTTTTATGTGCAGTTTTAATACCTGCAAATACAACCAAGCTTGTAAAGCACTTTATGATAGAATTGTTGCCAAAGGTAAGAGTAAAAAACTTGCTTTAATAGCAGTGTGTAACAAACTATTAAAACAAGCTTTTTCAATTGTTAAAAACGGGGTTCCCTTCAATAGAGAGTACAAAAGTACTTTGGTTATAAATTAAAGGATTTTTATTTGGTTTTTACCTCAGTTCTTTGTTACCACACGTTTTTATTTTCAGTTAATAGCATTGCCAACTAAAAGTCCATTCACTCTTGGATTCTGGTTTCTTTCCACGACCTATATAGGCAACTCCATTATCTCCCCAAAACCAATTAGCCTTCTCAATCGAATCAATTTGAAAAACAAATTCGGGTTCAGCAGGGTGTTGATTGAATGGAGCCCAAAATATTTCAGATTGGACTAAAGTTGGCCAACCACCAATCTTTATTCCTTCTTGGTTTGGAAATAAGTCATAGTAATCTTCATCAAACTCTTCTGGCACTTCAATAGGACAATCTTCCCAACACGGAAAATAGTTGTCTAAAATTTCTGGTTTTAATTGAAACTGTTTTATAGGAAAATCGGTATTGGGTTTCTCAATTTCTTCTAATTCTTGGACATCGGAATATGTCCTAATTAACCATCCTTCTCCATTAGGTTTGTCATCTGGCAATTCGCTTGAATCAATGAATAAAGCAATTAATTCAATGTCCTTCAAGTTTTCTGGTCTGTTCGGCAATTCTTTAAGGTTTAGTTGACAAATCGGAATCATTGGTTGCCCATTTGACTCAGGCCAAGACTCATCACCTTCCTTTACCGTTACATTTCCAATCCAAGAAGAGGTCAAAGAATCCTCAGGTCTAAATCCACCAACCTGAAATTTAATAGCAGATTTTCTGATTTTATTTTCAAATTCTTCTTTTGTCATTTTTTAATGTGTGGTAACGTTTAGTGTAAAATGCGTTTTAATGCATTTTTACACCTTGTTATGCTCTGTTTATTTCGTTTTTAATGTCAAATTTATATTCAGATAGAGATTCACAATTCATCCACCCACTTTTGTTATTCAATTCAAACATTTTTTCAAACCCAAACTTATTTATTAAATAAATCCAACCATTTTTATTGATCACTGCTTCAAGTATTTGACAGTAATCGAATAACTCTATTATTTGCTGATCAGTTTTTAAATCATATTCAAAATATTCAGTTCCATTAGGTTCAGGGTACTTTCTATATGCTAAGCATTCGGACTCCATTTTTAACTAGTTTTTAATAATACTCAATTCAAAGCTATTTTTTATTTCTGTTGCACTCAGTTTTTTCATTCATATAATCCTCTAGCAACTCATAGAATTTTTTGAAAGAAGTATTATGTTGAATCGAACTCACGTTTATATCATAACTATCCCAGTCAATATTCTTTGGATCTAACCCCATTGTTGAAGCAAGTATCATATTTGCCCAACCTGCAGTGGATTCATAATACCCGAGTTTGTTTTTTATCCACTCAAAAAACTCAAAAGTAGGAAGAATATGTTCGTCTATTCCTTTATCGGTCAAACCTGATTGATAGCCCATAAGAAAAGAACTTAAAGCCTTTAACGTACATTCCCCCAACCACATTGCTGGTCTTTCTTCCATTCTTTTTAAGATATTGTATGTTTCTTTAGTCATTTATAATTGAGCATAACGTGTTTGTGTATGATTGGTTGCGGAATTTTAACGTAAAAATAATTAAAATACTTGAAATTTATTGCCTACGAGATTTGTCCGAAGGAATAAATCCGTAAGCAATTAATTATACATATTGTTGGTATTAGTATTCATTTGTATTTTTATACAATTCGTTTTGTTTATCTAGCTCCATTATTGTCCTTTCGATAATGTCTTTGTTAATCTGTTGAGTAAAAATTAAATTTTTTCCTGTAAAATAATGTCTATGATTATTAAATAGTTTGTTTAACCGATTAATAGTCATAAAAGTTCCCCATCTTTTTGTTCCATCACTAAATTTAATAGTCACCTCTACACATGAATTATAATTGTCATTAATTTCGTCATCAATATTAATTGATTTTATATCTGGTATTATGGAATCAGTAAAACAATGGGAAGGAAGCCAAACAAGTTTTTATCTATCATTTGGTATTCTTATTTGGTCTAACTTAGCGTCTTCTATTCTATAACTTTTTCTCTTTGTAATATGGTCAGAATATAATGACTCGTCTATACAATAAATGGTTTCTCCTTTTTTCATATTAATACCAACGTTTTGGCTAAGCTGCGTTTTAATGCAGTTTAGGTGGTGTTGTGCGTTCGTTTTTTATTCGGTTTATAATTTTAAATCCCAAATATTCTTGCAGTTTCGGAAATTTATATCTGTAATACTCATTCCAATAACTTATCATCCGACTTTCGGTCTGTTGCCAATACTTAGGATTCTCTTCAATAAATGAGTAGTAATCACTTATTGTCTTCTCATTTATGTGTTCGCCTAAGACTTCTAAAATTTCAAATACATATTCTCCTAGTAACTGAATTGTAAAAGGAATTATCCATTTATCGTCCTTATGGACTAGCTTTTTAAGCCTCTTTTCTCGTAGGTATCCATTGTGATGTCTTAAGAAAATGCAGTTCAGAATGGATTTCTGTCTGTCGGTCAAATTATTTTCATAATCAATGTCTGGCTCGTTAAAGTATAGCCTATAAGGAATTGTCAGTTGTTCCTTGTTCACGTTAATCGTCAACTCAGTCGGATGAATGAGATTCTCAACTTTATGAAATTGACCATCACAAAGCTTTACGTCATTCTTTTCGAGTGGCAATATTTTGATAACCGACTCAACGTCCGATTTGAGTTCAGTCGGAAAGGATTTAAGAAGTCTGTCCTTATATTCTTTTGTTCTATTTTTTGTCAACCAACTCAGCATTAGTTCTTATATTAATTTCGAACCGTCAGTTCTATCTCCTCACATCCAATCCTTATTACTCTTCCATCTTCAAAAAACATAATTAAATCGTCATTAATTTTTGGTTTAAACTGTGGGATAAACCCATCATTAATTTCCCTAGAGTCGCTTGGGAAAAAAGTGATTTCTCCAAGTCGTTCGGTGTCTTCTTTTAAAGCTTCACTGTCTCCATTTTCATAATATTCGTATGAGACATTCTTAAATTCAAACATTAGGCTTTTGAATTCGTCATTTTTTACCCAATCACCTGTTGTTCTTTTAAAGTCCACCGAAATGTTATTCCCGTTTTTTGAAAGTTCAACGAAATCAAAATTATTATGAAGGTCAATATGAGTTCCATTCAATTGAACTGCATAGTTTTCTTCTATTTCAAAATTTGTTTTCATTCGTTTTTATTAAATGACGCACAACGGCTCGGCTATGGTTAGTTCGGGATTAAATTAGTATTTAATTTCGGATTAAGCGATTAGCCAAAACTTTTTATTTTGTTTTATCTTTTTCTTGTTCTAAAGCCCGAATTAACTATAGCCATTGTTATAAGCAGTTTTTTATTTAATCCAATTATCCAATATCGTTTTTTCAATCCATTTCCCTTTTTTTAATTCATAAGTCATAATAACTCCACCACCACATAAAGGACCACAAATTTTTTCGAAATAAATTATCGCAATAATTCTCTAGTTATTATAAACTTGTTGAATAAATCAATTTGGAGTTGGAGAAAATCTTTGTCTGTTATTTTCAGTTGTTCTCCAAGGTATAATTTTAATTCCTTATCTGTTAATTTCCATTTAGACTTTTCTAATATACAATTGGGATTAAGAAAACTATTTTTTTTATGAGCCTTTTCTTTTTCTAACAATTGTTTAATGAATTCTGTTGTTATTTTTTGGTCATAATCTTTACTTATCAAAACTTCCTTAGTGGATAGTGAATTGTCAGGTTTTTCATTTTTTAAATCTGTTTTGCAAGACAATGAATGAATTAGAATAAATAGTGATATGAATATTTTTTTCTTCAAATTGCTTATAACGTTTTGGCTAAGCTGCGTTTTAATGCAGTTTAGGTGTTGTTGTACTGCGTTATTTTTTGTCAAATTCATTTATCAGATTATGTAATTTGTCGTTTTCGGAAACTCTTTCAATCCATTTTCTGGCTGAAATTCCGTGATTATTTATTTTATCCAGTTCAGCTCCACGATTCAAGAGTTCTTTAATAATCTCAAATCTTAATTGGTTGACTTCTTTTTGTTCTTCTCGCCAAGTCAGTCCGTATTCTCGAATTGCTGTAAATATTGGACTATTTCCATGTTTTTCCTCAACAATATTTACATCGGGATTCCCTTTTCTTAATAATAGTAAGGATGTTTTCGAAAGATTATGATAAGCAAGAGAGATATGTAAAGCATTAAATCCATCATCATTTTTCCAATTCACATCTGCTTTTTTGTCAATTAGATAATTAATCAATTCCAATTGTTCATTCGAGTCTTGAAATTCGGATGAGTAATTAACTGCATTAATAAGAATTGAGTTCGAATTAGATGAATCCAAATAGTCGTCTATTCCTATTTTTTCTCTTTGAATTAATTCAATCACTTTTTGTTTGTTTGGTTCGTAAAGTGCTCGAAAAAGTTCAATTCCAAAATCCTTTTCAGTTTTATTTGAAGAAAACAAACTTTTGAATAAACTCATAGATTCTTTATTGATTTTAATGCTGTACAACGGTTTGGGCTATGGTTTCGTTACGGAATGGTGCGCAAATATCATTCCGCCGTAACCATAAATTTAGCAAAAAGGCTTGAAATTCAGAATAGTAATTTCAGCCGTAATGAACTATAGCCGTTGTTGTGTTTTAGTGCTTTTATATTTTATTATTTTCCAAATTATATGTGTTGCAATTCCAGCTATTGTTCCGAAAATCCAAAATCCAAGTGTTATTCCGAGAACTGGCATTCCGCAATTAATTCCGTCAGGCCTTGGTTCTGGGTAAAAAAATCTTGGTATTACTAAAAAATAACAAATAAGAAAAGTCAGAAGAATTAGAAATTCTGGAATTTTTTGTCCGTATTTACGATTCAGATAATACAATCCAAACTGAACAAAAGAAATTCCGATAAGTAAAACTATAGTCATTTAATTCAGTTTTTGTTGAAGTACAAACCTCTTTCTTTTGTTTCGACATTCTCAATGATTAGTTTTATACCATATGAGAAAACGATTCTTGCTGTTCCTCTATTTGTTTTTATTATTCCGCTTTCAATTTCAAAACTGTTTTCTCCTAACCAATCTCCAATGTGAGTTCCTTCTCCATATTTCCAATCTTGATTTTTTATATAATTATCTGAATTAATATAGAAACCATAAATGACAACAACTCCGATTAAAACAATTAAAATCTTAAATACTTTTTCCATTTTTTAATTCATTTTCAGCATTAAACACAACGGTTTGGCTATGGTTAGTACGGGAATTAAAAATACTGAACTTTCGATTAAGCACTTAGCCAAAACTTTTTATTTTATTTTATCTTTTCATTTTTAAATCCAAATCAAAAGATTTGGCGGACTTGGTTTAAAAGCAATTACTTTTGGGTTAAGTGCCAAAACCCGTATTAATTATAGGTTTTGTTAGCATAAGTTATTTTATTCCTTTACGTTAAATTTAGTTTTGAATTTTTCTGCACTTTTAATTAAATAGATACTATAGCAAAGAGCTCCAATTATAGCTAATTTAGCCATAATTCCAGTCCTAAAAAGAATCGGGTTAAATATAAAATTGAAGGTATAAATAGATAATAATAAAATTAAAGGAATAAGAGTGTAACGAATTGGATTTTCCTTAATCTTATATCCGAAAAATGCAATAATAGCTGTTATTATTAAGTTTATAATTATATCTAAAAAAGTACTTCCGATAGTAAAGTATCCAAAAATTATAAAAAATAGATTAATGCCAGCAATTCCAAATAATATTTGTTGACTTCTTTCAATAGAATCACTAGAATCAAATATAACTCCTTTTTTGTTTATGAATTTTCCTATGTGAATAGCTCTTTCTTTTTCAGTTCCTTTAAAAGGAAATTTACAATTTTTACAAAATTCAATCTTTTCAATCTGTTCAGATTTACAAGCTGGACAATTTATGTTTTCCATTTTTCTTATTTATGCTAACGTTTTTTGTATGATTAGTTGCGGTTTTTCCCCAAATGTAAATAAAAATCTTGATTTTCGGTTTTAATGAAAACCTTCTAAAATAGCGTGAACATAGCAATTAATTATACATTTTGTTGTGTGTAGTATTTTTATTCGAAAGCATCTCCAATTTTCTCAAAATTTCTTTCATTCCAATACCAACTTTCTCCTTTTCCTCTACTGTGGTATAAGTTCCAAAGTAACTCGGTAAAACTCTTTGCAACGATTTCAGACATTCCTTCCTCACCGTGAGTTGATAAATAACTATCGTAACATTTTCCAAAATTTTGATCTGTCAAGTCAATACTAATATATTGGGCTAATTCTGGACTTTTTGCAATTAAAAACCATTCATTCGTCATATCTTCTTCAAGTTCTTCCCAAATTACATCATCTTCTGGATAAAGATATTTATTAGTGGAAATAAATTCCTCTTTTCCAACTATTTTTACTCCAAAAGCTTCCCTTTCAAATAAACTAACTCCATTAGTTAGTCTAAAAAATAAATCTAAATCATCTGGAATTTTTCTGTCGATAATTATTTCTGTATTCGGTTCAAGAATTTTACAATTTGAATCCTTTGAAATTAATTCGATAAGTTCTTTTAATTTTTCCATTTCTAATATTACACACAACGGTTTCGGCTATGGTTAGTACGGAATTAAAAGTAATGAATTTTCGATTAAGTACTTAGCCAAAAAATTTTATTTTATTTTTCAATTTTAAAGACGAATAAAAAGATTTGGCGGTCTTTATAAAAGAAACTAAACTTTGGATTTAGCACTAAAACTAGTATTAATTATAGCCATTGTTAGCTATAGTTTTTGCTCAACATTCAATTCCATTTTTTTATATTTTTTCTGAAAGATTATAATTTCATTTCCAATTGAAGTTTCAGGTAAAATTATTTTATAAGTTCCTTTTGTATTCAGTTTTTTAAATATTTCAAGCGGAAATCTAGTCGATAATTTTTCTATTGTAATATCTTTTTCGGAAATTAAATATTCATATAATGATTTGTATAAAGGAAATGTATGTATTCCTTTAAAATTTGAGATTTTACCATCTTTATATGGAAATATTAGCGGATTACTTATATCTATAATATCTAAAGCAATATGATTATTTGATAAATTTATTAGCTTGATAGATTTATTTGTAAAAAGAAATTTTCCGATATCCTTTCTTGATAAAATTTTATAATTTGATTTAGAAAAAGCCTTTAAAACTATATCTAACTTAATCTCATTCTTATTCTCATCTAAAATTTTGAATTTATATTCTAAACCACCGTGTATTTCTTTCCACTTCTTGTTATTACTATAATCAAATATTCCAAGATTACTTATTAATGAAGAATTATCGATATTGATATTAGAATTTACAATTTCAATACAATAATTTCTTAGATCTAAAGAACCACAGTTGGATGCAGTAAATTTAGATTCTAACTTTAGGTAATTATTTTCATTTTCACAAACAATTTGAGTTTTTAAATTGTTCTTAATATCATTTAAAATATTACCTAATTCATTTAATCGCTTGTTTTTTAAAAGAGGTCTATAATCTATGTCATAGTTTGTGATTATTTTTTTCTCTTTTTTTAACGATTTGTCTAAATCAATAATAAAAGTGTAAATATCTAGAATATTTTCTTTTGTGATTTTGTCAGTTTTTCCACTAAAAATAATTTCAAAAGGATTAGCTTGTTGAGATAATGTAATTGTGGATATTAGTAGGGAAATTATTATTAATCTTTTCTTCATCTTTTTAATTATAGCTAACGTATTTGTGTATGATTGGTTGCGCAATTTTAGTGTAAAAATAATTAAAATATATGAAATTAATTGTCTGCGAGATTTGTCCGAAGGAGCAAATCCGTAAGCAATTAATTATACATTTTGTTGTACACAGTTTTTAATTCACCTTTTTTAATTAATTCAATTAGTTTGCATTTTTCTTTTGATTCAGTATGTTTAATAAACTCATTTCCAATTGCTAAATAATTATAAAGAATATATTTTCTAGTAGAATCAGTTTTTATTTCAAAAATACTTTCTCCATATTCATTTATAGTGATTTTCTCCGAACTTTTATAGAACCAATTTATTTGCCTTAATTTTCCGTTTACATCTTTTAAATATACTCGATAATTGGATTTGTCCAATTCCAATTTTTTGGGATAAAAAGCAATTCCGTTTTTATCAAAGATAATTTGTTCACGTTTATGTTTTTTCTCAAAGCTCTGTCCAAAATCAATATTATCTATTATAATAACTTTTCCACTAAAATCTGATGGTAAAATTAAATCTACTTTTTGTTTGTCAGAATAGTATAAAGAGATTGAAGATGCTAGATTATATGAAGGATAAAACAAAATTAAAGGAACTAAAATCCAAAGTAATTTATGTTTAATTTTTAGTTTTCCAAATAGAAGTAAAATCGCACCAACAATATAAATCGGAAATCCAATTATAAATCCAAAAAGAACAAAAAATGGAATTAAAAATCCAATAACCATTAATCCTATTCCAATTTTGTCAATTTTGCTCATTTTTTAAATTCTGTTCGGATTTTGCTCAAATTGTGTACAACGTTTGGTATAATATTAGTTGCGTGTTTTAAGTACTAAAGTTAGTAAATAAATCACGAATAGAAAATCTGTGAAGACTTTTATAAATATGCATTTACCAGCAATTAATTTTATACGGTGTTGTAACCAGTATTTTTATTTATTCATACTTATTAATTGATTTGCTACATTTCCAATATTATGAGAAATAAGAGCAAGTAATATACTCCCACTTTTAATTGTTACAAACCCCCATATCATTCCGTGAATTAATGTGTTTAAAAAAGGATAACTATTAAACGTTAATTCATAAGATTCATTCAGAAAAAGTCCGTGTGCCATTCCAAATAATAATGAAGTGATAATAATTGCAGGGTGGAAAAAAGTTTTTGAACTTGGTTTGAGTATTTTTACTAATAACCCTAGCATAATTCCACGAAAAGCTATTTCTTCATCTATTCCAGGCATTGTTAATTGAAAGAGAATTGTTTCTGGATTCCATTCTTTTGGGGTGTTATAGATTAACCCCATAATTGTTTGTATTAGGAAAAGTATTGAGATTATAACAACTCCTTTTTTTAAGAACTTTTTATTTTGATTGAGAGTTAAATGATAGTCTTTTAATTCAAATTTTCTATAAAGTAACAAAAATATTATTGAGCCTAAAACAGCAAATATTTTACCATTCCAATTCCAATTCCCACCAATTATCCTTAATTCTTGAAATTTCAATGGAAGAAATAGAAGAGTACTATTTAAAAGGAAGAAAATTGAAAAAGCAAGCAAAATTTTCAAACTTTCCTTTTTTTTGTTTTTCATAGTTAGGAAAATAATTGGTAGTACAATTATTAAATGAATAGTATGTTCTAAAATTGAGTTTATCATATTGGTTACAACTCCTTATATAAAGAATAAAGTTCTCGTTTATCCGATTATTCTTCCGGATAAAAGGAACTTTTGTTCCTCTTTATCTTTATTTGTTAAGGTGCTTTTTTTCACAAATATAACTTTTACAATTAATTATTTAAAGACAACAACAACCTTTTATTCCTTTTTATAAAAATCAAAAAGTTGTTGTTATCCTCAAATTTTACTTACCACAATTATGTCAAAGAACTTTTCCGTTTTTTAGGTATCGGAGAACCTACACTTTCTTTGTAAGCATCGTATAACTCTTGCTTTCTTATGTATTGGTTAAAACTATCTTCTTCAGAGAAATAATCCTCAGCCCACTCTATGCAATTATCTCCTATTTGCGCTTTTAAATTATTTCTAGTAATATTATCCATAGGAGCCTTAAACTCATTATGAATATTTGATAAATACAGTTGACAACAAAGAACTGAGGTAAAAACCAAATAAAAATCCTTTAATTTATAACCAAAGTACTTTTGTACTCTCTATTGAAGGGAACCCCGTTTTTAACAATTGAAAAAGCTTGTTTTAATAGTTTGTTACACACTGCTATTAAAGCAAGTTTTTTACTCTTACCTTTGGCAACAATTCTATCATAAAGTGCTTTACAAGCTTGGTTGTATTTGCAAGCATTAAAACTGCACATAAAAAGTAAATTTCTCAGTTTTGGATTTCCCATTTTACTAATTCTTGGTCGTCCTTTAACACTAGTTCCACTTTGTCTTATTATTGGAGTCAGTCCAGCATAACTACATAACTCTTTAGCACTTTGAAAACGCTGAAATCCATCGGTAAGTACTAGTAACATTAAAGCAGTTTTATTACCTATTCCAGGAATGCTTTTTAGTAAAGTTAATGATTCTTGGTATTCTTTTTTTACATTTTCGAGTAATGCCTTTTCTAAAACCTCAATCTCCTTTTCTAGGTTTTTCAAACTCCTTTTAATAGATCTAACCACGCCTTTTGCCGGAGTACCTAATACTTCTTCTCCATGTATTTTATTTTTTAATTGTGTGCTCTGTTTACTGTAAATACTGAGCATACGAGTTACTTGTAAGTTTTCTTGTTGTTTTTTTGATTGCCCAGTCCACAGTTTAGGTTCGCAATCTTTTGCATATTGCTGAATCATTTTTGCATCACTCTTATCAGTTTTTATTTTCGATAGATTCATTTGGATATAGCGCTTAATTTTCAAAGGATTAACCACACAAACTCCGATACCTGCTTCAAGTAAAAAATATGCTAAACGACTATGGTAATACCCTGTGGCTTCCATAACGCAAGTGGAATTTGTAGCTAATAATTTTAAAAACTTTTTAAAGCCTGAACTGCTATTGGTAAACTGATAATGGGCTTTGTTATTGTCGCATACATCAAAGACGTCTTTACTAATGTCTATTCCTAAATATTTTATATCTTTATTCATAAGAAAAAAGGATTGTAAAGAGCCACTCTATTGTGAATTCAACAACTTGAAATCGAAGTCTAAAGCTTCATAGAACTGAACGAATTTAACATAGAAAAGAGTAGGGATTATCAATGTTGACGAGATCATAGTCTCTGTGTATAACATAACCTTATTCCACTCTTTGGTTCTTTATGATTAAATAATTATTTTAATAAAATGCTAACTTAAGTTGTATTAAGATGTTATAAGTAATTGCTTGTTATCGGATACTTCTGAAAATCTTCGCTGATTTTCTATTCCGTTTGTATTTACTAACTTTAGTACCTAAAACACGCAACTAATTTTACACAAAACGTTACTTGAAAAACATGAAGCAAAGCTTAACATACTATATAACCCTATTAGTTATTAAGTTAAAAGGTATTAAAAGAAACTTTAGCAGTTCCCCTATAAATTTCAATAAAATCAGAAAGGAAGATGTGCAACAACCAAGTAGTAGTTTTTTCAAAAAAAATATATTACGAACTTTTAAAATTTCAGACTCATTAATTACAGAAATAGGGGTAAACAAAAGCTATGACAACTTGCTAATTTTCATCCACGGTGGAGCATTTATTTCTGGCCCAGCACAACATCATTGGGACACGGTAAAAGAAATCGCAAAAAAAACGAATTATAAAATTTGGATGTGTGATTATCCAAAGGCTCCAGAAAATCAGATAACGAAAATCTCTGAAAATATTGATACAATATATTCTTACGCTTTAAAAAACCATGAAGCAACTCATATTTCCTTTATTGGAGATTCTGTTGGTGGCACTTTAACAACTGCATTGATTCAGCGGTTAATTAAGAATAAAATAGAATTACCAGCTAAAATAATTCTTGTTTCTCCTGTGATGGACGCAAGTATGTCTAATCCCGAAATTGAAACTTTAGAAAAAATAGATCCAATGCTTTCAAAAACAGGGGTACTGAGTGCTAAAAAGATGTGTGCTGGAAATAAGGATTTGAAAGATCAAATAATTTCTCCTTTGTATGGAGATTTTGAAGGGTTTCCTCAAACGTTTTTATTTCTTGCCCAAAACGATATTATGTATCCTGACGCAAAATTAGCTGAAATAAAGATGAGGAAAAATAATGTAAACATTGAAGTAATTGAAGGAAACAATATGCCGCATATATGGCCTTTTCTACCAGTAATGAAAGAAGCCAAAACTTGTTTAAATAGCATAATCCAAATAATAAAAACTAACCACAATAACATCTAAACTGTATTAAAACGCAGCTTAACCAAAACCCTAGGTACAATAACAACTTCATAAAATTGAAAAATATAATAACAAAAAACATAGCAGGAATTGGTTGTGCTATATTGGTTATAGTACCATTCCTATTGATTGGAATTGGTACTTTATACATAAGTTTAAGTAATTTATATTTACAAATCAAAACTAATGATTGGATTCCTGTTGAGGCCCAAATTAAAGACGTTAAACTTATTTCAACCCCACATGATGATGGCTCTTATTCATACGAAACAAAATGTACCTACACCTATATTTATGAAAATATAAACTATACGAACAATATTATTTCAATAGGTTACGGAAATAATAATACCGAAAACCATCAAGAGTTATATAAAATATTACAGTATACGAATATATTAACAGCATATATAAACCCTAACAAACCAAATGATTCTACTTTGGCTAAAGGAATAAATTCAACAACAACATCATTACTTATTTTTTCAATTTTATGGAATGGTTTTATATTCGTTTTTTATAAAGCTAAGAAATATAAAAAAATAATTCCCTTTTTCATCCTTATTTTTATTAGTGGTTTTGTAATAATAATTTCAGGAATATCTCATACTAACTTTAAGGAAAAAATAACTATAATTGACAAAAAGAGTGAAAAAGAAATAAAACAAATTGAGGAGGAGTTATTCTATAAAGCTATTGAAGAACATGAGAAAAATAAATAAAATGGAAGCAAATTGATTACAGACGAATTTAAATTTGGAATCTATCCTTTCTTTGACAGGGCTAACCGAAAAAGAATTATAATTTTAAAGCAAACAACAACTGGTATAAAAAATTGCTAAATTCAATAAAATCCAATATTTCTAAATTATAAATAACTTAAATTTAAACTTCGAAAAATTACGTTTCCAAAAACGCAACTTTCCTTACCAAAAACCATTGACTTTAATGAAAAAACAAATTTATCTCAGATTAAAATATATAATCAAACAAAAAATGAAATTGAAAAGAATAGTTCTTTTTACTTTTTTCAACATAATAGTCCTTAATACTTTTAGCCAAGAAAGTGAAAATAAACAGGAACAAGGATATGTAAAAAGTTATGACTTGCTAAAATCAATACAAGGAAATTGGAAATTAGTGCATCTTTTGGTTGATAATATGGAAGTAGATTGTGAACACCTTGAAAAATCTCTTTTAAAACAATTAGATACTGATAAAAATAATCAAGCAATGGTAACTGAAGAATTTAATACTATATGTAAAGCTAATGAGAGTAAAATTATTAACGTATCGCACAATTCTATTGTAGATAAAAACTTAAATAGAATAACTTTTTTCAAGCTAGATAATAATTTGGAAGAAAACATAATTATTATTGATAAAAAACAGAATAAAGTTAAATTGAAAATTATAAAAATAAACGATACCTATTTTAAGTTATTACACTCAAATAAAAAATGGTTAAAATTCAAAAGAATCACTGATTAAATAATAGAGTTTTAGGAAAAGAATGATACACAAAATTAAGAAACTACATACAACACAAGGGTATAGTTCATTGCCGCTCTGAACTAATTTTGAAAAGGAAATGTTAAATCTAGGTTGACGATTTATTTGCAAATTTAGAACTAAAATACCATAACAAACCATACCCAAAAACGGTATAGGCAACAACTTAAAAGCGAAGCCCTAAGCTTCGTAGAATTAAACATAGAAAAGAGCTGGAATTATCAATATTCAAGAGAGTGAAATAATAAGGTATATCATAATCTTATTCCACTCTTTGTTTTTTTATGATTAAGTTTCTAATGTAATAAAATACTAACTTAAGAGAAGTATAAGTAATTGCTAATTTTAGCGTACTTATAAAATTTCTTTGGAATTTTTTATTCGGTTTTATTTGCTAAATTAGTTGCTCAAAACATACAACTAACCATATACAAGAACGTTAGCTTCCATTACAAATAAAAAAGAAATATGAAACAAAAAAGAAATTGGAAGAAATATGCAATGGAATTTATCTCCATTTTCGTAGCTGTTATCTCTGCTTTTGCTTTGAATAATTGGAATGAAAATCGAAGAGATGAAAAAGCAGCAACAAAAATATTGACAGAAATATCAAATGGTCTTCAAAAAGATTTAAACGATATAAAAATAAATATTGGAGGTCATAAAGAAGGAGTCCACTCTTGTAAATATTGGAGAAAAGTATTATTAAATAAAAATTTCACTCCTGATTCACTGAATCAATATTACTTAGCATTAACAAGAGATTTTTTTTCAGTTCAAAATAAATCTGGATATGAAACACTAAAATCAAGAGGTCTTGAATTAATAAAAAATGATTCTTTAAGGTTTCGCATTATATCATTATACGAATACGACTATCAGTCATTAAAAACAATGGAAGAGAATTATTTTGAGATGCAATTTCAAGAAAATTACTTTAAAGATTTCAATAGAGTAATTGCTCCAAATTTTGAATTTGATAATAGAGGAAACATAAAAAAAATGAATCTTCCTTTAAAGATTTCTAAAAAGGAGAAAAAAATACTTATGGCGTATTTATGGAAAATTCAACTTAATAGAAATTTCATATTGTATTATTATGCAGATATGGAAAAGAAAATTCAAATTTTAACACAAAACATAAAAAAAGAAATAGAAAACGAAAGTTAACTTTACTACTTAAAATGCATAACTAAGCTTATACAAATTCATTGTGCACAATTAAAACAGAGAACATGAATAATACTAAAAAATTAATTTTGTTTTTAGCTATTTTATTACCAATAATAAGTAGTTGTAAAAAAGAGGATACTAAAAATCCAAAGGAATGCTACTCAAATAATGATGCACAATCCATAGTTCACGATGGTATCAGTAGAGAGTATGTTTTATATATACCCAATTCATATAATGGAACATCCCCTACTCCACTAATGCTGAATTTTCATGGGTTTGGAGGTAGTGCAAGTAATTATATGGAAGAAGCAGACATGCGCTCATTGGCAGAAGCTAATACTTTTATTCTAGCCTATCCTCAAGGTAGTTGTTTAGATGGTTTATCTCATTGGAACGCTTGCCCTTTAGGTGGAGATAACAAAAGTAATGCTGATGATTTTGGGTTTATTGAATCTATGATTACAGAGATTTCATCTCAGTATAATGTAGATATGAAGAGAGTTTATGCCGCAGGATACTCAAACGGAGGCATGATGGCATATGGACTTGCCAATTATAAAAGTGATTTAATTGCTGCAGTAGCATCCGTTTCCGGAACAATGTTAGATTGCACAAGCCCTTCCAGTCATCCTATGCCTGTAGTACATCTTCATGGAACTTCTGATAGCGTTCTCCCCTACAATGGGAATAGTGAATGGAACTCTGCCCAAAGTACCTTGGACTATTGGATTAATTTTAACAATACAGTTTTAACCCCTACGGTAACAACTGAAAACAATATTGAGCATGCTGTTTATGATCAAGGAGATAAATTAGTATCTGTAGAACATTACAAATATATTGGAGGTAGCCACGTTTGGTTTAATTCAACTTTTCAAGGTCGAAATACATCCGAATTAGTTTGGGATTTTGTATCACGATATGACATAAATGGATTGAGATAAAAAATAAAAGTGTATAATACTAAACTGAGCTAGAAACCAACTAAACATTAATTGCAAAGTTCAGTAACCTTTTAAAAGCACTAACTAATATCAAAACCAACAATTTTTAGTTACATTTGGTAAAAAAATGCTACTAATTATATGCGAAACATTCTACAATGTATCTGGGCAATATGCTAAAATAAAATGAAAGTACTTAATATCCATCAACGTATAATAAATCAACCAAAAAATAAAGTGTCGGAAATATTAAAAACACTGGCAACTGAAAATGATAAAATTTGGCCAAAAGAAAAATGGCCTCCAATGAAATTTAAAGGTGGAATCAAAATTGGAGCTAAAGGTGGGCACGGACCAATAAGATATTTAGTAGAAGAATATAATCCGAGTGAAATAATTCAATTCAGATTCTCAAAACCCAATGGGTTTAATGGAATTCACAAGTTCGAGATTAATGAACTCTCGAAAGAAAAAACCGAAATAAAGCATACGATTGATATGAACACTGTTGGGAAAGGAACGTTAATATGGATTTTTGGAATTCGTTCTTTACACAATGCTTTAATCGAAGATGGCCTAGATAAACTCGAAAATGAATTCCTTGAAAATAAAAAATTGTCCAAATGGAATTTTTGGGTAAGATTTTTAAGGAAACAAATAGCGAAAAGGAAAAATAAACCAAATTAACAAAATGCGTTGTACAACAAAGACAACCGTTGTACAGCTGTCTCCTTTTAAAAGCACTTACTTATAACAAAACCAACAATTTTTAGTTAAATTTGGTAAAAAAATGCTGCTAATTATATGCGAAACATTCTTCTTAATGTTGAATAAATCATGAAAACCTGTCTTTTAATTTCTCTTTTATTTATTTTGATATCTTGTAACACATCAAATGAAAAACAAAACTTAGGAAAGAATGGACTTACCTTTGAACAACAGCAAATAGTACTAGAAAAAATCGGGCAAATTTACTATATGAAAAATTGTAAAATATGTCACGGTAAAAAAGGGGTAAAAGACCAATTCATTGAATATGCAATAAAGAACGACCGATACGAATTTGATTTTTTGAAAAGATATTTAACAAATCAAGATAGCCTTCTAAAAAATGGAAATAAAACTGCCTTAGAACTAAAGGAAATATGGAACAACTCTCCATATATTCATAAGTTTGAGATGAATGAAAATGAAATTAAATCAATCATTTATTACTTAAAAAAATAAAAAATACACTACAACACTTAAACTGCATTAAAACGAAGCTTAGCCAAATCGTAAGCAATTTAGCAAAATGAGAAAACTAATAAGAATTGGAATCATATTTTTGACTTTAGTTTCTTGTCAATATTTAACTCATTTGAATTCTGATAATAGTCTGACTGAAAAAATAAAAACTAAACTTAAATCTAATTCGGAAATAACTGATTTGACCGAACTGAATAATTTTGAGTGGAATGAATTACTAATTCTTGGGCCTTATTCTGTAATTGAGAATATTGAGAAAGAACTAAATGTGGATTTAGAAAATATAAAAGAAAATGGCATAGAATACAGTGACTCTATAAATCTTCTCGTTTTTCTAAAAGATGGGAAATCAGTTAAGATCTCAGAAGTTTCCAGGGAAGTTGGAGATTTTTCAAATTCACAATTCTTAATAAAAAAAGAAAACACTAAATTCACCAAAGATAAAAATGGAATGAATGTTTTAGCAGTTTTTTTTAAAGGAAAAGTATTTAAACGAGTTGGAAAAATACCGTTAAATGCTTTTTTGATTGGAAATGAAAAATATTTAAATTGGGTTTTAATCAACTCAATTCACAATCATAAAAACAATGCTCAAATTTCAATATACGATTATGAGTCAGGAGGATTAATCATGAGGAAGAGGTTCCTGAAAATTTGCCCTAAAAGTGAATTAAAACTCATTGAAAATTTAAAAAAGGAAATTGATTTTTACGATGGTGAAAAAATCCAACTAAAAGACAATTGCTATTTACAATAAAGATTAAATAACAGCTAACATAAGATGTAGATAATTGATTGCTAGTTCTAGCTTACCTAAAAAAACTCACGGATTTTCTATTCGTTTTTTATTTTCTAAATTAGGTGCTTGAAACACGATACTAATTATACACAAACCTTAAGTAAATACTATGAAATTAATAAAACTACTGATTCTTTTTTCAATTTTCTCTTCTTGTGCAATTCAAAAAAACAAACAAAAAACTACCCCTAAAAACATTTCTTTAATTTTAAAACCTGAAAGAACTTCATATAAAACTAATCGTTGGGTTAAATTATATATTACCATTAAAAATGATTCTAAGCAAGATATAACTATATTAAAACCTTCAACTAAATATGGGTATCAAATGGACTTTTTTAATGTTAAATATCAATGTGCAAGCCTAAGCGTTACTGAAGCAACTGAACCTCCAATAATAAAGAAAACTGAAGCAGATTTAATTACAGTTAAAGCAAAATCAGAAATACAATTAGAGTTGAAAGGAAACTTATACGATGTAATTTGTGACAGTTCCAAAATAACACAAGTAAAAGTGACTTATGATTCCACTAAAGAACAACCTGAATGGATTATAAATAAAATAGGTGCCAAACAAAGTATATTAAAAAATAAATTAACAAGATTAAGAATAGAAAGTAACGAAATTACAATTGAATGATAATAGTTACTAACACCTTCATAAATTAATTGCTGTTGTAGCCAATTTTGAAAAAATATGAGACAAACAATATTAAGCCTAATTATACTACTGACAGTTCAAATTACCTACAGTCAAGAAGTAAGCGAAAAAATTAGCGAAACTGAATTTTCAATTGGCAAAACAATAAAAATTAAATCTGAATTATTAAACGAAATAAGAGATTTGAATATTTATTTGCCTATAAATTATTCAAAGAACAGCTTAAAAACTTATCCCGTAATTTACTTACTTGATGGGTCAAAAGATGAGGATTTTGTCCATATTTCTGGCATAGTTCAATTTGGTTCTTTTCCTTGGATAAATATGATTCCAGAATCAATCGTAGTCGGAATAGGAAATGTAGATAGGAAAAGAGATTTTACGTATCCTTCTCAAAGTAAACTTGACCAAAAAGAGTTTCCCACCTCTGGAAAATCAGAAAAATTCATTTCCTTTATAGAAAAAGAACTTCAACCCTTTATTGATTCGGAATACAGAACATCGGAAATGAAAACAATTATTGGACAATCGCTTGGTGGTCTATTAGCAACAGAAATTCTATTCAAAAAACCTGAGCTCTTTGATAATTATATAATTGTAAGCCCAAGTTTATGGTGGAATGATGAAAAACTATTAGATAAAAATCCTAAAAAATACAATGCTGTAAAATCGATTTATATAGCTGGTGGTAAAGAGGGAGAAGTAATGGAACGAACCGCTAAAGAACTGTATAATAAGCTCAAAAAAACAAAAAAAATGAATACAAATTTGTTTTACAATTTTTTAGAAAATAAAACACACGGTGATGCTTTACATATTGCTGTTTATAATGCGTTTGAAGTAATGTTTAAACAAAAAAAAGAATAAAAATACACATACAACAATGGCTATAAATAATTGCTTGTTATCGCCTGCTTCAGAAAATCTACGAGGATTTTCAGTTTGGTGTATATTTGTAAAACTTCGTGCTAAACCACGCAATTATTGATGGCCGAGCCTGCTGGAAAAAAATCGCAACTAATCACATATTAACCGTAAGTACTAAATATAAAGAACAATTAAAAAATGAACATAGAGAAAACATACTATTTGAAAGATGCAGGGAGGATTATATTTATAGTAATAAATATAATAATTTCGTCATTATTATTTTATTTTGGAATAGAAAATTTCAAAGAACACTTATTCTTCTCTTTAATTCTTTTCTACTTTGTTTATCGAGTAATTAGAAAATTACTAATTCTTAGTATCAAGAATGTTCCAATTGTCGAACTTTATGATACTCATTTGAAGTTTGTAGTATATTCAGGTAAATATTCTAATGCCTATAGAAGTTTATTTGGTAATCATAAGTATGTTCTAATAGAGTATTCAAATATTAAAGCGATATATAAAAATAAAAAAATTTTTAATCCAAGTAATCCAAGAACACAAGGTTTTATTTATTTGAAGGGTATAATTGAAAATAATGAATTGGAAATCCCTACTTTTATAAGAGCCATTGACGGAATTGAACTTATAAATCTTAAACAAAGGTTAGACAAAAAAAATGTTGATGTTAAAGAAATGCTATAGCTATTATTAACAATGTAGATAATTTATAGCTAGCCATAGCCTACTTACGAAAATTCTCGTGGATTTCTATTTAGTTTTTATTTCCTACATGTAGTACTTAAACCCAATTCAATCCGTTACCAAACATATGAAAAAAGCTATAAAAAACTTAGCATTTGTAATTTTATGTATTCTTCTTTCGGCAATACAAGGCACATTCGGTCAGAATAAAACAAATACTCTAATTGGGAAAAAGTTTGTGATTAAATCTAATATTTTAAATGAAGAAAGGACTTGTTTGATAAGCCTTCCTGATTCATATAACGACCCTTCCGAAATTTCTAAAAAATATCCTGTTATCATTTTATTGGATGGATATACCCATTTCAAAACTGCATCTGGAATTGTACATTTTATGAGTTCAGATAGAAATAGAAACTATTTAATGCCAAAAAGCATCATTATAGCGATAGAAAATATTGACCGCGAAAGAGATTTTACAGTCACAAAAATAAAAACCAAACGACCGAACACTATGGGAGGAGGAAAAAAATTTTTACGTTTTATTGAAAAAGAGCTCATATCTTATATTGATAAAAATTATAGAACTAAACCTTCAAGAACACTAGTAGGACACTCTTTAGGCGGCCTTCTGACATTAAATTCCTATATGGATAAAAGTAGCATATTCAATGCTTACATTTCCATAGACCCAAGTATTTGGTGGAATGAGGAGATGATGAAAAAAAACGTTGATTCAATTTCGTCAATATCGTTAAATAAAAAACTTTATATAGCTACTGCCAATCAAGGAGAATCTAATTACGATAGGAATAAAAAAAGACACGACTCTTTATATGCTTTGATTAAAAAGAAGTCGAATACACCTTTAAATATCGAAATAAAGTATTTTGAAAATGAAAACCATCGCTCTGTGCCATTAGTAGCTCTCTATGATGGTTTAAAGTATCTTAACAAAGATGAATAAATTTTTAGGCAATTGTGTTGAAAATAGTAACTAGCTTATTTGTATTAAAAAATAGGCTATCATTCTGACCTGGTTGGTTTCAGAATTATCGAGTATGCCTTTAGTTTTTCTTTTCGTTTGTGTAACACTAAAAAGGCTAACAATGCATATAAAAAATTGCTACATTCATACTGACTTCAAATATTTTACTAAATTTAACGCGCTAAAAAGCTATGAAAATTTCCGAACTAAAATTCGAAATTTTTCTTATATCCTAATACGCTAGTTGCAATTTAAAAACGAAACAATATTGAAAAAGAGAAAGAAGATTTTAATAAGTGCCATAGTAATTTTAATAATCGGATTTTTGATACCGCAAAATTTAAAAATGCCTGTAAAAGGAGCCATAAAATCTGATTACAATGCTAAATCATTTTGGTTCTATCCTTGGGGAAAATCTATAACTCACAAAGGTGTTGACATTTTTGCTAAAAAAGGAACTAAAATCAATTCTTCAACTTATGGTTTAGTATTATACTCTGGAGAAATAAATATGGGTGGAAAAATTGTTCTAGTACTTGGACCAAAATGGCGATTACACTACTATGCTCATTTGAATGAATTAAAAACATCATCGTTCTCTTTTGTCAATAAAAACTCAACCATCGGAACCATTGGATCAAGCGGAAATGCAATCGGAAAACAACCACATTTACACTACTCTATTTTAACCGTAATTCCATATGTTTGGAGAATTGATTCGGACAAACAAGGTTGGAAGAAAATGTTTTATTTAAATCCAATTAAATATTTTTAAATAGAAAAAACTATGGTCAACAAAATGTACACAATTAAGGTAAATTCAAATTAATCCGAATCCCTATGAATTACAAACATCAAAAACTAAGTAAAAAATAAAAACATTAAGCTTGTAAAAGCATTTATACTAGCCGTTGGCAATAATTAGAAATGAATAAACTTAAAATAATTTTAATACTTACGATTACTTTATTCAGTTGTAAAAATAGCAACACTAATATGCTATCTTTAACTGAAGTAATTCCTGGTAATATCCCCATAGAATTTAAGCACGATTTAATTCCTCAAAATAAACTTATCCACAAAGGAATATTTAGTCCTGATTTACGAGAATATTACTATACAATCTCTGATAAAAATTTTGAAAATTTTGAGGTTTTTGTAGTAGATATAGATAAAGGTAATTGGTCTTTGCCCAAAAAAGCATTTTTTAACAGCGAACATAGTGAGCATGGAATGAGCTTTTCACCGAATGGAAAAACTCTATATTTCAGTTCAACAAGACCCACTAATACTGATGGTGTTGTTCAAACTTGGCATATCTGGAAATCAGATAAGGTTAATGGAAAATGGACTGAACCAATTTTTGTAGATATTCCCAATTTAAGAAATAAATTAGTTTCTCATCCTACAATAACTAATTCAGAAACTCTATATTTTCATACAAGTAATTTGGATTATAGTGAAATGGAAATTTTTTCCTCAAAAAAAGAAAATGGAAAATTTAAAGATGCAAAAAGAGTTCATTTAGAAACTACCTTGAGAAAATGCACTCCTTATATTTCACCTGAGGAAGATTATTTGATATATGCTACAATGGGAAATCAACTAGATTTAATGATTAGTTATAAAGATGAAAATGGGAAATGGACAGGCACTAAAAAATTGAATGATAAAATTAATAATGAAGGTCAAGGAAATCCCTATGTGACCCCTGATAATAAATTTCTTTTTTTTACAACTGGAAATTACCAAGGTAAAAAATGGAAAATCAATTGGGTGAATATAGAATCCGAGATTAAAAAAAACTAATCCCAATAAAGCACTAAATAACACCAACAATTTTTAGTTACATTTAAAAAAAATAATTGTTGCTAATCATTCATAAAACGTTAGCTATACAATTAAAAAAAATGATAAATAATGAAAAAAATAATTAAACTATTCGTAGCTACATTAATAACTATTAATTCTTATAGTCAAAACTCTAAAAAAGAATTCCAAGAGATTAAAAATCAAATAACTAAAGATTTTTCAACTATAAAATCTAATTTATTTGTTGAGCTTATACCTTTTGAAATAAAAAGTAAATGGGGGTATTTACATAGTAAAACTAAAGAAATAATAATCCCTCCTAAATATGACAGATTAAATTTTTTCAATCCTACAATGGAAGGGTATTATAAAGATGAAGGATTTACTGTGAAAAAAAATGGAATACTCATTTTTAATGGAGATCAACCTGAGAAAGAAAGCTATTTAATGGAAGTTGATGAATCTGAAGACAACTCTAACATTAAAATCATTTCTTCTGCTGATGGGTATAAAGGTTTTAAACTAGATGAAAATGGTAATTTGTTAAGCTACTCGGACATGTATTACCACTATGAAGAGCATGCTTGGAATATTACACTTTTTAAATTCAAAGAAAAACACTATGCTATAGTTAACAATAAAAATAAAAAATATGGAATTATTGATGAATCTGGAAACACATTAAAAGGATTTAATTTTAAACACAAGGAAATTTCTTTAAATAAATATGCTAAAGACAAAGAAAAAGTGTGGTTTTTTGTTCAAGAGAGTAACGATATGTGGAGTTTGAAAAGCATTAAAAACAAAACGAAATTTAAAAATAAATTAATGGCTAATCCTATTACTTCAGGCTGTTTATTTGGGTTTTCAAGTATTAAAAACAAAGAAAAACAAGGAGTTTTTGATTGTTACAATTTAAAATGGAAAATAAAACCTCAAAAAGAAAAAATTGGTGGATTGTATCATAGTAGCGATACAAAACTTGATAAGAATAACCCACTCGATAGGGCAAAAGCAAAAATATATTATTCTTTTTCTTATAAAGATGGATTCAAAGAATACTCTTACACAACTTATTATGTTGATTTAAATGGGAGAAAGTTTGTACCAAAAATTAAATAAAACTATTATCAACAAAGAACTGAAGTAAACACTAACTAAAATTCACTTGATTATTTACTAAACTACCTCGGTATTGAATATTATACGGGGCACCATTTTTGACAATTGAAAAAACTTGTTTTAATAATTTGTTACCTACCACTATTAAAGCAAGTTTTTTACTTTTCCACTTAACAACTATTCTATCATAAAGTATTTTTGCATCCCTTAGCATGTTTACATGTATTAAACTACACTACAACATCAACAAAATCGTTTTTATTTTATAATTCTTCGTAAATCATACCTTCTTGCTCCTTTAGAAATATTGTTTTGCCTGAATGGGTATTAAAAACCATTTAACAAACTATTTATCAACACCCTACAATTACAATCTCTAACATAATTTCGGAGATAATAATCTTCTTCGATACAAAAAAGATACAACCATAATCAAAGCCACTCTTTACTCCTTCTATCATTTTACCATCACTTGTTGATTAAATGAAAGTCTACTTGTGACTTAGAATCAAACTCTTGAAGCTTGGAAAATGAATCAATTACAATACCATCATTTTCTTTTATCCAGTTATTAAAATGGCTTCAATTTTCAATTTCAGGGTTATCAATAAAGCTGCTATTTTTGAACATAAAAACTAATAATTCGGAATTATTACATCTAAAAATTTCGATATTTTCAATGAAAGAAATTGATACTAAAACTTATAACTAAATAGTTTGAAACTTAAAAAGCTTTTCTCATTTTTGCCGCAAAAAAAGGAGTTTAAAATATACAAAGCTTTATAAATTATGAGTTACTCTAGAGTAAAAAGGTTTGGACTTATTGCAGGGCCGTTACTTTTTGTTATTATTAATAATTTAAATTTCGTGTTTATTTCAGAAAAAGCGGATGCTGTAATTTCTGTAGCAACTTGGATGATTACATGGTGGGTGACTGAAGCAGTCTCCATCTCAGTAACAGCATTGTTACCTTTAATATTATTTCCCTTATTAAAAATAATGAATATTAATGACGTAGGAGCGAATTATGGAAGTCCTATAGTATTTTTATTTTTTGGTGGTTTTGTATTGGCTTTAGCACTAGAGAAAGTGAATCTTCATAAAAGAATTGCGCTAAACATTATTAAATTGACAGGGACTTCTCCAAATAAAGTAGTACTGGGATTTATGATTGCTACTGGATTATTGAGTATGTGGATAAGTAATACGGCCAGTACGGTAGTAATGCTTCCCATAGCATTGTCAGTAATTCATTTGTTAATTAATGACAATGATGGTTTTACAAAGAGAGATCAGAACTTTGCATTATCTGTAATGTTAGGAATTGCCTTTTCAGCAAATGCAGGTGGGATAGCAACCGTAATAGGAACGCCTCCAAACTCTGTTCTGATTGGATTGTTAGAAAATGAGTTTAACACCGAAATATCTTTTATTAAATGGATGACCTTTGGTTTACCTTTTTCTATTATTATGATTTTTATTGTATACATTACATTAGTAAAAATCATGTACCCTAGTAAAGGGCTTACTTTTAAAACTTCACAAAACGTCATTCTTAATGAGATAGATAAACTGGGCACACTAAATAGAAAAGAAAAGCATGTTTTATTAATTTTCTCCATTACAGTGTTTTTATGGGTTTTCAGAGGTTTAATTAATAACTTATTACCTTCCTTAGGATTAACAGACACCATAATTAGTATTATGGCTGCTCTTACAATATTTGTAATACCTCATAATATAAAAACTGGTGAATTTATTGTTGATTGGAAAGATACAGAAAAATTATCCTGGGGAATACTAATACTTTTTGGAGGAGGTTTGGCTTTGGCAAAAGGAATGTCAAGTAGTGGTATTGTCGATTTAATTTCAATGACAATCGCCTCTTACAATATAGGAGTAGCACTTACCGCTCTTGTTTTAATTACTTTAATGTTGTTTATGACTGAATTAATGAGTAATGTTGCTTTAGTAGCAGTATTAGCTCCAGTTATTGCAGGGATTGCAATAGGTTTAAACATTCCACTAATTCATCTTCTTATTCCTGTAACCATGGCAAGTAGTTGTGCTTTTATGCTACCAATGGCTACACCACCAAATGCTATTGTATTTGCAAGTGGGTATATAAAAGTAAAGGATATGATGAAAGCAGGTGTAATTTTAAATTGCATCGCTATACTGTTGTTAATGCTATTGTTTCTGTTTGTAATACCGTTACTTTTTTAATAACAACATAATATAAAGAAATATTATTTTAAAATGGGGTACCAATGAAAATTAGCATTGAATCTGTCTTCTAATTTTCTAGGTTCCTTGATTATTATCAACAAACTTTTCTGAAAGCAACATAATGTCTGCATCATATTGAGATTTTATACCATCTCTAATTTTGCCTTCAGGGGTTTGTTGAGAATTATAATGAATGGTTTATATCACAATCTTTAGGGACGTACTTATGTAATTCAAATTCTTTTTTCTAGTTCCTACATTTTAGAAAAACTATCAATGGTAATTACTGTATAAACAGGTAAAGAAAAACAAACGTTCAACGACCTCTTATATTAACTATTAATTCTGTTTCACTTTTAAAAATAATGGCTAATACCAAAATCAATAAATTATAACTACATTTGAAAAAGAAATCAAAGCTACCCCTAAACAAATCGTTATCGGTAATTCTTCTTTTCTTTATTAAAAAATTACTTTAAGATTCTGTTTTCAAAAAACATGAATTCATCTTAAACATCAATGTGTGTTTTTCAGCTATACCTCAAAATAAAAAGCACATAAAAATATCTTTAGTAACAACCTATACCTGACTAAAAATGAATGGCATTAGAATCTTTTTACTTTTATTTTTATGCTTCATATTAAGTTGCTCTAAAAAAGAAAAGAATCATTATATAGCTAACATAGAAAATGACGAACGTCTAGCTAATATTTACTTTAATCTTTATATTACTGAACATAATGATTCCAGTAACTTAATTAAAACAAACTTACGAGCTTTAGATAAAGGTAAAATAAATAGTAAAAACACTTTTTTATTAAACAACAAACCCTTTCAATTAGTAACTAGAAAAAGTAATTATTATATCTCTTATTCAGAGTACACACAAAATAAAGCTATAAAAAATAAAGACTATTTGTTTGAGGTAATTTTAGCAGATAGTTCTAGACACACATTGGCCTATATAAAACCAAGAAACGATTATCAGGATTTACATTATATGATTCCCAAACATTTTTCTTCTTCTACAAATCTAGAGCTAAAATGGAAAAACATCGATGTACCAACTAATTTAGTAATTCAAAAAAATATCTATAAAAGAAAATATCAACATTCTCCTTATCGAAATACTCACTTAAAAAATCATGACTATGGTTACAAAATAACCAATAAAAATGGAAGTTATATTATAAATAAATCCGCATTAAAAGACTCATTAGAAGTTACAGTTGGAATTAAGGCAAGCTTTAGCCATAGAGAAAAAGGTAACATAAACCCAAGTTTACAGAATAATAACTGTCAATTAGTTTACATAAATGAAGTTACAAAAATATCTACACTCAAAGAGTAACAGCTATCTTATTAGAGTAATTATAACAATCTCTTAAAATCTAAATAAACTACCAAGAAAAAACTATAAAAACATAAGTCGGTTTATACTACCCCAAAGTTCTGTGTTATTTAATAAAGTTCACTAAAAAAAATTTTGGCTTTTATGAAAGTCAAAGATAAAAGCAAAATATTTATATTTGGCTAAGTAATAAATTCAACCGATTGTGCTTATAACCTCCTTAACATTTGTTATACTTGATTGCTAACCATTAGAATAAACGACTTCAAATGAAAGGATACCTCCTACTCCAATTTAAAATAATTAACCGAAAAATGATTGATTTCGGAATTCCTCTTTTAATTGGATATACACTTATTCCTTTTATTTTTATTTTCCTGTCCAAATCCCTATTTGAGAGAGCAGAATATGCGAATTACGTTTATGTTTTTTTTGCATTAAGTTTCGTTTCAAAATTAAGTGAAACTAAAAGAAATGATTTTTTAAAATCTATTTTCAACAAAGGAGAATACAAGACATTGAGAATATTGGAAAACATTATTTATTGTTTTCCTTTTACTGTGTTTTTAATGTATCAAAAACAATTTATTTTTTCTCTTATTTTAAACTTGTGCGCACTGTTAATTGTTATGATCAACTTTAGTTCAAATCTTAACGTAACTGTGCCAACACCATTTGGCAAAAAACCTTTTGAATTTTCAGTTGGCTTTAGAAATACATTTTATGTATTTCCAATAGCATATTTTTTAACTTATATTTCAATATCAATAGGAAATTTTAACCTTGGTATTTTTTCTATGCTAGTAATTGGGTTTACTTGTTTTTCATATTATTCAAAAATTGAAAACGAATATTTTGTATGGAATTACAATTTATCTCCTAAAGAATTCTTAGTAGAAAAAGTGAAAACCTGCTTAACCTTTTTTACACTTCTTAACTTACCAATTATAATAGCTTTAAGTATTTCTTTCTTTAAAGAATTAGACATTTTGATTGTATTTCTTCTTTTATGTTATCTTTATCTAATTGCTATAATTTTTGCTAAATATTCTTCTTTCCCTAATGAGATGAATATGTCTCAAGGAATTTTAATTGTAAGTAGTATGTTATTTCCACCAATAATTTTAATATTCATTCCACTTTTTTATTCCCAATCAACTAAAAAACTAAACACTATATTGAATGATTAAAATTAAAAATCTATCTAAGTTTTATGGCAAAAACCAAGTATTAAATTCAATTGATATAGAATTTAAAAAAGGTAAAATATATGGAATCGTCGGTGAAAATGGAGCAGGAAAAACAACACTCTTTAGATGTATTTCAGGGCTTGAAAACTATAAAGGCACTATCTCTTCTGAATATACTAACCTAAAAGACCATTTAGGACTTTTATTAACAGAACCTTTCTTTTTCTCTAAGATAACTGGGAAAGAATATATTCAATTACTTGCCAATGCAAGACAAACGAAATTAACCAATATTGAAGACAGAAACATATTTGATTTACCATTAAAACAATATGCTTCAACCTACTCAACCGGGATGAAAAAGAAATTAGCTTTAACCGCCATACTTTTACAAGAAAATGATGTGTTTATTCTTGATGAGCCATTTAATGGCGTTGATATTCAAAGTAATTTAATTATAACAGAAATAATAAAAAGATTAAAAATATTAAAGAAGACAATAATTATATCGTCTCATATATTTTCAACTTTAGCGGAAACTTGTGATGAAATTCATTTAATGAAAACTGGAAAGATTATAAAGAAAGTAGAGAAAGCTGATTTTAATAATCTAGAAAAAGAAATGAAAGAGTTTACAGTTAGTAATCAAATTGACAAACTGAAATTGAAATAAATAACGGTTTGCAACACGAGTACTCCTTGTATACGCCTATAATTTAAAAACAATCAAAAACAATTTCTTAGAGTTTTTCTTCATCAATATTATAACTTAAAAAACACAATACATTTATGCATATACTAAAATGTATTAGTTATTTTATGACCGCAATAATATTTTCTTTTTCATCTGGATATAGATAATCTAAAACTGAAATTAAACGCTTATAGAATTTTGTTTTGGGGTCTTGTACACTACTGAAAATTTTAAAATTATTTCTCTTTATACATTTTCTGTCTTGTATAGCCCTTCTGTTTTAGAAATCTTTAAAGGTGAACAACACACTAAAATAACTTTCAAACTTAAAACTAACAACAATAAAACAAACTAAAAACTTAGTTAAAACTAAGTTTTTAGTTATATTTGTTATTGATTTTAAAATTTTATTCTATGAAAAATTTTCTTTTAGTTATCGTTTTTTGGTCTTATAGTTTATGTGTAAAAACACAAACCATAAAAGATTCAATCTTAACAAAGAATAATCTTAAAATTGAAAAAGAAAAATTAATAGAAGACTTTAATCAATTGTTAAAAACGCTTAAAGAACATCCTTCACAATTTGAATTTACTGATAAGACAACTTATGATAAACTCGTGAATAAGCAACGAAATAAGCTAAAAGATTCTATGACCATTAGAGAATTTTATCAAATAACATCTCCCATAGTTACGAGTTTAGGTTGCCTGCACACACGTATAGTAGATTCTCGATTTTTTAGAACTCCTTATAAATACTGGTTACCTTTAATTCTATGGTTTGAAGATGAAAAAATATATGCTGTAAATAATTGTGTACAAGATATTGAAATGAATCCAGGATCTGAGATACTAGAAATCAACGCACTGTCATCGAGTGAAATATTGAAAATATTGAAATCAACAATTTCTGCAGATGCTTTTAATCAAAGCTTTTATAGGGGCGATTTGAATGTAAATTTTTTATATTACTATCATAGCTATTTTGGTTTTGATTCAAAATATAAAATAAAATTTAAACCTTATAATTCTGAAAAAATTATTACTACTTCATTTCTTATTAGTCAACCAGCCCCTAACTACAAAGTAAAAATAAATAATAAACCAAAAATAGGGATCGCAATAAATAAAGAAAATAAAACTGCTGTTATAAAGATTAAAAACTTCAATTTTTTTCCAAGAGCTAGGCAAAATATTAATTTTTTTAAGGAAACGATAGATACTTATATGAAAAAAATAAAAGATGAAAATAGTAGTAAAGTTGTATTTGATTTGAGAGGAAATAGAGGAGGAAATCCTGAATGCACTAGACACATTTTATCTTATATTATTGACAAGAATATTAATTTTTATGAAGACAATAATTTTAACAAAAGGAGAAATAGATCAATAATTGTACACCCTAAAACAACCAACAATATTAGTAATGTTAAGACATATATATTGACAGATGGTCGTTGTGCATCAGCAACAACACAACTATTAGCAGTTATAAAACATAATAAGCTAGCCATTATTATAGGAGAAGAAACTGGAGGCACCTATAGTACACATCCAGGTAGAGTAGTAAGACCTCTAAAAAACACTAAACTTGGTTTGCAAATAGGAACAGAAAGAGAATCTGTTAATGTTCCCAAATTAGTTCTAAACAAAGGTATTATTCCAGACAAAAGTATTAAACTAGAGCTCCATAATATAATAAATGGACAAGACCCTTTGTTAAACTACATTTTTAAAAATTAATAATTGAACATAAATCTGGTTGCCTACAACAAAATAATTCATTGCTATTTCCGATTCTCTCTTGAAAGAACTAACCAATACCAAACCGAATGATTTTAATTATATTTGGTGAAAAATTGCAAGTAATCATAAATAAAAAATTCAGTCAAATAATTAACAACAAGAAAAATGGACTTAAAAAATCCTTTTACTTTTTTCTTAATACTAATAACTGCTAATATTATTTCATACGGCTTAACTATTGCTATCAGCAAATTATGGAATAAGATTTATAAGTATCAAGAAGTTTTACTGAAAAAAGAAATAATAGGATCAATACTTACTTTGCTTATAAATATTTTAATAGCAATACCAGGGTATATATTATGGATTAACGATGTAATCATTTTTTCTGAGTCAAGCATTTGGCTTTCTTTTGTTGGGTTATTTTTATTGATGGATTTTTTGATGTACATTTTACATTATCTATCTCATAGCATAGGGTTATTAAACAAAATTCACTCAAAGCATCACGAACATTCAGATAAGTTTAATTGTATAAGCTTATATCATATGTCTCCTTGGGAATCTATATTTTTTGGATTGTTACTAACTATGGTAACCATTTTGTTCCAGTTTAATATTTATGGCTTTATTTTGTTTTTATTTTTCAATTGGTTGTATGGCTTAATAACACATTTAAATGGTAGTACCTATACACCCTATTTATTTATTTTTACAACGAATACATTTCATAAAGCGCATCATAAGCTTGATAATAGAAATTTTGGGTTTTATACATTTTTATGGGATAAATTATTTAAAACAGAAGAGAAAGATAAAAATACATTTGCTAACAAAGAACTGAAGTAAAACCAAATAAAATTAATTGCTAATTTCCTTTATTTTTCATAGTATTCCTAAATTCCAAACCAAACAAGATTCTATATATTTTTATACTATCAAACACCCAATAGGCTATACTTAAAAACAGCGTAAATAAAATTTAACCTATATCTATAGTATTGCAAGTTCACCTTCAATAATTTTTCTTTTATCACAAAAACATTGTAATTATTCAATTGTTTAGATTAACTCTTAACTTAATCTTGAATACAAATATAAAAGCCTAAATCACCTAATTAACTTTATTTTAAGACTTTACAACAAAAAAAAACATAATTTTATCAATAACAATATTATTTTTTAAAAAACAAACCTTATGAAAACCAACGTATTATTATTATTATTTCTGTCGAGTACGATTATGGTACTTGGGCAACAACAATTCCCGGAGATGAGTCCTAGAGCGAAAGTTGAACAAAAAGTAGGATTTAAAACTATAACTGTAGATTACTCAAGACCATCTATCAGGGATAGAGTAATTTTTGGAGGACTAGTTCCTTATGGTAAAAAATGGAGAACTGGTGCAAATGATGACACTAAAATAACTTTTAGTGGCTCGGTATTAATTAAAGGAGACACTATAAGATCAGGTACCTATAGTATTTTTACAATGCCTAATAAGAAAAATTGGAATTTCTATTTGTATGATAAAAATATAGGTGATTGGGGAGGAGTTCCTGTTGATGATCCAAAAATCCAAATATATCCAATCCAAGAGCGAAGTGGGATGAGTCTAAATTAAAACTTTTAACTTCTGTGCCTTCTTATAAGTTATCTCAAAAAATTGAAACTATGATGTTTTCCTTTCAAGATATTACAGGAAATGGAGCAAACTTAGTTTTAGAATGGGAAAATACAGGAATAAAAGTACCTATTACATTTTTTACGAATGAGCGAATAGAAAATACAATAAACAATAAATTAGCTGGGGTCACTGCTTGGGATTATTATAGCTTTGCTAATTATTATGTTAGCGAGGGAATTAAATTAGAAAAAGCATTGGAGTTTACAAATAAATCCATTAAACAGGTGTATACATCAGATGGTAAACTTGCAGATAACATGAATACTGAAAGTTTATGGTTTATTCTTAGACTAAAAACGAACGTTTTGAAAAAAATGGGGAGAAAGAAAGAAGCTCTTAAAATGGTAAAAGGAGAAATGAGGGATGAGTTAAAAAAGATAGAAGCTGAAAACCCAGTGAATATTAATTTTTTTAGAGTTGAAACAAATAATTTGATTTCTGATTTAGAAAGATTTAAATAAAATTATTGTTATCTAATCTGATTTTACTAACAATTAATTGACTATTTCTGGTTTATTTCTAGTGACTGAAAATAGATTCAACTAAAAATAAGTTCATTAACGTCTACGACCAGTCAATGTTAAATAATATTTAAGTCAAACTAGAATTACTTCTATCTTTATGTAAAAAACAGAGATACATAAACTATATCTGGACAAAGAAAATTACAACAATTTACATGAAGAGGTGATCTAATGTATGGTGCAGCGAAATAAAGCTATCGCTAAAAATTACAATAATTCCAGTAAATCATTGAATAACAAGAACTCAACGATACTAAATTTCAAAAAAAGAGGCTGTCTTAACATTTAAGACAGCCTCTTTAGTATAAAGTTTATTCTTACTCTTTTAAAATCAAAACTTATATCGTTGCATAATTGTACTTTCTTTATTCTTAACTTTTTTCCTTTAATTAAACAGATTTTCTTTTAATATTATTTTTTCTAATGAATCTTATTTATCATACTTTATGTTTCCAATGTCAGTAGCAAGTTTTGTAATCTCACCTACCCTTAGAATAATTAAACTATCTTATTAAAATAAGTACACTAAAAAATGTGTATAACTTCTAAAGATACGATTAAAAAAGTTTTAAACCTATATAAAAATTAATCCAAATATTTTAAGACATTTTAATCTGAAAATTAATAGTACTCCATATAGATATCTGACAAAAAAACAACCAGAGATTGTTTATTTCTGATGCAATTAAATTCGTTAAAGAATACTTTTTAAGCAAAATCCTTTAAATAAGCTTGACTAAATAAGAAGCTACAATGCCCATTATACCTATCAAAAACGATAGTAGTATAAAAAAAATAAGCGTTTATTTTTTTTAGTTAGGAATCCTAACTATATTTGCATAGGCAATAAAGCCAACAATAAAAAAATATAAGATATGAGTAAATCAATTTTTTATCACGCAGGGTGCCCTGTATGTATTAGTGCAGAACATGATGTTATAGACTTAATAGGTAGAGAAAATGTTGAAATAGTAAACATTGGAGTAGTAAAAGATAAAATTAGTGAAGCTGAGATTGCAGGAGTAAAATCTGTTCCGGCTTTAGTAACCCCAAATGGTAATGTGTTACATATCAATTTTGGAGCATCTATATCAGATGTAAAAGGTTAATTTTTTTAAACAATATAATTTATGTGATATGACAACTTTAAAAAACAATCTATTAGTATTATTATGTATCATTTCATTTGTTTCTTGTTCAGCACAAATAAAAACAAATGAAGATTCAAAATTTAAATCAAGCAATGATTTAAAAATAACGAAAGCTGAAGTAACATACGACTCAGAATTAGAACATTTTGTGTTTGATATTAATGTAAAAGGCAAAGCAGGAAATAGTGTTCCAAAAGCAGTAGGTAGCTTAAATGGAGCTCCGGTACTAGGATATGTTTTTCCTACTAACTTAAAATCAACAGATGTTGGATTTTCTAAAACAGAAGGAATTGTTGCTTTAGCTTTAACTTCTCACCCAGATTTTGATGATACCCCTTTATGGGATGAAGATGTAGATGGTAATCCTACAAATGCATCAGAAGGTGTAATATGGCATCCACATTGGGTTGTACTAACAAATGATAAAAGAGTAGCTGGAGGACTTAGTGTTAAAATGTTTAACAAGGAGAATAAAAATGTAAAACTCCCAACTACAAACCCAGGAATGCCAATGTATATGGATTCTCCAGGTTATAATACTATAACCAAAGGAAATTCAATAAAAGTAGTTGTGCCTCGTTTCAGAATAAACAATGTAACAAACTTTTCATTTGATGGAGTAGCAGCTTATATGCAAGTGAATACTCAATGGAAAAAAGAAAACCTACCCATGTTAGGAGTTTATGCAGTTTACAGTGTAGCTTCAGGAGATTTATCGCTTCCATACAAAGTAATACATAAATAATAACAAACAATGTTTAAGTGTTCCTCAAATTAGGAACACTTAAACTTAATAAAGTTATCGCATGAGAATACTAATTTTAATCTGCATTTCATTAACCCTAAAAGGATGTTCAATAAACAAAGATGTTTATGATTCAAATGGTATTAAAGTATATCCCAAAAAAACATTGGATAATTTCAATAATGCCAAACTTACTTTATTGACTAAAGATACTTCGGTTAAACTAGGAAAAAATAATTTTACTTTTGAGGTTGATTCTTATACATTAAAAAAACAAACTTCTGAGTCTAATTCTAATCACCTAGCAAACTCTCACAAAGGTCAACATATTCATTTTATTATTAATAATGGGCCTTATCAGGCCAAGTATTCCAAAACATTTGAAGCTAACTTCAATACTAATTCCAATATAGTATTGGCATTTTTATCACGATCATTTCATGAGAGTATAAAAGAGGATGGAGCTTATGTATTAAAACAATACCAATTCAACAATGAAATTTCACCAATTAATATTGAAAAAGACCCATTACTATTTTATAGTAGACCAAAAGGAACTTATCAAATAGAGAAAGGAGATAAAATATTGCTTGACTTTTATCTTATCAACACTAAACTTGATCGAAATGGAAATAAAGTAAAAATAACATTAAACGATCATCAGTTTATTGTAGATAAATGGCAACCATATATTATCGAAGGACTACAAAAGGGGGAGCATAAAATTCAAATAGAATTAATTGATTATAAAGGAGCTTCAGTTGGTAGTTTATTTAATAATTCAGGGGTAAGAAAATTCAATATAAAATAAAACCTAATTTTTAAGACAGATGAAAATACAACATACATTTATATTTATTTTTATAAGTTTTCAAACTCTTTTTGGTCAAGAAGAGAAAGCATCACATCATCATAGTAGTAAACCAAGTTACCACGCTCCTATAGGAGTTATGGGAGATCATACTCATGATAAACGAGAATGGATGTTCTCATACCGATTTATGTATATGAATATGGAAAATTTAAAAAACGGCAGCAACGACACTTCTTTTTCTACTGCATTAAATAACTATATGGTAAGTCCTACAAAAATGCCTATGTATGGTCACATGTTTGGACTAATGTATGCTCCTAGTAATAAACTAACACTCTCATTGATGTTTAAATATGTAACAAATGAAATGGATCATATTACTCGAATGGGTCGCAATTTTACTACAGAATCTTCTGGGTTTGGAGATGTAAAAATTACTGGTTTGTACCGCCTTATCCATAATAATAAATCAAAATTACATACTGAATTAGGAATAGTACTTCCTACAGGAAGTATTTCTTCAAAGGCAACTACACCAGCATCTACACCAAATAAAATGATTTTACCTTACCCCATGCAAATAGGAAGTGGCACCTGGGACCTTGCTTTAGGAATGACTTATTTATATGAATTTACAAACCTTACTGTTGGAGCCCAAGGTCGTTCTTTAATTCGCACAGGAACCAATGAAAATAAGTATCGTTTAGGAAATAAGTACGAACTTACTGTTTGGAGCTCTTTTGATATCTCTTCTTGGTTAAGTGTTTCTGCAAGATTAGAGGGAATATCAATAAGTAAAATAAAGGGAGCAAACCCAACCCTTACCCCTCAAATGGTAACAACAGCGGATACCAAAAATACAGGCGGTGAATACTTTAATAGTGGGATTGGATTAAATATTCTATTCCCTGAACAAATAATGAAAGGTTTACGTATGGGGTTAGAGTTTAAACATCCTTTATACCAAAACCTAAATGGACTTCAATTGAAAACAAAAGAATCCTTTACCATAGGAATTCAATATAGTATATAACAAAAAATAATATTTAAAATTAAATAATATGAAAGTTTCAGTTTATGACACATATGTGCCCAAAAAAGATAATGTGATAATGCATTTTGATATTTTAGTAGAAGAAAATACCTCTCAAGAAAAAGTGTATGAATACGGTAAATTATATTTAGAAAATAAAGGTATGCCTAACAGCAAACTAACAACAAGTGAATGTAATTTTTGCCATATTGAAGTAGCCCCTGAAAATGTACAGAATGAAATTATGAGTAAGGGATTCTTTATTATTGAAATGGAAAACTGTAATTAGGTGAAAAAGCTAAAATTACATTTTGACAATGAGCTACAGGGCAGTTTTAAACTAAAAAAACTTAACATTTTACTAGTTTTTCAAGTAAATTGTCCTGGATGCTTTTCATATGCACTTCCGTTTTTTAATAAATTGTATCATGAATTTCATACAGAAAACCTTTCTTTTATTGCACTATCAACAGCGTTTGAAGATTTTGACAAAAACACTCTAGAAAATACTCAAAACTTAATCAAAAGAGGAACTTTTATTGGGGAAACAAAGAAATTCATGAAAGAGCAAGGTTATAATAAATTACCTTATAATTTAAACTTTCCTATTGCAATGGATAAAATAAACGATACTAATACGGTCGATTTAAATGATGCTGTAAATGCTATTTGTGCAATAAATCCAAATTATACCATTTGGCCAGAGTTTGAAAAAAAAGCGCTTCAACATAAGGTGAAAAACTATCTAAATTCTCTAGATAAAATTGCTCTTACTTTTACTTTAAACCAATTAAGAGGAACTCCAAGTTTCGTACTCTTTAACTCAGACTATGAAATAATAAATGAATGGTTTGGGCATGTTCCTTATGAAGAAATACAGCAAAAGATAATACAATTTTTATAAAAAATAACACAATGGAAAAAAAAGATACATGGTTACCTAGTCTTATTACAAAAACTCCACAAGAGGGTTTTGAACTGGCTATAAAATTATCTAGAATGGGGGTAAAATCAGCACAGCCAAACGTTGAAATATTAAAAAAACTTAGACCCATTTATTCTGAAGATGCAGGCGATTTACTCGCTTCTTCACAAATTGTTGCAATAAACTTTCAAACACTAGCCAAAGCTAATAATTATTGGAAATGATATCGTTTATTTATTTTATTAATAAACCAAGGATAAGCGAAAAGCTATTTATAATTAAAACTTAAATCTTAAGAAATAAAGTGTTCGATTATAACATTCATACATACCCTTATTTCTTAAAAAGATTTCAGTATCTAAAATAACTTAACTATGTTAACGATGCGAAACATAATTTTGCACGCATAAAATTATCAATCATCAAATTGAATTATTTTCCTATTGGAGATTGTCTTTCAGTTGGTATACGAACAGTAAAAGAAGGAACCCTTTCTACTGAATGACATATTGTACAATTATTACGCATCATTTGAAAATTATTTTGAAATAGTTTTTTATCTTTTTCTTGAATAGACTTTCTTACTTCAGGAATCACATAGTCTAAAAAATTTTCTGCCGAAGCTGCTCTTTTTGGTCTTCGCTGAAGCCCTAGTTTAATAGCTTTATTTATTTTTTGCAATTGATAATTAGCATATTCCCAATTTTCATCTTCACCTGCCCAGTATAATTCTTGATATCGATACCCAACTTCTATCATAGCTTTATCAAAACCTCGAAATTGAGTTTCAATCATTTTTAGTTTTTCTTGCTCAGTTCCTTTTATCCATTTTCCTTGAACAGGCTGATATGCTTCTTTTTTGTTACATGAAAATAAAGTAAGCAGGATAAGTATTATTGTTATTTTTAGTGTAATTTCCATTTTATAAGCTTTTTAAATATTGATTAACTATGGCATATCCTTCTACATCTAATGTGGTAGTGCCTATCCAAGGCATTTCTACGTTTCTAATTACATTATCTATTTTACCTTTTTTGTCTGGTATTCTTGTTTGTGATAAAGGTGTAGTATATCTAAAATCATATCTTTTACGAGCAGCTTTTGGTAAACCTGTAGGGTTATGACAATGTGCACAGTTCATTTGAAAATAGGCTCTTCCTTTTTCAGCTATAGTATATGCAGGGCTAACATAATCAGGTAGTACAGGTATTTTTGTGTGATTGAAATTATTTATCAACCCTAAATCTTGAAAATATTGTAACTGATTAATTGTAGTATTATTTCGTGTTATACCGATATTCATGTTCATTAGAGTTGGTCCTAATGGTTCTACTATTGAATTTTTTTGATGGCAAGTAGTACAATTCTGTTCAGTGGGAACTTCGTATCTAATTGAATTATTATTTCCATTAGGATCTATCCAATTCACATTTATACTAAGACCATCAAGTTTTAGTGTTGCGTCTGTTTGCGCATTATTCCATACATAAGTAGCAACATTCCATAAACCTGCTTCCTTAATTAATAATCGAGTTTCTATAATGTTTTTCCCTAAATTAGGATTTCGCTTGTCTTTATAGTAATAAAAAGTTTTTACTAGTATGGTTCCGTTTGGAAAATTAGGAATTCCATTATCTACCTTAATGATTTGACTTCCTGCTGGTAGTTTTACCAAGCGTTGTTTTTCTGCATAATTTACAAATAAAGAAGAAGATAATTCTATTAAATGATAATCTGAAGCAGGTGTTAAATCACTTGGATTACCTTGAAAAATATTATAATCTGATAATTTTTGTCGAAAGGTCACTGTATCTGGAGCAGGAATATAGCCTGTGTATTCTGAACAAGATATAAATATTCCTAAAATCATATAAAAACCAAGTTTAACTATTAAATTTCGTATCATCTTATTATTTTTTACACTAATTACAATGATAAGCGTAATGAAATCAAAAAAAATCAGTGAATTTATTAGTCTTTTCAGTGAAATATAAAAGAACTACTTGATAGTAGCTCTTTTGTAAGTTTTATGATTTATTTAGTATGTATTTTTATTTTACAACCAATAACCGCTATTTATTAGTAAGAATATCCTTCATTTTTTCGGGGGATAAATATTCAAAATAACGTTCTTTTATTGTAAAGTTTTTATTTAAAATTAAATTAGCAGGTAACGAAAAAGGACTGTTTTTCCTTGAGGCTAACAATAAAGGGATTTCGTGTATTGGTTTTCTGCTTTCATTTATTCGTTTGTTCGTGAATTTCTTACCATCAAATATAATAGTATCTAAAGATTCAGCATTCATTTTTACAGCATAATAATTATTGTTGAGTAGAGAAATAACTTTAGAGTCTTTAAAAGTTACTTTATCCATTTTTTTACAATATGCGCACCAATCAGTGTATAAGGAAATAAATACTTTTTTAGGTTTTACTGTTAAATAATATTCCAATTGTTCAAAGGAAATCCAATGTACAGAATTCTTCTGTGCTTTTACTTGTAAACAAAAACACAGAAGAATAACACAAACTAAAATGAATGGTTTTTTCATATTAATTAATGGAACTTTCCAAATTTAATACCTACAAAAAAGGTTTGTGGTTGGTTAGGTCCATAAATATAACCAGAATCTCTTCCAGCTCCTACTTGGAAATCATCTTGATAAGCATTAAAGAGGTTTCTTACACCTGCGGAAATGGTAGTCATAAAGTTTTCGTTAAAATCAACATGCTTTTCTAACTTTAGATTCAAATCAAAAAACGATGGTGAATTATTAAGTTGTAAAAATCCAGAATCGCTTACAATCAAAGGAACAATCATACTCCCTGTATAAGTCCCTGTAAGATCTATATTAAACTTTTTGCTAGGAATCCAAGAAGTATTAAAATATCCGTAAATATCAGGAGTTCGTATAAAGTTATTAATAATTACATTGCTTTCTCCAGAAACAGTCCCATCTGATTCAAATAATACTTCAGATGTCTTATATTTTGAGTTTTGCACCGTACCTCCTAATTGAAATTTCCATTTTGGATTTGGTGAAATACCTACTTCAAAATTAACACCGTACACCTTTGCACCTGAACCGTTACGAATTTCCTCTAAGATAGAACCATTAGCTAAACTAGCTCCAGTACTTACATTAATAAATGGATTTTCTAAAGAGGTATAGAAACCTTCTAATAAGAAATCCATTTGTAATAATCCTTTGGTTTTAGAATAGTTAAAAGAGGCTGTATATGCGTTAGAAAATTCTGATTTTAAATTATCTGATAAGATAAGAAATTGTTGCTCTCCTCCGACATTTGCAATATGAAAATCTTCGTTATATGCCTGTGGTGTTCTAAAACCTCTAGCGTATCCCGCTCTAAATTTTAACCTTTTTGTAAATTGATAAGAAGCTGTAAGGCGAGGTGAAAATACAGTTTGATTTACATTAGCACTTCTATTAATATTTTCAATAGTATATGCTCCTTTTACCGAAATATTATCTAGACGTCCACCTAAAAGTGCAGTAAATTTATCTGTAGGTTTCCATTCATATTGAACATAAGTTCCCAAGGTATTTACAGTTTGATCTATAATTCTATTATAACCAGCAATCTGGTCTTCCGTATTAGAATGGTTATATTCTATACCAGCAGTAATTACATCTTTGTTTTTGAGTGATTTTGTGTACTGTAAACCATTCACCCAAGCTAAATCTTTAGTTTTTCCGTAGGCATTGGTGGCAGTAATGCTATCTTGTCTTGTGCGTGCACCGCCTAAACCACCATAATAACTATCTCTATCGGTATAAGAAGCCGAAGTGTATATTTGAAATTTCCCTGAATCATCTTTACTATACAATTCATAATTTGCTCCACCAATAAAAGTGTCATGATTTAACTCTTCGGTAATATCTGTAAAATGAGGTGCTAAGTTTAAACGATCTCCACCTCGTCTATACTCTTGAATAGCATTTAAATTTATAGATATTTTACTTTTTTCGGTTGGTTTTACAAAAGCTTTTGCACCAAGAGTGTTGTTTTTTAGTACTGTAATTTCAGTAAAACCATCGTTATTAGCATCATAAGAGTCTCTATTTCTATATGCACCAAATACAGAAATACCACTATTTAAATCGTCAGAAACCAAAGAATTGTTTAAAGTTAGGTTTGTATCTGTTGTTTTACCATCAATTAAAGCAAAATTAGTACCTATTTCCCAAGTGTTGATAATGGGATCTTTGGTAATAACATTTACTGTACCTGCAATAGCGCTAGAACCATAAAGTGATGACCCTCCTCCTCTTACTACTTCTATACGTTCAATAATACTAGTAGGAATTTGTTCTAACCCATATACACCAATTAAAGATGAAAATACGGGACGGCTATTAACTAAAATCTGAGTATAGCCACCTGCCAAACCATTTAATCTTACATCTGTGAAACCACAATTTTGGCAATTGGTTTCTACACGTACACCAGGAGCATAATTTAATCCGTCTGCTACAGATAAAGATTGTGTTGCCTTTAATAATCTAGTTTTTAACGTAGATACCACTACTGGAGCTGTTCTTTTTTCCACTCGATTTCTGGTAGCGGTTACTACAACTTCGTCCAAGCCTAAAACATCTTCAATAAGCTGAAAATCTATGATAATTGCTTTATTCTTAGCGCTAATTTTTTTAGTTATTTTTCTAAAACCTTGCGAACTGATTTTAATTGTTTGTTTGCCCAAAGGAATTTCTAATTCGTACACTCCGTTTTCATTGGTTGTAGTGCCTTGGACACCTCCTTTTATATAAACTGAAACATATGGAATGGGGGTGTTGTTAGTATCAGTAATTGTACCCGATAGTTTTGTTTGTGCTGAAATTAAGCATGAAAAAAGTAGTAGTAGTGTTAATGTTATGTAGTTCTTCATTTTATTATTTTCGGCGAAAATAAGTTTATTCTTAACGGTTCTAAATAAGAATTGTTGTTTTTCAATTAAATCGTATTATTCTTCAGTCAATAGAATTAATCATTTACTACTGAATCAATTAACTATTTTACTTAGGTTTAATCTTAATTAACTGAATAAAATCAAAACTTAACAAATAATATTTTAATTTTGAATATTATGAAACGTATCCAAAAACAATATATTTATTGGATAATATATACTTTTTTATTGTATGTGTTATTTGAATATATTTTGAAAGCAAGGAACTCTATTGAACATTCAATAACATTTTTAATTTCACAATTTTTAGCATTTTATATAAACTACAGACTCTTAATCCCTATTTTATTTGCAAAAAAAAGATATGTAGCATTTAGTTTTTTAAACATTTTATTACTCACAATTTGTGCACTTGTTATTACAATTATCGAAGATGGTTTACCAAATAATGGACATTATGCTTTTGAAACAATAATGGCTCACTCAGCACCCGTATTTATAGGTGTTTTTACTGCTTTCATTTTTAATAATTATTATGAGCAATTAAAAAACGAGACAAAAGAAAAGGAAAGAATTACTGCTGAAAAAAATTTTCTTATTCAACAAATTAACCCTCATTTTTTATTCAATACTTTAAATAATATTTATTCTCTTACTTTAGAAAAAAATCTAAAAGGTGCTGAAGCAATAATGCAATTATCAAAAATGTTAGATTATTCGTTATATGGAAATAAAAAAGAGTATGTACCTCTATTAGATGAAATAAAATACATTAGTAATTTTATTGATTTATTCAAGTTAAAAGATGAAGATATTAAAAATGTTGTTTTTGAATATAAAAAAGTAGATGTAAATAGTAATATAGCCCCTATGTTATTAGTACCTTTTGTTGAAAATGCTTTTAAGCATGGTAATATTGAAAATTTAGATCAAGGAAGAATAACTATAAGATTATCATCAAACCATGATGAAATTAACTTTTTATGCGTTAACTCATACAGTAAAAATAAAAAAGTAGACCTAGTGGGGGGAATAGGAATTAAAAATGTTTCTAGAAGGTTAGCTTTGTTATACCCTAAAAAACACTCTCTGTCCATTAGCAATGTGAATGGACAATATAAAGTTTCTTTAAAAATAATTACAAAATTATGTTAAAATGTATAATTGTAGATGATGAACAACCCGCAAGAAAACTTCTTGAAAGCTACTGTAAAAAAATTAAAGACGTGAAAGTTATAGGTACCTATAAATCTGGCTTAGATACTTTAACTATTTTAAAAGAAGAACAAATAGATATTTTATTTTTAGATATTCAAATGCCTGATATTTCGGGTATAGATTTTTTAAAATCATTAAAATTATATCATACCAAAGTCGTTTTTACAACAGCTTATAGAGATTATGCTTTTGAAGGATTTGAATTAGGCACGTTAGATTATTTGTTAAAGCCTATTGAATTTCATCGCTTTGTAAAAACAATAGAAAAAATAAAAGATGTACAGCAAAAACCACAGAAACTAGAAATAAAAGATAAAGGTATAGAGGAAAGTTTGATTATTCGATCTGACAAAAAACAGTATAGAATTCAAACTTCTGAAATCTTATTTGTAAAATCAGAAAACGAATATGTAAAATACGTAACTAAAAACCATGGTAATTTGATGGTATATGGTTCATTAAAAAAAGTAATAAACTCTTTTACTAATAGTGAAAAACTTATTAGAATTCATCGTTCTTATATTGTCAATTTAGCACACATAAGTTATGTTGAAGGGAATAGAGTGTGTATAAATGGGAAACACCACATACCTGTTAGTGAAACTTATCGATTAAGCTTTTTTAAAACTTGGAAATAAGATATTAAATCATACATGTTTTTATATTTAGTTTTAATTTTTAATGAGGAGATGACACCTACTTTTAATGTTTTTTAAAATTAAGTTTTATTATTTACAATATTGACATTTATTGAATAAAATAATAGATTAAAATACCCCAATTAAAATTTTAGTTACCCTTCAAAACAAGCTTTTTAAATAAAAATTCCAATATCTACTTCTAAAAATAAAAAGAAGAAAATTAAGTGCTTTACATCATAAGCCCTTAAGACACTTTACTTGTCATTTATTATTATACTTTACAGTTTCAATCAATAATAAACTATAAAAATAATTGCTTAACTTAACAGTCTAAAACAATAATTTACAACACCTTAACTTAAATCATAAATTAAGGAGAGAACATATAAAATAAATAAAATGGGACTTTCAAAAAGCATCAATATCAATGGATACAATCATATCAAATTTGATTCAATTAAAATATCCAAAAAAGAAATGATTGAAAAAAGTAAGATTTTCTATCAATGGATTAACAAAAGAAGATCTGTAAGAGAGTTCTCCTCCGAGGCAATACCAAAAGAGGTCATTGAAAATATTATTAAAAGTGCATCAACTGCTCCTTCTGGTGCACATCATCAACCTTGGACATTTTGTGCTGTATCTAATCCTTTTATAAAAGCTAAAATCAAAATTGCCGCTGAAATTGAGGAAAAAGAAGGGTATGAACGTAGAATGAGCGAACGTTGGAAAAAAGATCTTGAGCATTTGGCCACTGATATGCATAAACCTTTTTTAGAAGATGCGCCATGGTTAATTGTTGTTTTTAAAAAAGCATATGATTTTGATGTAAACGGAGAAAAATGTAATAATTACTATGTAAATGAATCAATAGGAATTGCTTGCGGAATGCTTATTTCAGCTATTCATAATGCGGGGTTAGTAACACTTACACATACTCCTAGTCCTATGAATTTTTTAGCAAGTATATTAGATAGACCAATTAATGAAAGAGCTTTTTTATTGCTTCCTGTTGGGTACCCAAAAGTTCCTGTTTATGTACCTGATTTAAAAAGAAAAACTTTAGATGAAATGGCTGTTTTTTATGAATAAAAAAAACTTAAAGTAATTCCCCTTTTTAAATAGCATTCAAAAAGGGGCACTATTTTAAAAATTGAATTAAAAAACTTCACTAGCAATAGCTTTTATATTACTTGATTTTCCCATTGAATAATAATGTACCACAGGAACTCCTGCTTTTATTAACTCTTTACTTTGATGAATAGCCCATTCAATTCCCACTTGCCTTACTTCTTTATTATTTTTACAGTTTTCAACTGAATTTACTAAATCTTGAGGTAAATCTAATCTGAAAATTTGTGGTAAAATGTGTAAATGTCTTTTTACTGCTAAGGGCTTTATTCCTGGGATAATGGGTACATTGATTCCTATTTCTTTCGCTCTCTTAACAAAATTGAAATATTTAGAATTATCAAAAAACATTTGAGTTACTACATAATCAGCACCAGCATCTACTTTTTCTTTTAATCGTTTTAAATCACTCTCTAAACTCGGTGACTCTAGGTGTTTTTCTGGATACCCAGCAACCCCTATGCAAAAGTTAGCTTTATAAGGGGTTTCTATAATTTCATGTAGATATTTCCCTTTATTTAAATCACTAATTTGCCCTACTAAATCAGAAGCGTAAGTATTTCCTCCATTAGAAGCTTTAAAATATTGCTGATCTTTTCTTGCGTCTCCTCTCAAGGCCATCACGTTATCTAATCCTAAATAATGACAATCAACCAATACATATTCTGTTTCTTCTTTTGTAAATCCACCACATAAAACATGTGGAATTGCATCTACATCATACTTGTATTTTAATGATGCACAAATCCCCACAGTTCCAGGACGCATTCTAGTTATTTTCTGTTCTAACAGTCCATTTTCTTTTGGTATATAAACATGCTCTTCCCTTGATGTTGTTACATCAATAAAAGGAGGTTTAAATTCCATTAAAGGATCAATATTATCATATAGCTCTTGTATATTTTGCCCTTTTTGTGGTGGGACTATTTCAAAAGAGAACAACGTTTTATCTTTTGCTTTTCTTATATGGTCGGTAACTTTCATTTTTCTAATAATTGTTTTTTAACAAAATCATATGGTTCTTGATATTCCCAATAAATCAGTCTTTCATCTATATAATCAGTTAGTACATATTTATTACTTAAAGATTTAATTTTATTGATTGCTATTACTTTTGGAGAGAATTCCCCTACAATTACCTCCTCAGTAATTTCTTTATTATTTTCATCATACCCATGAGAAATAATATGATTTTTTACATTTAATTCTATAAATTTTGTATTCACTCTTACCTTTTTAATTGTCAGCAATTGCTGGATGAAGCCATTTCCTTGCTTTATCTAGAGAAATATTCTTTCTAGTTGCAAAATCTCTTACTTGATCATCAGTTATTTTCCCTACTCCAAAATACTTAGCTTCTTCATTTGCAAAATAGTATCCTGAAACAGCAGCAGCTGGCCACATTGCTAGGCTTTCTGTTAAGGTTACTCCAATTTTTTCTTCAACATTTAACAACTCCCAAATTGTTTCTTTCTCCAAATGATCAGGGCAAGCTGGATACCCAGGAGCTGGACGAATACCTTTATAATTTTCTTTTATTAAATCTTCATTTGATAAATTTTCATCTGCACAATATCCCCAATGTATTGTTCGCACTCTATGATGTAAATACTCTGCAAAAGCTTCTGCAAAACGATCAGCAATGGCCTGTACCATAATTCCATTGTAATCATCATCATTGCTTTTATAGGTATTCGCTAATTCATCAGCACCAAAAATAGCTGTACAAAATGCTCCCATATAGTCTGTTTTATTAGATTCTGATGGGGCTATAAAATCTGATAAAGCAAAGCTTGGTTTATCATCTCTCTTTTTTAATTGTTGACGAAGTGTTCTAAAAACAGCAATTTCTTCTCCTTTTTTCTTAATTGAGATATCATCATCATTGATGGTATTGGCCTCAAACAATCCAAAAATAGCCTTAGGTTTTAGTAACTGATTATCAACAATTTTTTGAAGCATATTTTGGGCATCTTCGTACAAACTAGTAGCCTGTTCACCAACAATATCATCAACCAAAATAGCAGGAAATTTCCCATGTAAATCCCAAGATCTAAAAAAAGGAGACCAGTCAATGAACGGTATCAACTCTTTTAAACTCAACTGCTTTAATGTTTGAACTCCAAGCTCTTTTGGTTTTGAAATATTTGATGTATTCCAATCTATTTTATACTTTCGCTTACGAGCCTCTTCAATAGTTATATATGCTTTCGATTTTCCTCTTTTAAGAAACTTTTCACGAAACTCTTCATAATCTTTTTTAAGTTTTGCTACATACTCATTTTTGGTATTCTTATTTAACAAATCCCCCACAACAGTAACCGCCCTAGAAGCATCATTTACATGGACTACCGCATTTTTATATTGCGTGTCAATTTTAACAGCTGTATGTGCTTTTGAGGTTGTTGCTCCTCCAATTAATAAAGGAACTTCAAAATTTTGGCGCTCCATTTCTTTAGCTAAATACACCATTTCATCTAAAGAAGGTGTAATTAAACCGCTTAATCCTATGGCATCAACATTTTCCTTTTTGGCTGTTTCAATAATTTTTTCGGGAGGTACCATAACCCCTAAATCAACAATTTCATAGTTATTACAACCTAATACTACAGAAACAATATTTTTACCAATATCATGAACATCACCTTTAACAGTAGCCATTAAAACCTTTCCTAAGGCTTGTTGTTTTTCTCCTTTTTCAGCTTCAATAAAAGGGTTTAAATATCCAACAGCTTTTTTCATTACGCGTGCAGATTTTACCACTTGAGGTAAAAACATTTTTCCTGCACCAAATAAATCTCCTACAACATTCATTCCCACCATTAAATTCCCCTCAATTACATGTAAAGGTCGCTCTACACCTAAACGTGCTTCTTCAGCATCTTCAATAATATAAGTATCTATTCCTTTTACTAAAGCGTGTGTTATTCTTTCTTGCAATGGTAATTTACGCCACTCTAATGCTTTTCCATCATCTTCTTTCTTTTTTCCCTTTACTGTTTCAGCAAAATCTAACAAACGTTCAGTAGCATCATCACGTCTATCTAAAATTACATCTTCAATATGTTCTAATAAATCTTTTGGAATATCGTCATACACCTCCAACATCGTAGGATTTACAATTCCAATATTCATTCCTGCTTGAATGGCGTAGTATAAAAAAACAGAGTGCATTGCCTCTCTTACACTATTATTTCCTCTAAAAGAAAATGACACATTACTAACACCTCCACTCACACTTACATTAGGTAAATTTTCACGTACCCAGCGAGTGGCCTCAATAAAGTCTATCGCATTTTTACGATGTTCTTCCATACCAGTAGCAACAGGGAATATGTTTAAATCAAAAATAATGTCTTCAGAAGGAAACCCTACTTTATCTACCAATACTCTATATGAACGCTCAGCTATTTCTATCCTTCGTTCATAATTATCAGCCTGCCCTACTTCATCAAAAGCCATTACTATCACTGCTGCTCCATATCTCTTTATTTGAGTAGCTTCCCAAATAAATTTTTCTTCACCTTCTTTTAAACTAATGGAATTTACAACAGACTTTCCTTGAACAACTTGTAAACCAGCTTCAATAATTCCCCATTTTGAGCTATCTATCATAATAGGAACGCGACAAATATCTGGTTCAGCAGCTATAAGATTTAAAAAACGTACCATGGCTTCTTTTCCATCAATTAAGCCATCATCCATATTAATATCGATAATTTGAGCTCCTCCATCAACCTGGTGTCTTGCTATAGCCAAAGCTTCATCAAATTTTTCTTCTTTAATCAATCGTAAAAATTTTCTTGAGCCAGCTACATTAGTTCGCTCTCCTACGTTTATGAAATTACTTTCAGGCGTAATTATTAAGGGCTCTAAACCACTTAATTTCATATTTTTTCTTTCTTCAATCATCTATCTATATAATTCAGGAAATTCAACATCTAATAATTTTGTAATCTGTTTTGAATATTCAGTTAAATTAGCTGACAGCTTCAAATACATGACATTCTTTATAAACAGCCATATATATTATTTCTTTGAAAGAAGTTAATAACCATTCTATATTTTTATTAATCATAATTACCTACTTTTTTAATTCTAAAATTCTTCTTGGCTTATAATTAGAAGCTAACTCAGCAATAGCTTTAATGTGAGCAGGTCTTGTTCCACAACAACCTCCAATAATATTTATTAAATCTTTCTTTAAATATTCTTCAATTTGACTTGCTGTTTCTTGGGGTGTCTCATCATATTCACCAAAAGCATTTGGTAATCCAGCATTTGGATGAGCAGAAATAGCAAAATCTGTTTTTGAAGCAATTGCCTCTAAATGAGGTTGCAAAAGATTAGCTCCTAAAGCACAATTAAACCCTACAGATAATAAAGGAATATGAGAAATTGAAATAAGAAAAGCTTCAGCTGTTTGTCCTGACAATGTTCTACCAGAAGCATCAGTTATTGTTCCAGAAACCATAATAGGAACATCAATGTTTCGCTCTCCTTTTACTTCTTCAATAGCAAATAAAGCTGCCTTTGCATTTAAAGTATCAAAAATAGTTTCAACTAATAAAATATCCGCTCCTCCATCAATTAAAGCCTCTACTTGTTCTTTATAAGCTTTCCGTAATTCATCAAAAGTTACTGCTCTATATCCAGGATCATTAACATCTGGAGACATGCTTGCTGTTCTATTGGTTGGTCCTATCGAACCTGCTACAAATCTAGGTTTATGAGGCTCTTTTTCTGTAAACTCTTGAGCTACTTCTTTCGCTATTTTTGCTGATTCATAATTTAGCTCATATACCAAATTTTCCATTTGGTAATCTGCCATGGCAATTGTGGTTCCAGAAAAAGTATTTGTTTCAATAATATCTGCACCTGCAGCAAAATACTTTCTATGAACTTCTTTTACCGCCTCAGGTTGAGTTATTGACAATAAATCGTTATTACCTTGTAAAGGTGAAGGGTAATCTTTAAAACGTTCTCCACGAAAATCTTCTTCAGTAAATTTATATTCCTGAAGCATGGTACCCATTGCTCCATCGAGCACTAGAATTCGTTGTTGTATTTCTTTATAAATGTTTGACATTCCTGATATTTAATAGTAATGTTATCAGGAAAAGAGAAGTAAAATTCTTTCCGTTATCTCCCTGCTCTCACAGTAGAATGTAGCACCTTCTTTGTTTACACAAAGGGTTGCTAAGGTTTCGTTGGGTCTAATCCCTCCACCTTTCTTGATAACATCATTAAGTTAATGAACAATAATATATTACAAATAAACGAATTATTTTTTATTTATCAATAAAAAAAAGTCTTTTGTTTATCAATATTCAAATAACTCTGAAGATAAATAGCGATCTCCTCTATCACAAACGATAGCTACAATTACTCCTTTTTCTATTGTTTTAGCTACGTCTAATGCTACATGCAAAGCACCACCACTACTCATTCCAGCCATTATACCTTCTTGTTTGGCAAGTTTACGGGTCATCTTTGTTGCCTCTTCTCTACTTACTTCTACTATTTTATCTACTTTTTTTCTATCGTAAATTTTTGGTAAGTATTCAGGTGACCACCTTCGTATTCCTGGAATTCTAGAACCTTCTTTAGGCTGAGCTCCTACTATTTTAATATTAGAGTTTTGCTCTTTCAAATAGGTTGAAACTCCCATAATAGTTCCAGTTGTTCCCATTGCAGAAACAAAGTGTGTAACTTCACCTTCAGTATCATTCCATATTTCAGGACCTGTACTTTTATAATGTGCTTTCCAGTTATCATTATTCTCAAACTGGTTTAACATAAAGTATCCTTTTTTATACCGCAATTCAAGTGCTTTGTCTCTTGACCCCTCAATACCCTTATTTTCAGGTGTTAAAATCACCTCAGCACCATACGATTTCATAGTTTTAATACGTTCTTCAGTTGCGTTTTCGGGCATTACTAAAACCATATTCACTCCTAAAACCTTTGCCATCAAAGCTAAAGCGATACCAGTGTTTCCACTAGTGGCTTCTACTAAATAATCACCTTTCTTGATATTTTTACGCTTAATAGCTTCAGCTATCATGTTGTAGGCTGCTCTATCTTTTACACTCCCCCCAGGATTGTTTCCTTCTAGCTTCAGTAATATTCGTACTCCTTTTTTATTTATAAGTGATGAAATTTCTACTAAAGGCGTATTACCAACACTATCTATTATTGTTTTGGTTTTCATTAATTCTTTTGTTTAATAAAAATCATTTTGCGTATGATTTTCTCATTATGATTTTATTTTCAGATTCGTACGTTACAATTACCCCTTCAGGTACTGAATCAATTACACACACATTTGCTCCTATAATACTATCTTTCCCTATTGTAACATTTCCTCCTAAAATTGTTGCATTTGCATAAATCGTTACATTACTTTCAATAGTAGGATGACGTTTAGTTAATGCTAATTCCTTTTTTACTTGAATTCCTCCTAATGTAACTCCTTGGTATATTTTAACATTGTTTTTTATAATTGTCGTTTCACCAATAACTATACCTGTAGCATGATCAATAAAAAAAGATTCTCCTATAATTGCACCTGGATGAATATCTGTCCCTGTAACACTATGTGCGTACTCACTCATCATTCTTGGTAGTACAGGTACTCCTATTTTATACAATTCATGACTTAAACGATATATAGCTATTGCATGAAAACCTGGGTATGCGAAATACACTTCTCCTAAAGTTTTACAAGCAGGATCAGTACTTTCAAAAGCTATAGCATCTAAATCTAATTGATCTCGAATTTCACAAAAAGACTGTTGGTAAAACGCCCAAATCTCATTTCCTTTAGGTATTTCTAAACCCTTACAAATATTAATAAATAACTCTTTTAAATGGTTTGCTGTTTCTTTACAAACATCATTGAATAACGCATAGAATAATTGCTTTGTAAAAACTTCTACATCATCTTTTAAAGATAAGTCATACTTTTTAAATTGCATTTTTAAAATTTATTTTACAAATGAAATTAACTTTCTGGGGCTAATTCAATCTCTAACCCTTCTAATCTGGGAGTTATTTGAATTTGACAACCTAAACGACTATTATCCTGTACATCAAAAGCTTCTGCCAACATAGCGTCTTCATCATCAGTTATTTCAGGTAATTCATGATTTGATTTCACATAACATTGACACGATGCACACATTGCCATTCCTCCACATACTCCTATCGTTCCTTCAGGAGCTAATTCATAAGAACGAACAACTTCCATCAAATTCATTGCCATATCTGTAGGTGCTATCACTTCGTGAATTATCCCCTCTCTGTCAGTAATTTTTATAGTAACATCTTGTTCCATTATTCTATGGCTTTTACCACTGCCTTAGGGGCTTCTTTTTTAGTACCATCAAAACCTTGAACACCACCAACAGTTGTATATTTCATTACATATTTTTTATCTGGATGTATTAATTGATAAGCACTTTGACACATCAAAGTAGCTTCATGAAACCCACATAAAATTAATTTTAATTTACCAGGATATGTATTCACATCTCCTATTGCATAAATACCAGGTATATTGGTTTGATAATCTAAAGCATTATTTACTTTAATTGCATTTTTTTCTATCTCTAGCCCCCAATTTCCTATAGGTCCTAATTTAGGCGCTAATCCAAATAATGGAATAAAATGATCTGTATCTAGAATATATGGCTCTTGTCCTTTCTGTTCAATTACAACCCCTGTTACATGATCATCTCCTAAAACCCCCTTTACCTCAGCAGGAGTAATTAAATTAATTCTACCTAAATTTTTTAATTCTTGAACTTTTTCAACTGAATCTAAAGCTCCTCTAAATTCATTTCTTCTATGAATTAATGTGACTGATTTTGCTACATCTGTTAAAAAAATAGACCAATCTAGTGCTGAATCTCCTCCTCCTGCAATTACTACATCTTTATCTCTATACAATTCAGGCTCTTTAATCATATATTCTATTCCAGAGTCTTCGAATTTTGTGATGTTATCTATTTTAGGTTTTCTAGGTTCAAAACTTCCTAACCCTCCAGCAATAGCAACTACGGGTGCTTGATGTTTTGTTCCTTTGTTTGTGGTTACTATAAAAGTTCCATCATCTTGCTTTTCAATAGTTTCTGCTCGTTCTCCTAATGTAAAACCTGGTTCAAACTGTTTAATTTGTTCAAGTAAATTTTTAGTTAAATCTCCAGCTAAAATTTCAGGATATGCAGGTATATCATAAATAGGCTTTTTTGGATAAATTTCAGAACATTGCCCTCCTGGCTGAGGTAATGCATCTATTAAATGACAACGTAATTTTAATAACCCTGCTTCAAAAACTGTAAATAACCCAGTTGGGCCTGCTCCAATAATTAATATATCTGTATGTATCATTTTATGTATTTGTGATTATTCTAAAAATAAGGATATCTATAATTTGTTTGATAAATGATATCTTATTCCTAATTTTTAATTAGAATTTTAATTGATTAAACCTTCTGTTAGTTTATTTAATGTTTGTACTTTTTTCTCAAAGTTTCCTTTGATTGTTTTTCTAAAACTATTTAAGTTTTCTACTAATTGATTAATATCTTCTGGCATTACTTCTTCAAAAAATTGTCGTAACCTTTTGGCTGTTGTAGGTGATTTCCCATTTGTTGAAATTGCAACTTTCACATTTCCTTTAGTAACAATTCCTCCCATATAAAAATCACAATAGGGTGGGTTATCCGCTACATTTACCAATTTATTTTCTGCTCTACAATCTTTATATACCTGTACATTAACCTCAGGAACATCAGTAGTAGCAATAACCATATGCTTTCCTGTTAAATACTCTTTTCTATAAACATTTTTAATCATTTTTACTGATGCTTTTTGAGCTTCTTTAATCGTATTCTTTCTATAATAGGGAGAAACCATTGTTACCTTAGCATCAGGACTTGACTTTAACAAAAAAGTAAGTTTTTCCTCAGCTACATAACCTCCTCCAATGATTAAAACCTCTAACTCATTTACCTTTAAAAAAACAGGATATAAATTATTTCTTTCTTTATCTATCATACCACACTTTTTAAAACTACTTCTTGTTTTACTTCCAATAACTGTTGACGGTGTTTTACCACTTCTCCTAATACAATAATTGCAGGGTTACTCAATTTATTTTTATGAACCACTCCCTCAATAGTAGCAACCGTTCCTATTCCTATTTTTTCTTCAGGTGTTGTTCCATTTTGAATAATAGCTACTGATAGGTCAGACTTTCCTTCTTTTTTAAAAAGAGATACTATCTCTGATAACTTTCCCATTCCCATTAAAACAACTACTGTAGCATTTGATTTTGCTGCCAAGCTAACATCATCAGACAATTTATGTTGTTTTGTTGTTCCTGTTATGACCCAAAAACTTTCTGAACTACCTCTTTTTGTTAATGGTATATTTTGATATGCTGGTACCGCTAATGATGATGAAATTCCTGGAACAACAGCTACTTCAAATCCGTATTTGGCTGCATACTCCATTTCTTCAGCTCCTCTCCCAAATATAAATGGATCTCCTCCTTTTAAACGAACCACATGACCATGAGAAAATCCTCTTGCCACGATTAACTCATTAATTTGTTCTTGTTGATAACGGTAGCACCCTCTTCTTTTACCTACAAAAATTAATTCTGCTTTTGGATTAATATAATCTAAAAGTTCTGGGTTTACTAAAGCATCATATAAAACTACATTAGCATTTTTTAATGCTTTTATAGCTTTTAATGTGATTAGATCAACATCTCCTGGGCCTGCTCCTACTACTGTTAATTTAGGTTGTTTTTTCATCATTATCCCTTTTAACTTTCTACTTCTACTTTTCGGAAAGCATCTATTGTTTTATAAAATGCTTTTGCTTCTTGCAAATATTTATTCGCAAATGTTTCAGTAGGTTGATTTTTATTTATTTGATATACTAAATCTGAAAATGTTGTTGACAATTTAATTTTCTTTGTTTCAACAAACACTTCATCAAAATTCCTTATGATTCCTGCCTGAGTATTTGTCTTTTTCCCTTCAGATGTTAACAGTGCTTTTGCTGTATTTACAATCGCAGAATACGCATGATAAATACTATCAGACCACTGTTTCTGTTTAAAAGCCTCAGTCGCATTTTCTAATTTCTCCTCACTTTCAAAAAGTAAGGTTGCAATTAAATCTATTACTACACCTGCACATTCACCAACTCCAATTGCTTTAACGTAATTTTTATCATGTCCCCAATCAATAAAATCATCTTCATTTAAATTGGTGGTATCAGACAAGTGTTTTAAAATATCGTAGAAATATGTTTTCCCATTTCTATCATAATACGCTAAGAAATCCTCTTCCTCTTCTTTATTACTTTCAAAATCGTTTAATAAAGTTCTTAAAGCTTCTGGTCCTCTTTTACTAGGTATTTTTACTAGTTTGTCTGAAAATCTACCGTTTCCATTCCCCACAATACCACCTCCTATTAATACTTGTAATGCAGGCGCTAACAATTTCCCTACTTTTACAGACATTCCTTGAAAGCCTATGTGTGCCATATTATGTTGACCACAAGCATTCATACAACCACTAATTTTTATGGTTACTTCTTTACTAGTAAGATATTCAGGATATTCTGTTTTAAAAACACGCTCTAATTCTCCAGCAATTCCTGTACTACTTGCAATACCTAAGTTACACGTATCAGTTCCAGGACATGCTGTAATATCAGCTGTACTATTATACCCCACCTCGGTGAACCCTAATTTTTGTAACTCTACATAAAAGAAAGGCAAAAAGTCTTCTCTAACATGGCGAATTAATATATTTTGTCTTAATGTAAAACGTAGTTCGTTTGCTGCATATTTCTTTATCAAATCAGCTAATAATCGTGCTTTGTCTGTATAAAAATCTCCTAAATGAACTTTAATTCCAACTGCATATAAACCATGTTGCTTCTGTTTTATAACATTAACTTTCTTCCATTTTTCGTATGCTTTTTGGTCTGCTATTACTACTGATGGAGCTTGTAAAGTTTCAAAATTAATTTTTTGTTCAAACTTTGATGTATCAATAGGGTAAGACTGATAAACCAATGCTTTTCTTTCTGCTTCAACTAAAGTTAAAAATTTATCTAACCCTAAATCTTTTACCAAAAATTTTAAACGTGCTTTTGCTCTTTTTGAACGTTCGCCATGACGATCAAATACACGCAAAACTCCTTCGATTGTTGGTATTAACAAATCGCCTTCTAAAAACTCATACATTACGTCTGCATGGCGAGGTTGAGAACCTAATCCTCCAGCTAATAAAACTTTAAATCCTTTTATTGCTTTTCCTTCAACTATTTTATTTTTAGCTATGAAACCTAAATCATGCATAAAGCTTATTGCAGTATCTTCATCAGTTGCCGAAAATGACATTTTAAACTTTCGTCCCATTTCTTGACAAATTGGATTGCGTAAGAAAAATTCAAAAGTAGCATGTGCATATGGACTCACATCAAAAGGTTCATTGATATCTATTCCTGCTGTTTCTGAGGCAGTAACATTCCTAACAGCATTTCCACATGCTTCTCGTAATGTGATATCATCTTTTTCTAATTGAGCCCATAATTCAGGTGTTCTATCTAAACTTACATAGTGAATTTGAATATCTTGACGTGTAGTTATATGTAACCGCCCCCTTGAATATTCATCAGAAACATCAGCTATTCTATGTAATTGTTCGCTAGATACTTTTCCATAGGGTAATTTAATACGAATCATTTGTACTCCTAATTGGCGTTGACCATATACACCTCTTGCCAAACGTAAGCTTCTAAAACGCTCTTCATCTATCTTTCCTTCTTTAAATAAACTTATTTTACGTTCTAATTCAAGGATATCTTTTTCTACAACCGGATTCTCTATTTCTGATCTAAAACTTTGCATGATTTTTAATTATTTGCTTGTAAAAGCATTAATACTAATTGTGTAATAGTTGTTGTTTTGCTAATAACTCGTCTTCTGTTTCTACATGATTATCATCAGGTACACAACAATCTACAGGGCATACTGCAGCACATTGAGGTTCTTCGTGAAACCCTTTACATTCAGTACATTTATCAGGAACTATGAAATAATATTCATCAGAAACTGGCTCTTGAACTTCATCGGCATCTATTTGTTCACCACTAGGTAATTGAACTTCCCCCTCTAAAGATGTTCCTTGGCTATAATTCCAGTCATCGGCTCCTTCATAAATTGCAGTATTAGGGCATTCTGGTTCACAAGCTCCACAATTAATACATTCATCTGTTATTATTATTGCCATCGTTTTATTTTTTTACTTAATAAAACCAACACCTGCGGTATTGTTTGTTTTTGGGTTAATAACTATGAATGCTCCATTAGATTTATTCTCTTTATATGTATCTATAAAAAGTGGTTTACTAATTCTTAAAGAAACATTCCCTATTTGGTTTAATAATAATTCAGTTGGTGAATTTTCTTCTCCAGAAAAATCAGTATGAATTAATGATGATACATCAGTTATTTTAGCTTGAGCATCATTTACACCATGCTTTATATAATATTTTTCTGATACCTTAAGTGGTTCTTTGTCCATCCAACAAATAGTTGCCTCTATTTGTTTAACTACTTTTGGTTCCTCTCCATTTTTAACCAACATATCTCCTCTGCTAATATTTACATCATCTTCAAGTGTTACTATTATTGAGCTTCCTTTTTTAGCTTCTTGATACTTTTGGTTAAAAAACTGTATACTTTTAACTTTAGATTGCGTATTTGAAGGTAATATAGTTACTTGATCACCTACTGCTAAATCACCACCATAAAGCTTACCTGCATACCCTCTAAAATCATGATAATCATCTGTTTTAGGTCTAATAACACTTTGGATTGGGAAACGTGCTTGTGAAATAGTATTAATATCTTCAGAACTTAAACTTTCTAAATGACTCAATAATGGTTTCCCTTGATACCAGTCCATTTTTTCAGATAGCTCAACTACATTATCTCCCTTTAAAGCGGATAAAGGAATAAAAGTTAAATTTTGATTTTGGTATTCACTTTTACTTGCCAAATACTCAATTTCATCTTTTATTTGGTTAAACTTCTCTTGTGAATAATCTACTAAATCCATTTTATTAACTGCAATCACTATATCTTTCACTCTTAGTAAATTATTGATAAAGAAATGGCGATAGGTTTGCTCAACAACACCATTTCTAGCATCCACTAATACAATAGAAACTTGGGAATTAGATGCTCCAGTTACCATATTTCTAGTATACTCAATATGACCAGGAGTATCAGCAATAATAAAACTCGTTTTCGGTGTAGAAAAGTAAATATGTGCTACATCAATAGTAATTCCTTGTTCACGTTCAGCTACTAAACCGTCTGTTGCTAATGAAAAATCTAAATAATCAAATCCTCTTTGTTTACTTTTATTTTCTATCGCTTGTAATTTATCTTCTGTTAATGATTTCGTATCGTACAAAATACGTCCTATTAAAGTACTTTTACCATCATCTACACTTCCTGCTGTTGCTATTTTTAGTACGTTCATTTTAGTATTTTTTAACTATTTTTTTCAATAGTTTATTATTGTTTATTTAGAAATATCCTTGTTGTTTTCGCTTCTCCATCGCAGCTTCAGATCTTTTATCATCTATTCTTGCTCCTCTTTCAGAAATAGAGGAATCTCTAATTTCTTCTACCACTGTATTTATATCTACTGCATTTGATAACACTGCTGCTGTACAGCTCATATCTCCTACTGTTCTAAAGCGTACCATTCGTTCTTCAACTTTTTCATCATCTTCCCTATACACAACTTCATCTTCTGCTGACCAAATGAGTCCATCTCTTAAAAACGTAGCTCTTTTATGAGCAAAGTAAATAGATGGTATTTCAATTTCTTCTTCTTTAATATAGGACCAAACATCTAGTTCTGTCCAGTTAGATATTGGAAAAACACGAACGTTTTGTCCTAAATCAATCTTACCATTTAGCATGTCAAACAATTCTGGTCGTTGATTTTTTTCATCCCACTGTCCGAAATCATCTCGAACAGAAAAAATACGCTCCTTGGCTCTTGCTTTTTCTTCATCTCTACGCGCACCACCGATACATGCATCAAAACCAAATTCTTCTATGGCATCTAATAACGTTTCAGTTTGTAGCATGTTTCGGCTCGCGTACTTCCCTGTTTCCTCTTTTACTCTTCCTGTATCTATATTGTCTTGTACATTTCGTACAATTAACTCTACTCCCAACTCTTTTACTAAACGGTCTCTGAATTCAATCGTTTCAGGAAAATTGTGCCCTGTATCAATATGCATCAATGGAAAAGGTATTTTTGCTGGGTAAAATGCTTTTTGAGCTAATCGAACCAATGTTATACTATCTTTTCCTCCAGAGAATAGTAGCACTGGTTTTTCAAATTGCGCGACTACTTCCCTCAATATATATATAGCCTCACTTTCTAAAGCTCCTACTTTAATTATATTTGTATTCATAATCATGTTTTTTAAATATGTAAACCACACTCTCTATTACTTTCTACTTTTGTTGGATCAAAATATTTGAATTCATTTGGCAAATTATTCTCTTCCAAATAGGCATCTAGTTGATTGTCTGACCAGTTATAAAATGGACTTATTTTTAGCTTTCCATCTTTACTTTTTGAAACAATATCAATACTATCTCTGAAAGCAGTTTGTCCTTTTCTTAAATTAGTAAACCAAATATCTGGTTGGAGTTCATTCATTGCTCTTTTAAAAGGTTCTAACTTCACTTGTTCCGTAAAAACTGTATGATTTGGATCTTCAATTGAAGGTACGCCTAGGGTTATATCTCTATGAGCTACGGTTTGCCTAGGCACATACAAATGAATATTAAGCTTTAAACTACTTATTAGCTCTTCTGCATGTTTATAAGTTTGAGGAGTATTATAACCTGTATCACACCAAACCACTTTCACATTATTTTTCAATGTTGCCACTAAATGTAAAATAGCACTTTCATACGGTCTGAAATTTGTTGTTACCACTGGATTAGTTGCCACTGACAAAGCCCATGCTACAATTTCTTGAGGTGACTTTCCCTTTAATTGGTTATTTACTTCTACTAAATCAATTGTTTCTACGCTCATTTTTTACCCCATTTTATATTATTCCAAGCTCTTTCATGAAAAAAATACAAGATCATTTTTGTACCTAACTCAATTGCTCCTATAGAAAAAGCTGTTTTTACTTCACCAGTTATTACCCAAGAAATAAGAATGGTATCAATCGTTCCAACTACTCGCCAACTAATTGATTTAACAACACTTCTTATAGGCTTTTCTGAACGCTTATCTACGTTATAATTTGCTTTATTTTCTATTATTTGTTCTATAATCATTTTTAAAATACCTTTACCCTATCGGAATACTAGGTTTTAAGTCGACAAATATACATACTGATTATTAATATCAAAGAAAATATTAAACTTTTAACAATAAGATAATATTTGTAAGCTTCTAAACAAGATCTGCTAGTGTAGTATTACGTAGTACTTGTAGTGTGTTATCTCTTACTTGAATCATTAATTTATGGACTGAGCATGCATCTTCATCAGGGCAATCGTCGCACTTTTCGTAATAATTCAAACTAACACATGGAACCATGGCTATAGGACCTTCAAGAGTTCTAATGACTTCTGTCATTTTAATAGTACTTGCATCTTTTAGCAAATAATATCCTCCACCTTTTCCTTTTTTCGCTCCTAAAATTCCAGCTTTACGTAAAGTAAGTAGTATACTTTCTAAAAACTTATGAGAAATGTTTTCTTTTTCAGAAATAGTTGCAATTTGTACTTTAATCCCCGGATCTTGCCTAGCTATAAAAGTCATTGCCTTTATTCCGTATTTAGTTTTTTTAGAAAGCATACTACAAAAATACACTTTTACTTTAATTTATATTCTAATTATTTAATGCTTGACTTAAATCATTTATAACATCTTCTACATTTTCTAAACCAATAGAACATCGTACTAAACCATCAGTAATCCCAACCTCTAACCTATCTTCTATACTTAACTTACTATGTGTTGTAGAAGCTGGATGTGTAACAATAGTTCTTGTGTCTCCTAAATTTGCTGATAATGAACACATTTTTATAGTATTTAAAAATTTTCTTCCAGCTTCAATTCCTCCTTTGATTTCAAAAGCTACAATATTTCCACCCAAGCGCATTTGCTTCTTTGCTATTTCATATTGTGGGTGTGACTTTAAAAATGGATATTTAACTAAGTTTACTTTTGGTTGTTGTTCTAAAAAACAGGCTACTTTGATGGCATTTTCACAATGTTTTTCTACTCTCAAAGCCAATGTTTCTAAACTTTTTGAAAGTACCCAGGCATTAAATGGAGACATTGCTGGTTCGTGTATTTCTAGAAAAAAGGTAAATTTCTCTAATCAAATCGGCCTTACCAACTGTAATTCCTCCCAAAACTCTTCCTTGACCATCTATTAATTTTGTCGCTGAATGAATAACTAAGTCAGCTCCAAACTTTATAGGGTTTTGCAAATACGGAGTTGCAAAACAATTATCAATCACCAATAATAAATTATGCTTTTTTGCTATACTTCCTAATAGTTCTAAATCTAAAATATCAACAGCTGGATTTGTTGGAGTTTCAGCATATAAAATCTTGGTATTAGGTTTAATTAAACTCTCTATTATTTCAGGTTTGGAAATTTTAAAATAACTAGTCTCAATGTTCCACTTAGGTAAATATTTTGTAAACAAACTATGAGTTGAACCAAATACTGATCTACATGAAACAATATGGTCACCTGCGTTCAATAAAGCCCCAAAAGTTGAAAACACAGCCGCCATTCCTGTAGCAAAAGCATACCCAGCCTCTGCTCCTTCCATCGTAACTATTTTAGTTACAAACTCTGTAGTATTTGGGTTAGAAAATCTACTGTATAAATTCTTTTCTTTTTCTTCTGCAAAAGAAGCTCTCATATCTTCTGCATCATCAAATACAAAACTTGATGTTAAATATAAAGGTGTTGAATGCTCAGAAAATTGTGAGCGCTCAGTTTGCGTTCGAATAGCTTGTGTTTCAAAATTTTTACTCATGTTTGTTTGTTTTTATAAATCAAAAATATTTTTGATTTTAAATATTTTAATAGCATTGAATGCCTAACTGTTGCTTTTTGTCAATCGCAAAATATCTCCAAATACTCCTCTTGCTGTTACTTTTGCACCAGCTCCTGCTCCCTGAATTACAATCGGTTGCTCTCCGTAAGACTCTGTATAAATTTCAAAAATAGCATCAGATTCCTTCAAACTTCCCAAAGGTGAACTAACTGGAACGGAAACTAATTTTACATCTAAAGTTCCTTTTGTTTGCGATAAATCTCCATATAAATCACCTATGTATCTTAATACATGATTTTCTTCTTGTGTCTCTTTCAATTTTTGGAAAACAGGATTTAGTTTTTCTAAGCTCGATAAAAACTCTCCAGATGATATATTTCTAAATTCTTTAGGTATTAAATTCTCTATTGTAATATCCTCAAATTCGTTTTCTAAATCTAATTCTCTTGCTAAAATCAATAATTTTCTTGCTACATCATTTCCACATAAATCCTCCCTTGGATCAGGCTCGGTAAACCCATTATGTATAGCTTCTTGCAATACTTCTGAAAATTCAACTTTTTCAGTTGAGAACTTATTAAACAGATAACTTAATGATCCCGAGAATACACCTCTAATTCTTGTAATATTTTCTCCAGAATCATGCAACAATTTAATGGTATCAATTAATGGTAACCCTGCACCTACATTTGTTTCGTATAAATAACTTTTCTTATTAATATCTAGTGTTTTACGAAGCTTTTTGTAAAAATCATATGACACAGTGTTTGCTATTTTATTTGAGGAAACCAAATCAAAACCAGCTTCTACTAATGGGATATAGTTGTCAATAAAATCTCTATTTGCCGTATTGTCTACTGCTATTAAATTTTCTAAATGATGTTTCTTAGCATAACCTATAACAGCTTCTACTGTACGTATATTATTTTCACTATTTTCTAAATCTTCTTCCCAACTTTCAGTTATTCCTGTATTTGTTAATAAAACTTTTTTTGAATTTGCGATGGCAAAAATATTTAATTGAACTTTACGTCTGTCTAAAATAGAAGTAGCATTCTCTAAAATTTGCTCTATTAGCGTTCCTCCAACTAGTCCTTTTCCAAATACTGCTATATTTATTTTCTTAGCGACTCCAAAAACTTGTCCATGAATTACATTAACTGCTTTATGTAGCTCTTCCTTTTTAACTACTAAGCTAACATTCTTACCTGTAATTGTATTATTAAACAATAAAGGAACAATTTGATTTTTAATTAATGCATTATAGGGGTGGTGAAATTCACTTAAATCTTGACCAATTATAGAAATAACAGATACATCATCAATAATAGATATTTGATTCACATCTTTAGTTAATAAATCACTTTCAAACTCCTGCTCTAATGCCTGAACAGCCTGTTCTGCTTTTTCTTTATCAACAACCAAACCTATTCCTCTTTCTGAAGAACCTTGAGAAATAATACTAACACTTATTTCTTGGCTACTTAATGCTCTAAAAATACGAGCATCAACTCCCACCTTTCCTAACAAGCCCCTCCCCTCAAAGTTTAACAAAGCTACTTTATCTAATACAGACAACGATGTAATACCTTTAGAACTTGATTTTGAGGTTATTAAAGTCCCTTTATCTTCAGGGTTAAATGTATTTAAAATACGAAGATTTATATTTTTTTCCAATAGTGGAATAATTGTCTTTGCGTGTAAAATATTTGCTCCAAAATTTGCTAACTCATTTGCTTCGGAAAAAGATAATTCTTCAATTTTTTTTGCATCTTGAACTAAATCTGGGTTTGCAGTAAATATTCCATCAACGTGAGTATAGTTCTGTAATTCTTCAGCATCCAAATAATTTGCTAAAAGTGAAGCCGTATAATTACTCCCATTTCTACCTAGTGTTGTAGTTTCATTTTTTGTATTAGAAGCTATAAAACCTGTAACTATATTTACTGTGTCACCATTAAATTTTTTAAAGTGCTTCTTTACGTTTTCTTTTGAAATATCAAGAACTGTTTGGGCATTACCGAAATTCTTATCAGTTTTTAGCAACTCCCTAGCATCAGTAGCGTTTGTATTAATCCCTTTTTGTTCCAATAACTCTGCTACAGTTTTTATAGACAATAATTCACCTTGAGCTAAGACTTCATCTTTTATTTTATCACTGAAATCTCCTAACAAACTTACCCCTTCAAATAATTTTTCTAACCTTGAAAACTCATCCGAAAAATCAACTAAAGGTGTTATTTGAGACTGCTCATACTTAAATGCTTCTAGCTGCTCTAAATATGTTTTATTTTTTGATGCTTTTAATAATATTTCTTCCAATGTATCTGTAGCATTACCTCTTGCTGAAACTACAACTGCCAGTTTATCACCTTCATTAATCTTTTGCTCTATAATAGATATTACATTATGTATTCCATCGTTAGACAAAGATTTTCCTCCAAATTTTAAAATTTTCATTTTTTTGTGTTTTGAATTTTTACTGAATATTGGTTCTATAATTTTCTCTAATTGATCATGTTCCATTAAAAATGCATCATGTCCGTGGTCAGAATTTATTTCATTATAGGTAACATTTGAATTCACTAATGCTAATTCTTTGTGTGTTTCTCTATTTTCTTCCGCAGTAAAAAACAAATCAGAATCAACACCAATAATATGTATATCTCCTTCAATGGTTTCTAACACGTTTTGTCCATTATTTCCTTTTGTTACATCAATTGTTTTTAACAACTGATTCATCAATTTATAGGAAGCTAACTGATAACGTTCTTGTAATTTTTTTCCATGATGCAACAACCAACTTTCTACATTAAAAATTTGTAATTCCTCATTTTTTGAACGTTGGAAACGTTTTTTAAAAGATGCTGGTGTACGATAACATAACATTGCATGCATACGAGCATCATGAACTGGGTTTTTAGAGTTCACTAAAAATTGCTCTTGTATTTGACAATTAGCAATTAACCAATCAGTTGATTTCCAATCAGTAGCTACAGGTATAAAATGCTCAGTTATTTTAGGAGACAACACTACCATTTCCCAAGCTATTCCTCCTCCTAAAGACCCTCCTATCAGACCAAATAGCTTATCTATATTTAATAATTTTAATCCCTCTAAAAATATTTTAGCGATATCACGAGCTACAAAACTTTTATAATCATCAATTAAGAAATCATCAAATCCGTTTCCTGGTATATTGAAACAAAGAATCGTATATACATTGGTATCAATAACTCTTCCATTTCCTACTAACTCTTTCCACCATCCATTTTTACCAGACACATTACTGTTTCCTGTTAATGCATGATTTATTAAAATTACAGGAGCAGTACCCAGTTTTTTACCAAACAACTGATAACTTAACGGTAAATTAGTAAACTGAGCACCACTATCCGTAATACAACTAAAAATAGTAAGGTGATTTAATTTTTCTTTAATATTCATGACTCCCCTTAACTTCTTTTTAAACTAAAACTTCTTGTGGAATTTTAGTAAAAGCTTCTTTTAAATCTGTTTGTAAATCATCTATACTTTCTATTCCAACTGATAAACGAATTAAATCTTTTGTTACTCCTGCATTTTCCTGAGCTTCATCACTTAATTGTTGATGAGTTGTACTTGCCGGGTGAATTATTAAGGATTTTGTATCACCTATATTAGCTAACAATGAAAATAACTTTGTAGTATTTGCAACTGTTTTGGCTGCCTCATATCCACCTTTTAACCCAAAAGTTACAATACCACTTTGTCCTTTAGGCAAATATGTATTTGATAATGATTTGTATTTACTAGTTTCTAAACCAGGATAATTTACCCATGAAACTTCTTTTTGATTTTCGAGCCATTTAGCTAACTTTAAGGCATTTTCACTATGCTTTTTAATACGAACCTCTAATGTTTCTAATCCTTGAATTATTTGAAAAGCATTTGTTGGACTCAAAGCACCTCCAAAATCTCTCAACCCTTCTAAGATTAATTTAAAAGTATATGATGCCGCTCCTAATGCTTCATGATATACCAATCCATGATACCCAGCTGATGGCTCAGTAAACTCTGGAAATTTTCCATTTGCCCAGTTAAAGTTTCCTGCATCAATAATTGCACCACCTAAAGAATTTCCTTGTCCCCCAATATATTTTGTTAGTGAATGAATTACAATATTTGCTCCATGTTCAATTGGATTTAATAAAGCAGGTGTTGCTACTGTATTATCAACGATGAAAGGTACTTCCGCTTTTTTTGCATGTACAGATATTGCCTTTAAGTCTAATACATCTAATTTTGGGTTCCCTAAAGATTCTACAAAAAAAGCTCTTGTATTTTCTTGTACAGCATTTTCAAAATTATCAGGATTTGAAGCATCTACAAATGTAGTTGTAATACCAAGTCTTGGTAATGTCACATTCAACAAATTATAAGTCCCTCCGTATAAACTACTTGAAGCTACAATGTGATCTCCAGCTTTTAACAACGTTAAAAGGCCTGTTGAAATTGCAGCTGTTCCAGAGGCAAAAACAACAGCTCCAGTTCCGCCCTCAATGGCTGCTAAACGATCTTGTAAAATTTGATTTGTTGGATTATTTAAACGTGTGTAAATAAAACCTAATTCTTTTAGTGAAAATAAATTCGCTGCATGATCTGAATCATTAAAAACATACGATGTTGTTTGGTAAATAGGCACAGCCCTTGTTCCTCCAGTTTGTTTAACATCATGTCCTGCGTGCAACGCATTGGTTGCAAATTTTTGTGTACTCATTTTTCTTGTTTTTTGAGTTAATGAAAAATTAAAACAAAAGCCAAAACACACCTTTTAAAAGATGTTGCTTACTAGAAAAATGTTATTAAGAATTAAAGATGTTTCTTGAATTATGAAACTTCTTTTGGGTTATCTATCCGTTTTTAATTACTTCTAAAATTTAAATTGAAGTAATGTTTTGGTAGAATTTAGCACCTTCTTTGCATAGCGCAAAGGGTTGCTAAGGTTTCACAGGGTCTAATCCCTCCACCTTTCTTGATAACATCGTCAATAAGTGTTTGAACTTTTACGAGTACAAATATTTTAAATTTATTTTTTAATATCCTAACATTTTTTACTTTTTTTTCAAAAATAAAAAAAACAACTTCCTTTTACTTCAACTTGAAACTCATTTCAACAGGCAGATGATCAGATGATTGACCAAATTCTTTTAATACTTTTCCTCCTACATATTCTATCGTATTTTTTGTATAAAAAATATAATCTAAACGCTCAAAAGGGTTTTTAGTATCGAATGTCATCTCATATTTAGCATCTAAATATGCAGCATTTCCAATATTAGGAATCTTAAAAACCTGTTTAATTAATGAGTTTTTATATTTCGGATCACTATTAAAATCACCTAATAAAATTGTTGGATGTATCTTTGAATATTTTTTAAATAACTCTATAACTTTTTCTAATTGATTTCCTCTCGTTTTTTTATCAAAAGCTTCTAAATGTACATTCATTAAAACAACTTCTTTATCTTCAATAACAACTTTAGATATTTGTATTAATCTATCTAAGTAAAAAGCATCTCTATAGAAAGGGTTATCAGGAACCCTCTCTAATACAATTCTTTTATATTCTTTTAAGGGATATTTACTTAGTATAGATTGACCAGAAACTACTTTCCCAAAATGAACACTCGGAGGCCAATAAGGAAAGGGCAAGTATCGTTCATCCCAATTAACACCTCTAGCAACGTAATTATATCCTAATTTTGCTATTTCTTCTTCTTGATTAACTTCATAGGAACGAGTAGCATCATAGTCTATTTCTTGTAATGCTATAATATCTGGGTTAACATTTTTAATTTCCTTTATTACCTTTTTCAAATTAGTATCAAATAGCTCTTTTGACTTGGCTACTGCTCTATTATTAGTCATTCCACTTAAATATCCAATATTATAAGTTACAATACTATATATAGAATCTTTATCTGTTAATGATGGATATTCATTTTGAAGTAACTCGGCATAACTTGCTGCGTCTTTTGTTGAAGAAGATGCCCAATAAAAGAAAATTATAAAAACTATAGTTAATAATAGTGTTAGCTTCAAAAAGAAAGATAAAAAGCGTTTCATAAAGATGTTAAAGAGTGTTAATGTTTCTGTCAAATTTAAACCTTTTTAAGATTGATTGGTCATAGATGTGTAATTAAAATTTAAATAAAATGAAAAAAATAATAGGATTTTTAGTTTTTGTAATAAGTATTTCCACTTCTGTTCATGCGCAAAAAGAAAAGAAAGAAAGAATGACAGCTGAACAGCAAACTGAATTAGCTGTAAAAAAAATGACTTTAAAGTTAGATTTGACGAATTCTCAACAACGCAGGATAAAGCCTTTACTTGCTGAGCAAATTAATGAAAAGAAACAATTACGTTCTAAAAGAAAAGCTATGAAGGAAAGTGGTAAAAAACCTTCTGCAAATGAACGTTACGCTATTTCAAATAGCAGACTTAACAAATTAATTGCTTTTAAGAATGAAATGAAAAGTATTTTAAACGAAAAGCAATACGAACGATTTGAAAAAATGACAGCAATGAGAATGCACAAACGAAAAAATAAGGCAAAGAAAAAAATGCACAAACGAAATAATAGAACTTAATTAGTAGTAGTAGTAGTAGTAGTGTAATATTAGATAGGTTTGATTAGTTTTTAAAAGCTCGGTTATAAAAAAACCGAGCTTTACTTTTTACCAAACTATTTTTTTTCTAACAGTACTGAAATTGGTTTTCCTGTTTGATTATTAAGTTCTAATTCAATTTTCCAAAATTCCTTAACTAACAAATCGGTGTTTTCATATGTAAATATAAAATCAAAAGAGCCCCAAATTTTAAATTTAGTTATTGTTCCTTCCGTTTCTTTCTCAAAAGAATTTTGTTTCCAATTTACAAAATTACCCCCCACTTTTTTACTGTAAGAGTCAATTTTCAATAGTTCAAACTCATTTGCGGTAGTGCTTGGGATATCTGAATTAATTTTCGTGTGTATATTTACATATGTATTGTTATAAGGAAATCTAACTTTATAAGACGTTGAAATGGTTTTATCTAAATTTTCTTTATACTCCATTTCTTCTGAATCAATCAACTTTGAAAAGTTAATTAGTAAATCCTTTACTTCTGAAGCTTCACCTATCATATAGGTTGTTAAATTTGAAGATTTTAAGACCTTCATTTTACTTGTTAATCCAATTAAAATATTAGTTTCTATTTGAAACTTTACTATCTTTTTGGCTTTACTTGAAACCTGATTAACTTCTAAATAATTTTTAATTTGTTTAGCCTCATTCTCATTATTAAACAACCATAATAGTTCCTCTTCATTTAAGCTCTTATCAAGTAATTCATTTATTTTATTAACTAAAATAGTTGAAGCACAATGATTTCCTTGACAATCTACTGGCAATGAAATGGCGTCATTCTGTTCATTTAATCCTTGATCTTGAATCGTAGAATTAATTCCATCGGGTGAAAGAGTATTAATTTCACTTTCACAACTACTCAGCATAAGTGGAATAGCCAAATAAAGCATTCCTTTACATACATTTTTAAACAATTTTTCTGTTCTTTTATTCATTTTACTTTTTTCCGCAAAACTACAAACAATAAGCACAAAAAAAGTAAGCCAGTGACTTACTTTTGGTAAGTCAATGGCTTACTTTTTAAAAATACAGTACAGGCCAAATATTTATTCTTTAAACCATCCAGAATATTTAACATAATTATCTGCTATCCTATCTATTTCTCCAGAAATAAGTTCTTTTGAAATATCTTTTACTTTTTTTGCTGGTACTCCTGCATAAATACTCCCACTTTCAATTTTTGTGTTTTTTGTAACAACTGCGCCAGCGGCAATAATTGAATTTGATTCTACCACACAGTCATCCATAATAATACTTCCCATCCCTACCAAAACATTATCGTGAATTGTACATCCATGAACTATAGCATTATGACCTATAGATACATTATTACCTATGGTGGTTGGTGATTTTTGATAGGTTGCATGAATTACTGCTCCATCTTGTATATTCACCTTATTTCCGATTTTTATATAATGTACATCTCCTCGAATTACTGCATTAAACCAAACACTACACTCTTTACCTATTTGTACATCTCCAACTATGGTTGCATTTTCAGCAACATAACAGTCATCAGGTATCTGTGGATGTTTTCCATTTACTGGTTTTATAACTTTCATTTTATTTAAAATATGATAATAAGTTTGCTTTTTTTGTTGATGATACTGTTATTTCTTTTCCATTAGAAACAATAATACTTCCTCCTTTACCTTTTTTATATTTTACAATAGCATTTATATTTACCAAATACGACTTATGTACTCTAGCAAATGTGTACTCTTTTAAAATTTCTTCAAAATGTTTTAGTGTTTTACTTACTAACTTTTTGCTGTCTGCAAAATATATTTCTGTGTAATTATCATCTGCCTTACAAAAAAGAATATTGTTTACATCTATTATTTCAAAACCATCTAATTGAGGAATTGTGATTTTTCCAGATTTAGCAACCTTTTTAGGAGTTAAAACCTCATTTTCAAGTGCTACCTCTTTTTCCTTGATTTCAGTTACATGATTCACCGCTTTTATCAATTCATCTATTGATATTGGTTTTAATAAATAATAAGAAGCTTGGTTATTTAATGCATCTATAGCATAATGATCATAAGCTGTTACAAAAATAGTTTCAAAAGTTCTATTCTCAACTTTTTCTAACAAATCAAAAGCATTTCCATAAGGCATTTCAACATCTAAAAACACCAAGTCTAACTCGTATTTCAGAATCAAATCATATCCTTCTTCTATATTACTTGCTTCTCCTAACAAATTAACATTTGGACAATATTTTCCTATATAATTTTTAAGTATATCTCTACTAATAGCTTCATCTTCTATAATAATCGCATTTATTTTCATAGTCTAATCTTTTTTTAAAATTAATTCAACTTTTGTTCCTCTTCCATCGTCAAAATTATCTGTTACATTTACTGATATTTTATCTTGATACATATTATTTAGAATGCCTATTCTATTTTTTATAGTACTCATTCCTTTGGACTTTTGTTTTAGCTGATTTTTCGTTTTCATTTCCATTGATTTTTTTCTACCAATACCATCATCTTTAATGTTTATCACTATCGTATTTTCTGTTTTTTTGTTCATAGAAATACTAAGCCCCCCTTTTTCTTTTTTATATCGAAGCCCATGCCATATAGCATTTTCGATGTAGGGTTGTAACAACATTGGTGGAATAGAATACTTATCTAAAGGAATTTTTTCATCAATATAAATAGTATATTCAAATTTATCTTGAAACCTATTATGTTCTAATTTCACATACAATTGTAAAAGTTCAATCTCTTTAGAAAGTGGGATAAAATCTTCATCAGAATTTTCAAGAACCGAGCGCATTAATACCGAGAATTCTGACAAATACCTATTAGCACTTCGTTCATCATTTACAGCTATAAAACTATTAACAGAGTTTAGTGCATTAAAAATAAAATGCGGATTCATTTGTGAACGCATTGATTTTAACGCTAGTAAATTGTTAGCTAATTTTTGTTGCCTTATATTTCTATACATATAATAAACAAGTAAACTAATTAACAATATTCCACCTAATAAAGAATAAATTATTATTTCTTGTCGTTTATTACTTTCTTCTACTAATTGTTGATCTTTATACGCTAAATTAATCTTACTATCATAAAGCTCTTTATCTTTTTCTAAGCTCGCAATTCTATTTTGATTATCAAAAATTCGCTTACTAAATCTTTTTACTTGCTGTATTTCTTGTTCTTTTTTTATATACAAAGTATCTACCAATTTCACATAATCTTGATAACTTTTGTACGCTTTCGAATAATTCCCTACAGTTTCAAGTATTTCAGATAATTTCCTTGTAGCATCTTTCTTTATTATTAAGTCTTCACTTTTCTCAGCATCATCAATACTTTTTTCTAAAAAAGCTATAGCTTCTTGGTAATTTTCTTTTTGTAAATACGCATTTCCAATTTTATAATTTATTTTTTGTGGAGTTATTGAATCTATAAGTGCTTCTTTATCATTTGTTTCTATATTTATACCTTCTGCTTTTTTTAAACTCTCTTTTCGTAATTGAATCTCATCATCAAACCGTCCTGATTTATTATAAAAATCAGCAACTTTTTCTTCTTCTTTTAATGAACGCTTAATATTTTCTTTATTAGCTAACTGTAATGAATTTTGAAATAAAACATCTGCCTTTTGTGTCTTTCCTTGTTCAAAAAATACTTCAGCTAATTTTGAATTTAAATCTGTTACTTTTGGAGTAATCAAATTTTTCTTCGCAATTGTCAATGCTTTCTCATAATTATACTCAGCCCTATTAAATTCTTTTTTCTCTTTAAAAACATCCCCTAAACCTTCAAATACTGTTAGCTTTTCATAAGTACTTAATTCCCCTTTCAAACTTTTTAAATATGATTTTTCACTTTCAAGGTATTGCTTATTCAAAAACTCCACTTTTGCTAATTCTAATCGGACCTTAGCACTTTCTTTTTCTTTTAAAGATGCTTTATAATTTTCAATAGCTAAATCATATTGTTTCCAATATGCATAAATACTAGCTAAAACTTCAAAAGAAGCGCTCCTTCTTGATTTTGACTCTACCTCTTTGAATGTTTTTTCTATAAATGATAAACTTTTATCTATATCTTTTTTCTTGTAAAACTTAGCTGAATCAAGATATTGATTAAATGATGCTTCTCTTTTTCTCTTTTTTAAAGACCTTAAATTCTTTAAAACTTTACTAAATACTTTTTTATCAATAGTACTTTCTACTTCTATTCGAATATCATCATTGCCTTGTATAGTATAATATACGGTATTAAAATCGGGATGTCTTACTATAAGTTCATCTCCTTTTTTAGCTTTTATTTCATACCTCTCTTTTATAGTAGAGTATTTATAAAAAGAACCATTGACTAACACATCTGCATTAGATATTGCTTTATTACTCTCTTTATTAACTACTTCTACTTTTATAATATATGAATCAGTATTTAACTGTTGTGAAACTATTATTTGAGTTACTAAAAAAAAGCATACTATTTGTATTTTTTTCAACATCATTACATAATTTTCTTTTTGAAAGATATTTTAAAAATGGTAAAACATCTACTCCATTTATCAGGAAAAAGGTTTACCGAAAATTTACAGTAGCTCTTTTTACTTTTAATATGATGTAAACTTATCATCAAAAAACCAATAAAAAAAATGCTTATTCTCTTAAAATAGAGTTTTTATCTATGACTTTTCCTTGTTAACTAAATTAGTGATCTCGTTTACTCATTAAAAAAGGGCACATACTCATTCTTCTTTTTATTATGAAAAAGTTGGTAGTAATTTTACAATATCAAAAAAACATCAACACAACTCCAAACTTTTAATTTTTTCTATAAACTTAAAAACAAAAAATTATGAGAACTTATGTATTAAAAATATTTCTATTAATTTATTTATTAACTGGTATAACTAGCTATGCTACTAATACCTTTGTTATTAAAAACGATGACAAAAAACAAACTGTCAAGGTTGCTTTGTTATTAGATACTAGTAGTAGTATGAATGGGCTTATTAATCAAGCAAAAGCACAACTTTGGGAAATTGTAAATGAACTTTCTTATGCAAAATGCAGAGGGAAATCACCTAACTTAAAGATTGCTTTATATGAATATGGAAATAGTAGATTGTCTGTTAAGCAAGGATATATAAAACAAGTTTCTAAATTTACGAGTGATTTAGATGAAATTTCGGAACACTTATTTTCATTAACTACTAATGGAGGAAGTGAGTATTGTGGGCAGGCAATTCAAACTTCAATAAATGAATTAAAATGGGGAGAAGATAAAGGTGATTTAAAAATGATTTTTATTGCTGGAAACGAACCTTTTACTCAAGGAAAAGTTAATTTTAAGGATGCCATAACTGACGCTTTGGAAAAAGACATCACAATAAACACTATTTTTTGTGGAAACTATAATCAGGGAGTTTCTGGAAGCTGGCAACAAGGAGCACTGTTAGGTGGCGGTGATTATATGACTATTAATCAAAATAAAAATATTATACATATTGTAACACCATACGACAACGACATTATAATTTTGAATAAAAAACTTAACAAAACTTACCTATATTATGGTAATGAAGGAGCTTTAAAATATGCAAAACAATCCACGCAAGATACAAACGCAGAAGCATTAAATGAAGTTGTTGGTGTAAAAAGAGCTGTTACTAAAAGCTCTAAACTATATAACAATGCCTCTTGGGATTTAGTAGACGCTTCAAAAAACAAAAACTTCTCATATGCAAAACTAAAGAAGAAACAATTACCTATTCACTTACAAAATAAATCTACTAAAGAAATTAAAAGTTATGTAAAAAAACAACATGCTGAACGTAAAAAAATACAACTTGAAATTCAGGAATTAAATAAAAAAAGAAAAAATTTTGTTATAAAAAAACAACAAAAAAGCAACCAAAAAAATGAACTAGAAAGTGTTATTATAAAAGCTATTAAAGAACAAGCCAAAAAGAAAAACTACACATGGTAGTAATAATTGAGGGATTATTAAAAAAGCGAAGTATGTAGTATGCTTCGCTTTTTATTTTATTGTAATAATAAATGTTGTCCTATACTAATGGTATTATCTCTTAGTCCATTTACTTCTTTTATCTGTTTCACACTCACTTTAAACTTTTTAGCAATTGAAAATAAAGTATCTCCCTTTTTAACTTTATAATAATTTCCTACAGTTTTAACTGGAGTATATTTCTTTTTTTGTTTTGGAAGTTTCATATAATCATATTTAGATAGATTATACTTTTTAATAATATTTATTAATTTTTGAGGATACCTTCTATCTGTTGCATATCCAGCTTTTCTTAAACCATATGCCCAAGCTTTATAATTGGTGTTTTTATACTTAAACAAACTTGCATATCGTTTTCTGGACGTTAAAAATTTTGAATGATCTTCATATGAAGTTTCTGGGTATTTATATTTTCTAAAGCATTCTCCTTTTTCATCATCATCATGTGTTACTCTTTTTCCTTTCCATCCCCTATGACATTTAATTCCAAAATGATTATTTGAACGAATTGCTAGAGGGCTTCTACCACTTCCAGATTCTAAGACCCCTTGAGCAAGAGTTATACTCGCTGGAATATTATATTCATACATTTTTCTCACTGCTATTGGAGCATACTTTTTGATATAAGCTACCGTGTGATTAGTAGTTGTTTTTCTTACTTTATTTACTTGTTCTAATTGAGGGATATCAGGAACATTTTCAGGTGCTTTTTCTAACACTACTTGTTTCCTATTAGAATTAACCACTCTTTTTTTAGAACCACAACTTGTGAACACCAATGTACTTATAATAAGTACTAAACTTATTTTTAATTTCATATACACCTTACGAAAATATTTATTTTATTAATGGCTTCTTTTGTTTTTTTAGCCTTTCATTAATTCCGGTTATACCTTGTAAACCTCCAGTATGGATTACTAATAATTTACTTCCTTTCTTAAATTGATTTTTAGAAATCATATCTAAAATTCCAAACATCATTTTACCAGTATAAATAGGATCAAAGAGAATACTAGTAGCCTCTTTAAATTCATTTATAAATGTAATTAGTTCTTCATTAAACTTTCCATAACCTCCAAAATGATAATCTGTTACTAGGCTCCAATTATCATTCCTGTTTGCTAAGTTATTTATATCATTAGTTAAAAAATCACCTTTTAAAGCTGGAAACCCGATTATTTTTTGATCGGAATATGATGAATTAATCAATCCAGAAATAGTACCTCCTGTACCAATTGCACAACAAATATAGTTGAATTTTTCATCTTCAGGAGTCAAAATTTCTTCACAACCTCTAATAGCTAATTTGTTTGTTCCCCCCTCAGGAATTAGATAAAACTCTCCAAACTCATCTTTTAAACTTTCAATAAAACTTTCAGATGTTTTATTCCTATAATCTGATTCTGGAAACAAACTTAAAACGCATTCCATTTTCATGAGCATGCTTTAATGTTAAATTTGTTTTTAAAACTTCTTTTAAATTAGTTGCTAGTTCATCTCCCCGAATAATTCCAATCGATTTTAATCCAGCTAATTGCCCAAAAGATGCCGTTGCTGCAATATGATTAGAGTATGCACCTCCAAAAGTTAATAACGTTTCTATGTTGAGCTTTTTTGCTTCTTCTACATTATATTTTAATTTTCTGTATTTATTGCCAGATACAAAAGGATGAATCTCATCTTCTCTTTTAATAAAAAGTTGAATTCCTTTTTCTTCTAGAATTGGTAATAGTATTTGTTGATTTTTTGTAATTATTGTATTAACAAACATAAATTATTTCCAAAAGTCAATATCAAAAACACTTCCTTTTATAGAGCCAGTGTATGTATTATTCCAATAAATATCTCCATTATTCAGCTCAACAAAAATCCTATAATGCCCTTCAGGATAACTTGATAAATTAACTTCTAGAGATGATTTATTAAGTGCTTCAAATGATTTGATTGATTTTTCTTTTATTTGATCTGGACTATATGATTTAGTGTTTAAAATAGATGGATAATCTATATTCAAAAACTCTTTGTTTACTGTAGCCTTAACTATCCATACATTTTTTATATTAGATGTCGATTTTATACTTAAAAAATTATTAGTAGGTATTGGGTACATTATAACAGTATTCTTTTTTGTGTATGTATTGGGGTTCCCTATTCTTCCTGTTACATTCCCCATAACATCAACTAAATCAAGCCCTGTAGTAATTTCAATTATATTTGGGTCTTTTTTAATTTCTTCATCTTTGCTACATGACAAACTAATAAATATGAGAGCGAATAATAGAACTCTTTTCATAGTACATTTAATTAAAATTTTCAACTTTTTTTTCAACTAGTTCCCATTCTTCCATTAGCGTATCAACTTGAGCTTTTTTTGCTTTATATTTTTCAAAAAAATTAGGTCTTGAAGATACTTCATCATAATTCTCAGCTAATTCTAAATCAATTTTTTCAATTTCACTTTCTAAATTAGCTATTTGATTTTCAATTTTACCTAATCTGTTTTTTAACTTTTTAAGCTCTTTCTCTTCCTCTCTAGATAATTTATACGCTTGTTTTTTAGAAGTATCCTTAGCTTCTTTTATAACTGTTTTCTTTTCAGCTTCTCGTAAACTCTCCATTTTATGTTGCTCTAAGAAATAATCAATATCTCCTAAATATTCTTTAATCTCACGGTCTTTAAAACCATAAACTGTTGTTGTTAATCCTTGTAAAAAATCACGATCGTGAGATACAATGATTAATGTTCCGTTAAAGTTTTTAAGAGCTGTTTTTAATACGTTTTTTGAGGCTATATCTAAATGATTTGTAGGCTCATCCATTATCAAAACATTAAATGGTGATAATAATAATTTACATAAAGCTAAACGATTCCTTTCTCCTCCTGATAGTACTTTTGCTTTCTTATCAACGGCATCACCTCCAAATAAAAACGACCCGAGCATATCTCTTACTCGCATTCTATTAGAATCGGTTGCAGCATCTTCCATTATTTCCAAAACTGTTTTTTCTGGTGGTAAATGTTCTGACTGATTTTGAGCAAAATACCCTACTTGAACGTTATGACCTAATTTTAAAGCTCCTTCAAAAGGAATTTCACCAACCATCATTTTTGCTAGTGTTGATTTTCCTTGCCCATTTTGTCCTACAAAAGCTATTTTACTATTACGTTCAATTAGTAAATCAACATTTTCCAAAACGTGCTTATCACCATAACTTTTATATAAATTATCAGCCTCTACAATTATTTTACCTGGCTCTTTAGATATACTAAAACGAACATTCATTGCTGCATTATCTTCTCCATCTACCTCTATACGCTCAACCTTATCTAATTTTTTAATTAATGATTGAGCCATGGAAGCTTTATTTGCCTTTGCCCTAAACTTTTCAATTAACTTTTGAGTATGTTGAATTTCTTTTTCTTGATTCTTCTGAGCTTGTAATTGCTTTTCTTTAATTTCAGCTCTTAATTCCAAGAATTGAGAATATGGTTTTTTGTAATCATATATCTGTCCTAAAGAAATTTCAATTGTTCTATTAGTTACATTATCTAAAAACATTTTATCATGCGATACTAAAACAATAGCTCCTTGGTAATTTTTTAAGAAATTCTCTAACCAAATAATCGATTCAATATCAAGGTGGTTTGTTGGCTCATCTAATAATAAAATATCATTATTTTGTAATAATAACTTAGCCAATTCAATACGCATACGCCAACCTCCTGAAAAAGTATCTGTTAACTTATCGAAATCTTCACGTTGAAAACCTAATCCTTGTAATATTTTTTCTGTATCTCCTTGATAATTATACCCCCCTAAAAGTTCATATCTTTCAGTTTTTTCATTTAAATCAATTATTAATTGATTGTAACCTTCACTTTCATAATCGGTTCTTTCAACTAACTGTTGATTTATCTCGTCTAATTGAAGTTCAATTTCTTTAATTTCTGTAAATGCTTGATAAGCTTCTTCTAAAATAGTTCTTCCCTTAACAAAGTCAATATCTTGTCGTAAAAAACCTATACGTACTTCTTTATCAAAAGCCATCGTTCCTCCACTGCTTTCAATATCTTTTGACAATACTTTTAATAAAGTAGACTTTCCAGCTCCATTTTTTCCTATCAACCCTATTCTATCTCCTTTATTTAATTTAAAAGTGATTCCAGAAAATAAATCAGTCCCCATAAAAGAAACTGTTAAATTATGTACGTTTAGCATATATATTTTAACTTATTATAGTAACTTTGTAACACTTGTTACTAAGTGTTTTTTTGTTTTTGTTGAAATTTGTACAAACTTACAAAAACGAAATAGTTATTTAAGCTTATACCCCTAAGATTATGTTTGGAAAAGGCAGTAAATTATATAGTATTTTAAAAAATAAATGTCCTCAATGTCATGAAGGTGATTTTTTTAAATACAGAATATCAATAAACCCTAAAAAAATCACTAAATTACATGATAATTGTCCTAACTGTAATTTAAAGTACATGATGGAGCCCTCTTTTTTCTTTGGAGCTATGTACATTAACTACGGTATTGCTGTAGCTTTATTTGTAAGTGTATTTATTATTTCAAAATTATTTTTCGGTCTTTCAATCTTACAAAGTTTTATTACTATACTTATAGTTTCTTTTTTATTTACCCCTTATAGTTTACGCTTATCTAGAATTATTTGGATAAACTTATTTGTTAAGTATAAGAAAAAATAGTTTTGTAAAACATTTCTATACTACTTATAGCTACTAATTTTTTAACTATATTTGAATATAGGCCTTCCCTTTGTTTTAATTATATTTTTTAAATTATAGATCCCCATTTGAAACAATATCTTTTTTTTATACCAATTTTAATTATTTATTCTTTTTTTTATCAAAAAAAGAATCACTCAAAAGAATTAGATTCTAGTAAAATTGAGCTATTGCAACTGAAAGTATCAGATAGCATAATTAAAACAACCAAATTACAAAAAGAGAACAATGAAACTAAAGACTTTTCTTTTATATATTGTGAATTAGCTGAATATTATCTTAATAGCAATCAAATTAACAAAGCTAAGGCCTACTATAAATTAGCAACTAAACTAATAAAGACTGAAGATAATGATACCTATCATTATTATAAAAAATTAAAAAGTTACTATTTATATAAAGATAATAAGCCAAAACAAGCCCTCGCTATTGCTAAACAAATACTAGATGACGCTGAAAAACAACCTCATACACAAAACGTTATTGATGCTCAAAAACTATTGTATCAAATATTCAAAGTTCAAAAAAACTTTGTGAAGGCTCTTGAGTATTATAATTCTTATAATAATCTTGAAGATTCTATTGTTAACATAGAGAGGTTAAATTTACAAAACTACCACCATACCCTACCTGTAAAAAAAATAAATAGTCAGACACGAAAGAAACAAACTGACATTGTAACCATTAGCAAAGGGAATAATAACAAACTCTTATTATTTATAATCCTTATTTTTATTAGTTTTTCAATATTTACAATAGTATATATACTTTTAAGTAATAAGTATTCAAAAAGAAAAGAAAAACTACAAAAACTATACTCTCAAAATTTGTTATCTTATATTGATAATGAAAGAAAAAGAATATCAAAAGGATCTTCATGATAGTCTTGGTCAGAAGCTTTTACTTGTAAAGAATCAGGTTTTAATTAATAAAGATAAAAAAAGCTGTGAACTAGTTAATGAAGCAATTAATGAAATACGTATTATTTCTAAAAATCTTCAACCCAATCAAATAAAACAAATTGGAATAACCAAGTCTATTGAAGATTTAATTTATGAGCTAGACTCTCATTATTCAACAATATTGGTTTTTGGTGATATTGACAATATTGACCATCTATTAAACCCAAAACAAGAATTAAATTTATATAGAATTATCCAAGAATCCTTAAATAATATTATTAAACACTCAAAGGCTGATTCTGCCCAAGTTATCATTAATGAAACTAGTAAAAGAGTTTATTTGTCGATAAAAGATAATGGAATTGGATTTAACTATCATGAAAAATATCAGAACCCCAATAGTATTGGATTAAAAAATTTAAAAAGTAGAGTGATTTTCTTAAAAGGATTAATCAGAGTAAGATCCATAATGAATAAAGGTACAACAATTGAAATTTCTTTTCCTAAAATATGAAGCCAACGATATACATAGCTGATGACCATCCAATATTAATTAAAGGTCTCAAGGATTTATTAATTGAAAAGAAATATAATATAATAGGCACTGGAAATGATGGAAAAACTGCACTTAATTTCTTACTGAAAAATGAACCTTCAATAGCTATTTTAGATGTAGAAATGCCAAAGCTAACAGGGATAGAAGTCGCTAAAGAGTGTTTAAAAAATAACTTAAGTTCTAAAATTATACTCATTACACTTCATAAAGAAGTTCAACTATATTTACAAGCAAAAAAATATAATATCTACGGTTACATACTTAAAGAATTTGCACTTGAAGAAATTGAATTATGTATCAATTCTGTTTTGAAAGACACTCCTTTTTTTAGTCAAAAAATTAAAGATGTTTTAAATTTTACTGAAGATGATACTAGTGTTTTAAAAAACTTTACGTTAGCAGAAAGACGTATATTAAAGCTAATATCTCAGCATAAAACAAATAAAGAAATCGGTCATTTACTTTTTTTATCACCTAGGACAATAGAAAAATACAGAAGCAAAATTATTTTAAAACTAGATTTAAGTCCCAAAACAGGAGCATTACTTAATTGGACTCAAAAAAACAAACATCTTTTTACTTAGGAGAGAAGCGCTTTTGGGTATTAATACCCATTAGTTAATCAATAATTTTTACGTATTTTGTATATTATAATAGACCAAACGCTAGTAAGAATGTAATCTAATAAGGGAATTTATTCTTTTCTGGGGGGATTTGAATAACTTACATCTTACTTAGTACTACTTGTATAAAACGATCTAGTTAATAAATTAGATCGTTTTTAATTAAAACCTATAAATATCTACTTCTTTTTCTAATACCCCTCCCTTTTCTAAATGATTAAAAAGCATTTTAGCCATTGTTGGTCCTATCATAACTCCACGTGTGCCTAAACCATTTAAAACAGCTAAATTTGAATATTTAGGATGTTTACCAAGTAAAGGCCTTCTATCTTTAACTGTTGGGCGTATTCCTGCTGTATGATTAGTTACACTATACGGAACAGAAATTACATTTTTTAATTTCGATTCAAGTTCTTCTCTACCCTCCTTGGTAGGAGTAGTTGTAGAATCTGTCCAATTAAATGTTGCTCCAACTCTGTAATAATCATTACCAAGTGGCATAACAAATACATTCGACTTTAATAAAAAATCAATTTTTAATTCTGGTGAATGGATTGTAAGTATTTCTCCTTTTGACTCCTTCAAAGGTAAATCATTAAAAAACGGATTCTTTTTTATTCCAAATCCTTCGCAAAAAACAATTTTAGTTGATTTAATACCTTTATAACTAAGAAAATCTTCCTCTATAATTAACTCATCATGAATAAATTTTTCCTCTTTTATTGAAGCTATTCCACGTAAATACTTAGTATAATTGAAAATCAATTTCTCTGTATCAATTCTTCCAGTTCCTTTTAGCTCACCAAAACCAAAATTACCAATAACTCCCTCTATCTTTCCTTTCAAAATATCAGGCTCCATGTAATGCGATAAAGATGGTTTGTCTAAAGCAACAAACCAATTGTTTTCATCAGCGATTGAATTGAATACTTTTCTGGTTTTAAATTTTGAATCTATTTTAATCTTTAATTTATTTTCTAATTCTTCGTACTTAGGCAAAGCATACACGAGCTGGTCATGACCGTTCCAAACTGGTGTAAATCTTTTTAAAATAACTGGATTATAAACACCTCCAGCTACCTTTGAAGACATTTGAGAACAATCTTCATAAACTATAAAACTATAATTGTTTTTAATTAATTCTTCTGCAAAAGCTATTCCTGCCAAACCTAAACCTACAACTATATAATCAACCTCTTTAACCATGAAGCAAAGGTAAGAATAAAGAATATTCAAATACATAAAAAAGCGTTTGCAGTGTATGCAAACGCTTTTATTTATTTATGTTTTGAAATTATTAATAATTCCACATATCCATTTCTCTATCACGTATTCCTTCTTTTATTCTATTAGCTTCTAAAAGTTGAAATAATGAATTTCCACGAACATAATCTTTAATTTCTCTATCTCCATATAGGTTTTCTTCCTTAACAATTGTAGCTGTAAACCTACGAGCGTTTAATAAGTTATCATATGATATTGGAGTAGCAGAGTTTAAAGGATTAAATACTTTTGATTTATGCAAAGTTTCTCTAGCATCAGGATAAAAAACCCAAAAAAGTTCGTAGATATTATCCTTATCATCGATTTCATCAAGTCCTAAAACCTGAACATCTGGTCCCATTGGAGCAATTCCTAATAAACGATACTTCAATTCACCTTGACGCTTGTCAAAATACCAGATACCTTTAATTAAATATCCTTTAACTTGTTCAGATTTAATCGTGTATTCATCAATATTACCATATCCATCATCTCTTAAATCTTCAGTTTTCTCTTTAATCTCATCCATTCCTATCTTAGAAGTAAAATAAGAGTCGTCATAAACTTCTTTTATTTCACCTTCTCTGATTCCTTTTAACAAAGAATCAAATAAAGAACGTCTTCCATTACCAGTACTTACTGTATCTATTGGATAATAATAAGGTAAGTTTATTTTTTGATTCAAGTCAATATATTCCCATACCACTTTAGACCACAAAACATCTCTGTCTGTAATATGTCCGTAAGGTAACGGTTTATCATCTTCTGAAGCAATTTGAGCTTCAGATTTAAATCCAATTTCGCCTACCTTTTTAGCATTTAAAAGGTTTGCTTGTGCACTTGCATAACTTGTTACTACAAGTGTTAATGCAACCAAATAAAAACGCTTCCAATTCATACTCTTCTTGTTTTACTTATTAATTAGTAACTTCTATGCTAACATTTAGCACTTTCTTTATTTTATAATTAGATCCAGAAACTGATGCTTGAATTCCAAAAATAGTAATTACATCGTTTCTTCTTGCTCTCTGTAAAGCTTTTTTAGCTCTAGCATTTAAACGTGTTCCAGAAACTGAAATTGTAGTTTGACCAGGAACTTTAATCTTAAAACTAGATACATTTAATTTTAAATCAAATAAGAAATCAGGTAAACCTGCACCAACTGTAATATTTTTGATACTAGCTTTAGGCATTCTAACTGTACCGTATTGATTTCTAACCAAACCAACTGCTGGTGGTATATCTTTAATTCTAAATTTCTTATTAGAACTAACTTTACTTCCGTTTGGTAATGTTCCAGAAACTCTTATTGTAACTTCACCATTTCCTTTAGGAGCCATAACATAACTATTTCCTTTGACTCTTCTTAGACCTGGTGCATTTGCTACAACTTTATTACCTGGAACCCCTGGTATTGATATAGTTAACGGGTTAGACAACCCTTTGTAAACCACATTCATCTTATCAGCAGAAATAACAGCTTCATTAGGTTTAGGTATTACAGAATAACCTCCTTTAATTGGAATAATAACTGTTGAATCACCTTCTTTAAAGTAGAATTCACCTTTAAGCTCTCTATCTCCAACAGAACCGGCTGGTCCGTCTAATATAACTTGCCCAGCTTTAATTTTATCCTCAGCAATATCCTTACCATTAAGAATTACTTTTTCAGCTGTTAAATTAGGATCATTTTTACCTAAAATTATTTTACCTGATAATTTTTCACCTGGATAATAAGCATTTTTCTCAAAAACAACCATGGCTTCATAATTAGTCATAGATACTGCTTTTGACAACTCTCCTTGTAATAAGGCAGACAAAGCATCAGATTCAGTTGTTTTAACATCAGATTGAATCTGAGTCATTTTAGTTAAAGAAGCTATTAAAGGAAAACCTTCATAATTATAACTTAACCAAGACTTCTTTACTCCTTCTTTATCTTTAACATCATCAGTTTTAAAGCGTTCAGAAACTACATCTGCCAACTCTCTTTCACCTAAAATCTCTAAGGCTTTTTCTTTGAACTCTTTAATTTTAGCAACATACTCTTTACCTTTTTTTGAAATTTTACCATTAGCAAAGAAATATTGATCTAAAAAACCAGATTTATCCATTGATTCATAAGCTGTAGCATCCTCTAAATCACTGGTCATTTTTGTTTTTAGCTCTTCTATATAGTTAAATAAATCATCAGCCATAACACGCAACTTGTCCGTATCTTCTTTGGCTTTTCCATACTGCTTAGCTTGCTCCGATGCTTTTAAAGCTAGGGCTTCGTATGAAGCTTGATTTGATTTAGTCGCTCTTGTATTTGACGCTGATAACTTCTCATTCATTAATCCAAAAGCTGATAAAACTTCTTTACTCATATTCATTGCTAACATTGCAATGAAAACAAGGTACATCAAGTTTACCATTCTTTGCCTTGGTGACTGTTTTCCTCCTGCCATTTTCTATTAGTTATTTTTTAATTAATATATGATATTTTTATTTAATAAAACTAATATTACTTAGACATTGCAGAAAGCATTCCTCCATATACTCCATTTAAAGAAGATAAGTTTGACGCTAAAGATTGCATTTGTTCTTGTAAACGTTCAGAATTCTCTACCATTGTTGTATTTAAATCAGCTTGCTTACTAGCATTCTCAACTTGAATTGCATACACTCCATTTAATGATTCTAATTTCGCTGCAGCCATTGACATTTGCTCGTTGTACTGATTAGTTGAAGAAACAGTTGCTGAAGTAGCTGTTAAACCTTCTGCTGCTCCTTGAAAATTCTGAATACTATCTCCTAAACTAGAGATTAACTCAGCATCTAATTTTGCCTCTTTTAAGATGTTATCTAATTTTTGAGACAACATACTTTGTGCGTCTTCTGAAGATGCTTCATCATTTTTGTCTAATGCAGAACCTCCTGATAGTTCAGGATATACCTTGGTCCAATCTAATTCATCTTCGATAGGTTCAAATGCTGATATTGCAAAAATAATAGCTTCTACTATTAAACCTGCTGTTAACATAACACCACCCGTTAGCGGTCCGATTTTAAAATGCATGATTTTGAAAAGTGCTCCTAAAATTACTACAGAAGCTCCTAAACCATAGGCCATGTTAAATACTTTCTTACTCGATTTTGATTGTGCCATAATTTTTAATCTTTTTAAGGGAATTAATTTTAATTTTTATTTATAATTGTTACTTTATATTGTTACTTACTTTTACTGGTACCTAAATAATCTTGTACAGTTCTAAAACCAATGTAGCTTCTTGCTGTATCAGCGTACTCCCAATCTCTTGAACTAACTTCTAAGAAATATGCTACATCTTTCCATGAACCACCTCTAATAATTTTCCTTCTATTTTCTCTATTCTCTACATTAGGATTCATAGTAGACCCCATGTAATAAGACATCTGGTTGTATGCTGTATTTGTCCATTCAGCAACATTTCCTGCCATATTATACAATCCGTACTCGTTTGCATTGTACGAAACCGCTTCTACAGTATACAAAGCTCCGTCAGCTGCATAATCTCCACGAACAGGCTTAAAGTTGGCTAAAAAACAACCTCTGTCACTAGTAGTGTTAGGTTCACCCCATGGGTATTTAGCATAATTAAGACCTCCACGAGCAGCATACTCCCATTCTGCTTCAGTTGGCAATCTAAAAGCTGGAACTAATCCTAGTTTCTTCTTAGAACGTTGAAAATTATTTTTAGTTTGTGTTCTCCAATGACAAAATGCTTTTGCCTGATTCCAACTAACTCCAACAACAGGATAGTTTTCATAAGCTTTATGTGCAAAATACTCTTGATGCATTGGATCATTGTATGAATAATTAAAATCTTTAATCCAAACAGTAGTGTCAGGATAAATATTAATTTCTTCATTTTTCATAAACTCCTTTCTATCTTTTCCAGACCTAGCTGCTTTTTCATTATCGAACCAATAGTATCTATAATTTAATAATTTAGTTTTAAAAGTTCTAATTCCATTTAAAGCTTCTTCTTTCTTGATGTATAAAGAATCCATTACTTCTACATAGTCAGCGTCAGGAAACTCTTGTTGTTCCCAAATAAGTTCTTCTTCCCAATTTAATGGTTTTAAAGAGTCCAAACCTTCTCCTACCTCATAGTAATTCTCACGCATGTACTTTTCATAAGGCGTTTCATTAACACTGTCTTTTGAGGCAAAAGCATACAGTTGAATCCCTGCTGGTTTATCACCTGCTGCACCTTCTTCTCCAGTTGATGCAAATTCAGCTTGATACGCTAATTTTGTTCTAGTTACAGAATCTCTAACCCAATAAACAAATTGCTTATACTCACTATTTGTAATTTCAGATTCATCCATATAAAAAGGCTGAACTGTTACAGTTTTAGTAGGAGCGTTCATGGCTCCTAAAGGATCTTCATCTTGTTTACCCATAGTAAATGACCCTCCTGGTATTTTAGCCATACCATAAGGCTTTTCAGCAAACCATTTTCTTTTTGATTTAACTCCTACCAATTCTCCTCTGTCTCCGCTAGAACCACAGGCATAGATAATAGATACTAATAATGCAAATACTGCTAATTTCTTCATACTTTATTCTTTCTTAAAAAAGAGGCGTAAACCTATTATTTTTTTTATTAAAAAACAATTACGAGTTATAAAAATTTATCTCCAAAAAGATAACTCTCTTTTACGTAAGCTTTTGCAATGCTTTAAACCATCTTTTGGGTATTTTATGATTTAATGCTTGCTCATAATCTCGATAGTTACATGGTATTAACGCATGTCTTTTATGTTTATTATTCGATATTAAATTTATTTCCATCCACCAACGACCACTTTTATCGCTTTTATAAAAATTTAATGGATCATCATCTTCTAAAACAACCGTATATCTTTCATAATTTTCTTTAGTTACATAAGGGTAATCATTTGCTCTATGATTCACTCCTTCAATGAAATACCAAATAGTTTGAGCTATAAGTCGAGCTGTTTGATTATTTACATCTAAGTTACTACTATATTCATAGATACCGAAAGAAGTAACCTTGTCACTTATTCCTGAATATCTTGCTATTGCACATATATCTTCACCGTAAAAACCGTTAGGTGAACCATTCGCTGTACCAGGAGCATCTCCTTGTCTAATACTTGCTATATCTATACTAACGATATCAGCATCTCTTAAAATAGGTTCTACTAATGTAATATTTTTAACTTCTCCTAGCCTATAAGTATCAAAATACAGTTTATCTAATAATGCTATTTCTTCTTGTGAATTAAAATAAGTTTGATACCCTATATTACTATAGTTAAACAAATTACTCGGCTCATCCATTATAACCTTTCCTAAAAAAGATTTTGCTAACAGCTCTTCATCTTCACCACCCAAATCAAACCTACTATCAACTGATACTAAGTTTACTGTTTGCTCAAGAGTATCATATGCCCGATAATTGGCATAAGTTATATCTTGGCTTCCGCCTATTATTATTGGTATAATATCTTCTTTTAGTAGTGAAGTTACAACAGAAGATACTGCAAAATAAGTATCATTAATGGAACTACCTTGCTCAATGGTACCTAAATCAGCAATTTTAGTATGCCAATTACCAGAAAACAATTGATATAATTCTTTCCTAATAGTATATATACATTCTAAACAATCGAATTGATCAGCCCCTCTTCCTTCCGAAACAGCAAGTATTGCAATCTTAACATTAGAAAGATCTGGAAATCCATTACTGGGAGTATGAATACTAATATTCCCACCCAACGTAGAGGTTGTTTGCGACATGACCTGTATAACAACAGAGTCACTTACCGGTGAAAAAAAATCGATATTCATCTATTTAAGGGGATTAAATAAGGAACCGCAATATAACAAAAAAAACTATTCTCTTTTAAATTTACTCTATTTCTTTTTTTTTGTTTTTTTCTTTTTTGGTGTTTTAGCTTCTATCATTTTCACTGCTTCCTCTTGAGTTAATTTTTCTATTTCTGTAGTTTTAGGTAGTTCAATTTTAATCTTTCCTTTAATAACATTGAAACGACCCCAACGTGCTTTCTCTACACGAATACCAACTTCTTCGAAATTATGAATTAACTTTTCTCGTTCTTTTCTTTTTTTATCTTCTATTAATTCTTCTAAATCTTCTTGCGTTAAATTATCAAAATCATATTTTTTATTAACATTAATAAAAATTGAATTCCATTTGATAAAGGGACCAAAACGACCAACTCCTTTTTGGATTGGTAATTCTTCATAATGCCCAATAGGTGCATCAGCTTTTCTTTTAGCTTCTATTAACTCAATAGCTCTATCCATATCAACAGACATAGGATTCTCTCCTTTATCTAAAGATACGTATTTTCCATCAAACTTAATATAAGGTCCAAAACGGCCATTTGCCACTATCACTTCTTTTTCTTCATATTCTCCAACAGTTTTAGGCAATTTAAACAAATCCATTGCTTCTTCATACGTCAAAGAACTCAAAGTTTGATCAGCCTGTAAGCTAGCAAACTTGGGTTTTTCTTCATCTGTAGCTTCTCCAATTTGTACCATGGCTCCAAAACGCCCTAAACGAACATATACATTTTTACCGCTATCAGGGTCTATTCCTAATAAACGTTGTCCACTAGCTCTTTCTGCATTTTCAGCAACATCTTTTACATTTGGATGAAAATCCTTGTAAAAATCCTTAATTATTGAAGTCCAATTTTCTTTTCCATCAGCAATATCATCAAAATCACTTTCAACTTTTGCAGTAAAACCGTAATCTAATACTCTCTTAAAATTTTCTACCAAAAAGTCGTTAACAATATTCCCAATATCAGTTGGCATTAACTTCCCTTTATCAGCACCTACCTTTTCAGATAGTATATTTTCAGAAACTGAATTAGTAGTCAACATTAATTGAGTATACTTTCTTTCTACTCCTTCTGCAGCACCTTTTTCAACATATCCTCGCCTTTGAACTGTAGAAATTGTAGGCGCATAGGTAGATGGTCGACCAATACCTAATTCTTCTAATCTTTTTACTAAAGAGGCTTCAGTAAATCTTGCTGGAGGGCGTGTATATCTTTCAGTTGCAGAAATAAACTTATTTACTAAAGTTTCATTTACTCTCATTTTAGGAAGCATTCCATCTTGCTCCTCATCTTCATTATCAGTACCTTCTAAATATACTTTTAAGAACCCTTCAAAAGTTATTACTTCTCCATTAGCTGAAAAAACCTTATCGTTCTTATCGTTCTCTATTTTTACAGAGGTTCGTTCCAACTGAGCATCACTCATTTGCGATGCTAAAGTACGTTTCCATATTAAACTATATAAACGATCTTGATCATACTCAACAGATACATCATGTCGAGACATATCAGTAGGCCGAATTGCCTCGTGAGCTTCTTGAGCTCCTTTTGACTTAGTTGAATAATTCCTTGGTTTACTATACTCTTTACCGTAATAATTAGAAATTTCTTCTTCAGCGGCATTTTTAGCATCATCCGATAAATTAACACTATCGGTTCTCATGTATGTTATTAATCCAGCTTCATATAATCGTTGAGCAACCATCATTGTCTTTGCCACTGGAAAACCTAACTTTCTAGATGCTTCTTGCTGTAAAGTTGAAGTTGTAAAAGGAGCAGCTGGAGATTTTTTTGCTGGTTTTTTTTGTAAATCTTCAACGTTAAAATTTGCATCAGCACAAGAATTTAAAAACTCTTCTGCTTCTTTCTTTGTTGAAAAATTCTTAGCTAGTTTTGCTTTAAAACTTTTCCCTTCTTCATTAGAAAATTCTGCATCTACTCTATAAGATGCTCTGGCTTCAAACGCTTCAATAGTTCTCTCTTTTTCTACAATCAATCGAACAGCTACAGATTGAACCCTACCAGCTGACAATCCTGCTTTTACTTTTCTCCATAAAACAGGTGACAATTCATACCCTACTATCCTGTCTAATACACGCCTTGCTTGTTGAGCATCTACCAAATTATAATTTATAGTCCTTGGGTTCTCTATTGCTTTTAAAATTGCTTTCTTAGTAATAGAGTTAAAAACTATACGTTTGGTATCTTTATCCTTAAGTTTCAACTGCTCTGCTAAATGCCACGCAATAGCCTCTCCCTCTCGATCCTCATCACTTGCTAGCCAAACAGTTTCTGCTTTTTTTGCTAAATCCTTTAGTTTTTTTACTACTGCTTTTTTATCTGTAGAAACAATGTATTTTGGTTTAAAATCACCTTCTACGTTAACTCCTAATTCTTTCGAAGGTAAATCTGCAATGTGTCCAAAACTAGATTCAACTTGAAAATCTTTTCCTAAAAACTTCTCTATTGTTTTTGCTTTTGCTGGAGACTCTACTATTACTAAATTCTTTGCCATACTTCTTACTCTTATCTAAATGATACCATTCTGTAATGATACCCTTTTTCAGTTTGCAAAAGTAGACACTTTTTTTTTATTAGCACTTTTTCTTCTAAACTTTACTTTTTTTTAACGCTACTAACGTTTAATTAATTTATGTCAATTTGTCATATCTTATAGTTTTTGGTTGTATCTTTGCATTCTATTTTTTTATTATCACTTAAGGATTTTATGGAACACATTGAGAAAGTAATTGACGAGAAAATACAAGGAAAACCTTTACTTACCGAGCAAAAAGAGAACAACAGCAAAAAGCTTTTTATAGAAAGCTATGGCTGTCAAATGAATATGAATGATAGTGAAATTGTAGCCTCTATACTTTCTGAACAAGGTTTTAATACTACTCAAAATTTAGAAGATGCAGATTTAGTTTTGGTAAATACTTGTTCTATTCGTGAAAAAGCTGAAACAACAGTTCGTAATCGTTTAAAAAAATATAATGCTGTAAAAAGAGTAAACCCTAAAATGAAGGTTGGAGTTTTAGGTTGCATGGCTGAAAGACTTAAAGCAAAGTTTTTAGAAGAAGAAAAAATTGTAGATTTAGTTGTTGGTCCTGATGCTTATCGTGATTTACCAAATTTAATTGAAGAAGTTGACGCTGGTAGAGATGCTGTTAATGTAATTTTATCAAAAGAAGAAACCTATGCTGATGTTTCTCCTGTAAGACTAAACTCTAATGGAGTATCTGCGTTTGTTTCTATTACTCGTGGTTGTGACAATATGTGTACTTTTTGTGTAGTTCCATTTACCAGAGGTAGAGAGCGTAGTAGAGACCCTCAAAGTATCATTGGAGAAATCAGATCTATGCAAGAGAAAAATTTTAAAGAAATTACTTTATTAGGGCAAAACGTAGATTCTTTCTTATGGTATGGAGGAGGCTTAAAAAAAGATTTTAACAAAGCTTCTGAAATGGCAAGGGCTACAGCAGTAAATTTTGCTCAGTTATTAGATATGTGTGCTACGGAATTTCCTAAAATACGTTTTCGTTTTTCCACCTCTAATCCTCAAGACATGACCCTGGATGTTATTCATATAATGGCCAAACATAAAAACATTTGCAAATACATTCACTTGCCTATTCAAAGTGGAAGTAACGCTATGTTAAAAGCTATGAATCGTCAACATACTCGTGAAGAGTATATGGAATTAGTTGATAATATTTATAGGATTATCCCTGAGATGGCATTAAGTCAAGACATGATTGCTGGATTTTGTGGAGAAACTGAACAAGACCATCAAGATACTTTAGATTTAATGCGTCATGTTAAATATAGCTTCGGATTTATGTTTGCTTACTCTGAACGTCCTGGAACTTTAGCAGCTAAAAAAATGGAGGATGATATTCCTCTAGCTATTAAAAAACGTAGACTTCAAGAAATCATAGACTTACAACAAGAACATAGTTTATTTAGAACTAAAGAAAATCTAGGGCAAATACAAGAAGTTTTAATTGAAGGAACTTCAAAGAAAAACCCAAATGAATGGAAAGGGCGTAATACTCAAAACACAGTTATAATTTTCCCTAAAGAACACTATGAGATGGGAGACTTTGTGAACGTTAAGGTTGAGGATTGTACTTCTGCAACATTACTAGGAACCGCTGTTGGATATTCAGACAATAACTAATTTTAAATATCGTAATAAATTATCATGAAAAAAAAAATCTTAATTATCTTTGCTATAGCATCTGTTTCTTGTTCCAAGAACGAGAACAATGAAATTCTAAATCAAAAAACCTCTTTAAAAAGTGTAAAACAGGTTTATCCTGATCCAGGAGGTTCTTTTTCATACGAATTTGATGGAACTAAAAGTACCGAAAGTATAAGATCAATTCAAAATTTAAGCAAATTTGTCTTTGAAAAATTTGAATACCAAAATGATTTGATGTCTAAATATACTACTTATGATGGTTTGGGTGATGTAACCTTTTCATATGAGTTTAAATATGATTCTAATGATAAGCTTAAGTCCGTTATTTATAAATCCAATTCTTTTGAATACGAACAATTTTTGACCTATCAAAACAACTCTATAATTACAGAAATCCCAGATCAAACATTTAGCAATATCACCCACAAGATAACCTATTCTTTTAATGACGCCAATCTAATTGAAAATATAAAACAGGTAAAGCTTCCCGACAATAAAATAGAAATGGAATTAAATTTCTTGTACGACCAAAATGAAAACTGTGTTAAAATAGATTCAAAAAATATTATTGGGAACGCTGTATACGATTACGAATACACAAATAAAATAAACCCTCTAAGACCCCACTATGCCAAGTATTATATACCACACATTATAATTAGAGGAAAACTAAATGTTATTGGAAATAACGTGCCTGATATAGTATCTAATTTTGGGGAAAACCTTCTTTTAAGGAATACAAATTACAGATATGAGCACAAGTATAACGACAATAATTACCCAGTCAGTAGTAACGTATTTGAGAAATCTTCTGGAACAAAAGCTTTCTCCTTAAAATTTAACTATTAATCTTATAAGTAACTTTGGAAAATTTACAAGCTACAAAACAACGTTTTGGCATTATCGGAAACGATCTTCAGCTCAATAGAGCTATTGAAAAAGCTATTAGAGTTGCTCCTACTGATATTTCTGTGTTAGTTGTTGGTGAAAGTGGAGTTGGAAAAGAAAGCGTCCCTAAAATTATTCATCAATTATCACATAGAAAACATGCAAAATATATAGCTGTAAACTGTGGAGCAATCCCTGAGGGCACTATTGACAGTGAATTATTCGGACATGAAAAAGGAGCTTTTACAGGAGCAACAGCTACACGAAAAGGATATTTTGAAGTCGCAGACGGTGGTACTATTTTTTTAGATGAAGTTGGAGAATTACCTTTAACTACTCAAGTGCGTTTATTACGTGTTTTAGAAAATGGTGAATTTATAAAGGTTGGCTCATCTCAAGTACAAAAAACGAATGTAAGGATTGTAGCAGCGACTAATGTTAACATGCATAATGCCATTAGTAATGGCAAGTTTCGAGAAGATTTATACTATCGTTTAAGCACAATTGAAATACCACTACCTCCATTAAAACAACGTGGAGAAGATATTCATTTACTTTTTAGAAAATTTGCTGCTGATTTCGCTCAGAAATACCGTATGCCTACTATTCGGCTAGAAGAAAACGCTGTAAAAGTGTTATTAAATTATAATTTCCCTGGAAACATAAGACAGTTAAGAAATATTGCAGAACAAATATCAGTTGTTGAAGAAAACAGACTTATTTCACCTGAAAAATTAGCCCAATATTTACCTAATATACAAGGAAATCTTCCTGCTGTTGTTAATAACAACAATTCCAATAGTAATAACGATTTTTCTAACGAACGAGATATTATGTATAAGATATTGTTTGATATGAGAAATGATATTAATGATTTAAAAAAATTAACCTTAGATTTATTAAAAGAAGGAAACTCAAAACAAGTTCAGGAAGATAATCATAGGTTAATTCAAAAAATATATCAAGAACAACAAACTGAAACCCCAAAAGTTGAAGTTGTTCAAATACCAGAGTCGTCAAGTCAAAATAATTATGATTTTGTTGAAACTATTGAGGAAGATGAAAATTTATCATTACAAGAAAAAGAAATTGAAATGATAAGGAGGTCTTTAGAAAAAAATAACGGAAAACGTAAACTTGCTTCAAAAGAACTAGGCATCTCTGAAAGAACACTTTACAGAAAAATTAAACAGTACGATTTATAAAAAATTTAACTTTCGTTTTATTTACCTTTACAGAACTACATTATTGAATTAAAATGAGAAAACTTTTATACACATCTTTATCATTAATACTTCTAATTACTTTTATAGGTTGTGGAGCGTACTCTTTCACTGGAGGAAATACTGGAAATGCTAAAACAATTCAGATTGATTTTTTTTCAAATCGAGCTCCAATAATTGAACCTACACTGAGTAAACGTTTTACCCAAGACTTAAGAGATCTATTTAATCGTCAAACTAATTTAGCTTTAGTAAGGGTTGGAGGGCAATTACATTTTGAAGGTGAGATAACTGATTATCGAATTTCTCCTATGAGTGCTACTGCAAATCAAACAGCAGCACAAAATAGACTTACCATTGTTGTTAATGTACGTTTTACTAACAATTTGGTGGAAAAAGACAGTTTTGAAAAACAATTTACTTTTTACTATGATTATGGTGCTTCTGAGCAACTAACAGGAAATGTATTAGACAACGCTTTAAAAAATATACTAGAACGTATTACTCAAGATATTTTTAATGAATCAGTAGCAAAATGGTAATACTATAATTTGACAACAGACGAATACATAAAATATATTGAAAGTCCTGAGCTTTTTCAGGATGAAGAAATTAATCAATTAAAATCTATAATTGATAAATATCCTTATTTTCAATCTGCACGTTCTTTATATTTAAGAGCGTTAAAAAACAAAGAAAGTTACAAATACAATAATGAACTAAAAATAACCGCTGCACATACAACTGATCGATCAGTTTTATTTGATTTTATTACCTCAAAAAGTTTTAAATCGACTAAAAAAAATACAGAAAAAAGAAGCATAAGGGAAGCTGTAATACAAAAAACAAAATTATTAAAAACTGGTACAGTTAAAAAAGAATTAACTATAGGTGAGCCTCTTAACTTCACAAAGAAAGAAACCTTTTCTTTTAATCAATGGTTAGAACTTTCTTCAAAAAATACTATTGTAAGAGATTTTTCTTCAGAAAAAAGATCGAAAAAAATTCTGAGAAGGATATATTAATTAATCGTTTTATTGAAACCAGCCCTAAAATAACAAGACCAACAAAAGGTGTCTCTAAAGAAATTAAGGTTAAAGAATCTCAACAAAACAATAGGTTAATGACCGAAACTTTAGCTAAAGTTTATCTTGAACAGAAAAAATATGATAGTGCAATTCAAGCATATAAAATATTAAGTTTGAAATATCCAGAAAAAAGTGGTTTCTTTGCAGACCAAATTAAGAAAATTAAAATTTTACAAAACAATAAATAATGACTACATATACTTTACTTTTAGTGTTAATTTTAATAGTTGCAATAGCATTAATTTTAATTGTAATGGTACAAAATCCTAAAGGAGGCGGATTATCTTCATCTTTTGGTGGTGGTGGATCTCAAAATATTGGAGGTGTACAAAACACAAACAACTTTTTAGATAAAACTACATGGACTTTAGCAATAACAATGTTTGCGTTAATTTTATTAGCTAATTTTGCAATTCCTAGAGGAAACACTGAAAGTGCTCCTCAATTAGATGACACATTAAGCGGAGTAGAAACAACAACAACGAATACACCAGCTACAACAACGAATACAGCAAACGATAGCGTGAAATAAACACTATCAATAACTCATATAAAAATGCCAACGAAATGACACGTTGGCATTTTTTTATTATAAAAAAACTATACTACTTGAAAAAGTGTCAGCATAAAAACAATGGCATAATTTCTGACTAACTGTAACCAGTTAAAAACTTAATTTAATTAATTAAAATATATATATAATGGGATTAAACATTAAGCCTTTAGCAGATAGAGTTCTTGTAGAGCCTGCTGCCGCAGAAACCACTACTGCATCAGGAATTATTATTCCAGACAACGCTAAAGAAAAGCCTCAGAAAGGAATTATTGTTGCAGTTGGAACAGGTACAAAAGATGAGCCTTTAACTGTAAAAGTTGGAGATACAGTTTTATACGGGAAGTATGCTGGAACGGAATTAAAACTTGAAGGAAAGGATTATTTAATTATGAGAGAAAGTGACATTTTCGCTATTATCTAAATAATTATTTTTTGAGCTATTCAATTGCTCATTATAAATTAACTAAAATCAAAGTCTAAAATTACATATAAGATTTAGACAAAAAACTACAATAAAATGGCAAAAGATATAAAATTTGATGTTGATGCTCGTGACGGTTTAAAACGTGGAGTAGATGCATTAGCTAACGCAGTAAAAGTAACTTTAGGTCCAAAAGGACGTAATGTAATTATTTCAAAATCTTTCGGAGCTCCTCATGTAACAAAAGACGGTGTTACTGTAGCTAAAGAAATTGAATTAGAAGATGCTCTAGAAAATATGGGAGCACAAATGGTAAAGGAAGTTGCTTCTAAAACTAACGATTTAGCAGGTGATGGTACAACTACAGCTACTGTTTTAGCTCAGTCTATAGTTAAAGAAGGTTTAAAAAATGTTGCTGCTGGGGCAAATCCTATGGATTTAAAACGTGGAATTGACAAAGCTGTTGCTGTTATTACTGAAGACTTAGCTAAACAATCTGAAGAAGTTGGAAATTCTTCTGAAAAAATACAACAAGTAGCTTCTATTTCTGCAAATAATGATCAAGTAATTGGTGATCTAATCGCAACTGCTTTTGGTAAAGTTGGTAAAGAAGGTGTTATAACTGTTGAAGAAGCTAAAGGGACTGACACATATGTAGATGTTGTTGAAGGAATGCAATTTGATAGAGGTTATTTATCTCCTTACTTTGTAACGGATGCAGATAAAATGATTGCCACTCTAGAAAATCCTTATATTTTATTATTCGATAAAAAGATTTCTAACTTACAAGAAATTCTTCCAATATTAGAACCTGTTTCTCAATCAGGTAGACCTTTATTAATTATTGCTGAAGACGTAGACGGACAAGCCTTAGCTACTTTAGTAGTGAATAAATTACGTGGTGGTTTAAAAATTGCAGCTGTAAAAGCTCCTGGTTTTGGCGATCGTAGAAAAGCAATGTTAGAAGACATCTCTATCTTAACTGGTGGTACTGTTATTTCTGAAGAAAGAGGTTTCTCATTAGAAAATGCTACTCTAGATTTATTAGGAACTGCAGAAACTGTTACTATTGATAAAGACAACACTACGATTGTTAATGGTTCGGGCGATGAAACACAAATTAAAGCTCGTGTTAATCAAATTAAAGCTCAAATTGAAACAACTACATCTGATTACGATCGTGAAAAGTTACAAGAGCGTTTAGCTAAATTAGCTGGTGGTGTTGCTGTTTTATATGTAGGTGCTGCTTCTGAGGTAGAAATGAAAGAAAAGAAAGATAGAGTTGATGATGCTTTACACGCTACAAGAGCTGCCGTTGAAGAAGGTATTGTTGCTGGTGGTGGTGTTGCTTTAGTGAGAGCTAAAAAAGTATTAGAAACATTAACTACTGAAAACTTAGATGAAACTACTGGTGTACAAATTGTAAACAGAGCTATTGAATCTCCATTAAGAACTATTGTTGAAAATGCTGGTGGTGAAGGCTCTGTAGTTATCAATAAAGTACTTGAAGGTGAAAAAGATTTTGGTTACGATGCTAAATCTGAAACATATGTAAATATGTTAGACGCTGGAATTATTGACCCTAAAAAGGTAACTCGTGTAGCTTTAGAAAATGCTGCTTCAGTTGCTGGAATGATTTTAACTACTGAATGTGCATTAATTGATATTAAAGAAGACGCTCCAGCAGGAGGTGGAATGCCTCCAATGGGTGGTGGAATGCCAGGAATGATGTAATATAATTAGAACTATTTTATCTATAGTTTATAAAATAAAAAGGCTGTTTGAAAATTCAAACAGCCTTTTTTTTATGATAATTAAGCTTAATTACTTAACTTCAAATATAAAAGGGATTCTTGCCTGAATTCCTTTTATATTTTTTATCTGATTTATATTGTTGTACAATCTATAATTTTCTTCTCCTAAAGCCTCTTTTAACAATTCTTCTTTTGATAATTTTGTAAAAGGAGAAAACTTAAACGACTCTTTCAAATCTTTTTTATAATTAGGATAATTTCTAACTCTATAGTTATCTATTTTAGCAATGCTTGCTGCCATTTCAATAGCATCTTCAAGGCCACCCAAAGCATCAACCAAACCATTTTCTAATGCTTGTTTACCTGTCCAAACTCTTCCTTGGGCAATTTTGTCAACCTCATCAAACTTCATACCCCTACCATCTGCTACACGAGTTACAAAAACATTATAAATCTGTTCTACACCTTCTTTAGTAACCTTATAAAATTTCTCATCAATAGGTTCAAAAACGCTATAACTAGGACTACTATTAGTAGAAACTTGTTCAGCATTAATTCCTAATTTATCTGTAAACTTACTAATATTTGGTATCATTCCAAAAACACCGATAGAACCAGTTATTGTAGAAGGTTCGGCAATAATTTTATCTGCATTACAAGCAATATAATACCCTCCTGAAGCGGCTAAATTCCCCATAGAAACAACTAAAGGTTTTTCTTTCTTTGTCAATTCTAGCTCTCTCCAAATCAACTCAGAAGCTAAAGCACTCCCTCCAGGGGAATTAACGCGTAAAACAATTGCTTTAACACTCTTATCCTTTCTTGCTTTTCTTATTGCTTTATTTATGATTCCTTGACCAATTATATCTTCATTCCCTTCACCATACATTATTTGTCCTTGAGCATAAATTACAGCTATTTTATTTTTTTCTAATGAAGCTTTTCTACCTTTCCCTGACTTTATATAGTCTTGAATAGTTAACGTATTAACTTTTGATGCAACAAGTGATTCTAATTTATTTTTATATTCATCTTCATATATTAAATCATCAATTAAATTATTGTCTTTGGCTAAATCAGCATTTCTTCCTTTTAAATTATCTGCAATTTCATTCAATTTTTCAACAGAAATTTTTCTACTTTTACTAATATCTCCTGTCATTTCAGACCAAATAGACTTCAAAAAAGAAACTGTTTGCTCTCTGTTAGCTTCACTCATTTTGTTTGTCAAATAAGGTTCTACTGCACTTTTATATTTACCATGACGGATTACTTCCATTTTAACCCCATACTTATCTTCAAAATCTTTGTAATACAAAATCTCTGTTGATAGCCCTTTGAAATCTACCATCCCTACAGGATTGACAAAAACACTATCAGCAACTGAACTTAAATAGTAATTCTTTTGATCATAGAAATCATTATATGCATAAACAAATTTTCCACTTTCCTTAAACTCTTGTATTTTGTTTCGAATAGCTTGAGTTTGAGCTATTCCTGCATTTACATATACAGTGCTGATATTAATTCCTTTAATATTAGGATCTGTTTTAGCATTATCAATAGCGTTTAGAATGTTATTTAAAGCTAATTTCTGATCATTCAACTCCAATATCTCTGCTAAAGGACTCGTGTCTTTTGGAGCATAATCTTTTATTGAAGTAGACAAATCAAGCTTTAAAACTGAATTTGGTTTTACCATTATTTCATCAGAGGACCCCATTAAAGAAGCTATGAAAATAAAAAAAATAAAGATTAAAAAAATAGATATAAAAAAGCCCACAATAGCGGCTAGTAAATTTCGTAAAAAGTTCATGCTAGGTAATTATTTTTAATAACAAATATACGCTTTTGACCTCAAAAATATCACCTTAAAACTATTCTATATTTACCCTGCACAAATTCAAAATAATTGAACAACTTATAATTCACCTCATACCCATAATCAATATGAATATTATAATCAATTATATTTTCATAAATATTCGGATTAAACATCCCTGGGTTTCCTACCCTTCTATTCCAAGCAGTAACATAAAATCTATTTTTATTTTCTAAATAAGATTGAGAATAAAATCCTACAGGTCTAGCAATCGAATTAAGATATGTTGTAAAGCCTGGGTCGATTATAATAATTTCATACTCTAAACTATCATTTGCAATTACAACAGGCTCTTCTTTTACTGTTGATTTATTTTTTACAGATGTAAAAGCACAACCATAAAAAACAAAACTTAAAATTACCGTTATTAATACATACTTCAAAACTTTCATAATCAATGATGATTTTCAACCTCTATAAAGTTCGGAAAATTATTCCAGTTACAAATTGTTTTTAAATGATTTAACAGTATTTTTATGCATCTTAAAACTAAACAATATGAAAAACAGGTGCTTTTGGGTTAGCAATGACCCTTTATATATTGAATACCATGATAATGAATGGGGAGTTCCTGTGTATGACGATGATAAATTATTTGAATTTTTAATTTTAGAAACTTTTCAAGCTGGTTTAAGTTGGATTACAGTTTTAAAAAAACGTGAAAACTTTAGAATAGCTTTTGACAATTTTGATTACAAAAAAATAGCTAAATATTCAGATAATAAATATGAACAGTTATTACAAAACGCTGGAATTATTCGAAATAAATTAAAAATAAAAGCAACAATATCAAATGCCATAGCTTTTATAAAAGTACAAGAAGAATTTGGTACCTTTTCTAAATATATTTGGGAGTTCACCAATGGAAAGCCTATTAAAAATGTATTTAATAAACGAGAAGACGTACCAGCAACTACAGAACTTTCAGATAAAATTTCAAAAGATTTAAAAAAACGAGGTTTCAAATTTGTTGGTTCAACAGTTATCTATGCTCACATGCAAGCAACAGGTATGGTAAATGATCATACTACAGATTGTTTTAGATATCACGAAGTTTAATTTCGTATTTTTATCGCTCAACTAAAAATTAATTTAAATATTTATAAATGAACTTAAAACAAGTGCTTTGTACGATTGCTACTACAAGTATTTTATTTTCTTGTGGTATTGACACTAAAAAAGAAGCTACTGCAACAAAGGAAACTAAAACTAAAGAATTTGAACATGTAGTTGAACAATTTGCTGACATCAAAGTTTTACGCTACCAAATTCCTGGTTTTAAAGAATTAACATTAAAAGAAAAACAATTAGTTTACTACTTAACGCAGGCTGGTTTAGCGGGGCGTGATATTATGTGGGACCAAAATTACCGTCATAATTTAGAAATTAGAAAATCCTTAGAAACTGTAAATACCAATTTTAAAGGAGATAAAAAAAGCAAAGATTACATTGCTTTTAAAACCTACTTAAAAAGAATTTGGTTTTCAAACGGAATACATCACCACTACTCTAACGACAAATTAAAACCTGAATTTTCAAAAGAATATTTAGAAAGTTTATTAAAAGAAACGAATACTACTTTATCTACTGAAGCTTTAGAGGTAATTTTTAATGACAAAGACGCTAAGAAAGTAAATAAAAAAGCTGGAGTTGATAATGTTTTAGCTTCGGCTATTAATTTTTACAGTCCAGATATTACAAGTAAAGATGTTGAAAATTTCTATGCTAAAGCTTACAAAGGCCCAGAAGGAAAACCTATAGAAGCTGGCTTAAATTCAAAATTAGTTCGTGAAAATGGAAAATTAGTTGAAAAAGTATGGAAGTCTGGTGGTATGTATGGAGCAGCTATCGACAAAATCATTTACTGGTTAGAAAAAGCTAAAAGCGTAGCAGAAAACACAAAACAAGAAACTACCCTAAGTTTATTAATTGAATATTATAAAACTGGTAACTTGGACGTTTGGGATCAATACGCTATATCTTGGGTTACTTCTACTGAAGGAAATATTGATTGGATAAACGGATTTATTGAAGTATACAATGACCCTAAAGGGTATAGAGGATCATATGAAACTGTTGTTCAAATAAAAGATTTTGACATGTCTAAAAAAATGAAAGTTTTATCTGATAATGCTCAATGGTTTGAAGATAACTCTCCTTTAGACCCTGCCCACAAAAAAGAGAATGTTGTTGGTGTTTCTTATAAAACAGTAAATGTGGCTGGTGAAGCTGGAGATGCTTCTCCAAGCACACCTATAGGAGTAAACCTACCTAACAACAACTGGATTCGTCAAGAACACGGATCTAAGTCTGTTTCCTTAGGTAATATTATTGGAGCATACAATAATGCTGGAGGAACTGGACGTTTAGAAGAATTTGCTCATGACAAAGAAGAAATTGAGTTAGAAATAAAATATGGAAAACTTGCTGATAAATTACACACAGCTTTACATGAAGTTATCGGGCATGCTTCTGGTAAAATTAATGACGGAATAGGACAACCGAAAGAAACTCTAAAAAACTATGCCTCTACCATGGAAGAAGGTAGGGCTGATTTAGTAGGGTTATATTATTTAATGGATCCAAAATTACAAGAACTTGGACTGGTTGATGATTGGAAAAAAGTTGGTAAAGCTGCTTACGATGGATATATCAGAAATGGATTAATGACTCAATTAATACGAATTAATTTAGGTGATGACATTGAAGAAGATCACATGGTAAATCGTCAATGGGTGTCTGCTTGGTCGTTTGAACAAGGTAAAAAAGAAAACGTAATTGAAAAAGTTGTAAAAAATGGAAAAACTTATTTTATAATCAACGATTACGCAAAGCTTCATAAAATTTTTGGACGCTTATTAAAAGAAACGCAAAGAATCAAATCAGAAGGAGATTTTGAGGCTGCCAAAGCTTTAGTTGAAGGATATGGAGTAAAAGTAGACCAAGAACTTCATAAAGAGGTCTTAGAACGTAATTCTCAATTTAAATCTGCTCCATACAGTGGTTTTGTAAACCCTGTATTAACTCCTATAACAGATGATAAAGGTACTATTACTGACATAGAAATTATGCAACCAAATTCTTTTGAAGAGCAGATGTATTTTTATGCTAAAAATTATAGTTTTTTACCGAGTAAAAACTAATTTTATTTTAATATTACATTAAATAAAACAAGCCGATTCTTTTCAGAATCGGTTTTTGTATTTTTACACCTGGTAATAAAAAATCCCTATGGCTAAAAAAATTAAAGATCCTGGGTTGGGATATTCTTCAAAAAGGAATGCACAAAACATTATTAATAAAGACGGAACCTCAAACATTCTTCATATTAATAAGAAGTTTACTATTCGAGATATTTACACTTATTTCATTGAACTTTCTTGGATAAAATTCTTTGCCTTTGTTTTTATTGGTTATACACTTCTTAATATAGCTTTTGGTCTAATTTATACCTTCATAGGTATTAACCAAATAACAGATGAAAAAGGAAGTTTTTTTGATGACTTATTAAATGGTTTCTTTTTTAGCGCACAAACCTTAACAACAGTTGGCTATGGAGGATTAGCTCCTCAAGGTATGCTAGCTAACTTTATTGCTGCTTTTGAAGCTATGCTAGGTTTATTGAGTTTTTCTTTTATTACTGGACTTATATACGGTCGTTTTTCTAAGCCTAAAGCTGCTATTCATTTTAGCGAAAACATAATACTAAGAGACTTTAAAGAGCATAGAGCTTTAATGTTTCGTATCATGAATAGTAGAAAAACAGTAATGATAGAACCTGAAGTTACAGTAACGCTATCAATAACACAAGATACAGGAGATCATAAATTTAAACGAAATTACTATAGGTTCTCTTTAGAAAGGGATAAAATAATGTACCTCCCTACTGCTTGGACAATTGTGCATGAAATAGATGAAAACAGTCCTCTATATAGGTATACTAATGAAGAAATAGAAAAGTTAGATGCTGAACTATACATTCTTGTTCGATATCATGAACAATCATTTGGGCAAGACGTATACCAAATATCTTCATATGATTTTTCAAAACTGAAAGTTGGAGCCAAATACATTCCTACTTTTTATTATGACAGTGAAGGGTATACCGTTTTAGATCATTCTAAACTAAATGAATTAGAAGATCTCGATTAATGCTTATTTATATATTTAAAAAGAAATAACAATACTATAGTTACTACTATCGATATTGCAACATATAATGCTGCATTTTGGTAATGCTTTTTATTTCTTTTGGCATCTTTTTTATAACTAATAACCATAGCAATTATAAAAACAACCACAAATAAGCTTGCAAAAATTATTCGACCTGGAGTAAACATAAAATTGTATTTTTAGCAAAGTTAAAGAATGATTTATATTGTTGATTACAAAATTTAGATTTTTTTAAAATTTGTAATCATCAATAGCTGTTATGTAATAACTTTAAATTCTCAAATATAAAAATCAAAGAGATATAGAATAAGAAATAAACTTTATTATATTTACCTGATAGGTAATTTTTATTCTTATACATAAATTAACTATGGAAACTAAAACAGCTATTGTTTTTGGTGCCACTTCTGGTATTGGAAAAAATTTAACAGAGCTTTTAATTAATGATGGTTATAAAGTAGCTATTACCGGAAGGAGAATAGAAAAGCTAGAAGAATTAAAAAACAATTATCCGTCTCAAATTATTAGTAAACAAAACGACATACAAAAAATTGATAGTGTTGAAAATGTATTTAACGAAATTGTTAAAGAATTAGGCAAAATTGACTTAGTTATACAATCGTCTGGTGTAGGATTTACCAATACTAAATTAGACTGGGATAAAGAAAACACCACTATACAAACTAATATAATTGGTGTTACTAAATTGTATAATTTAGCCTACATCTTATTTAAAAAACAAGGATTTGGCCATTTAGTTGGAATTTCATCTATTGCCTCATTACGAGGTAATAGATATGCTCCTGCTTACTTTGCGTCAAAAGCATATCAAAAAGCATACCTAGATAGTTTATATATCAAAACAAAATCAATACCATCAAGAAAAGTGTATATCACCGATATTAGACCAGGCTATGTAGATACTGCAATGGCCTTAGGTGATGGTATTTTTTGGCTTGCTCCACTTGAAAAAGCAAGTAAACAAATATATAGAGCTATTAAAAGAAAAAAACGGGTAGCTTATATCTCTAAACGCTGGATATTTATTGCATGGATTCTAAAAATTGTCCCTGCTAAACTTTTAAAATTAGCCACATAACATTATGACAAAGAAAAATTTAATCGTACTTGATATAGACGACACACTTACTAAAAGTGAAGATAAACACATCGATTCTTTATTATTTGCAATGAAACACTTTGGAATAACTGAAGTAAATACTGATTGGAAAACCTATAAAAACGCTACTGACAGTTATATTTTCAGTGTAAACTATGAGAAAACACATCAGAAAAAATTTGACTTTGATTTTATTCCTGAATTTGAAAAAGTTATGACCAAATATTTTTTAAGTTACCCTGACACTCCAGAAGTTGAAGGTGCAAAAAAAATGGTTGATTATCTTATTGATGAAACTAATTATGGGGTTTGTTTTGCTACTGGCTCTATTTTACAACCTGCTTTTTTAAAACTACAACAAGCAAAAATCAGTTTGATACCTGAAGTTTTAGAATCTTCAAATACTATTTTCACAAGAGAAAACATAGTAAAATCAGCTATAGAGAAAGCAAAAAAATACTATCATACTTCTAGTTTTGAAAACATCATTTCTTTTGGAGACGGCTTATGGGATGTTACAACTGCTAAAAATTTAGGCATTCATTTTGTAGGTGTAAATGATAAGAATATTTCAGACTTTAAAAAAATGAATATAAAACATCACATAAGTAATTGGACTCAATTTAACCTCAATGAAACTGAAAAGAAATTAGGAATAAAATAATTCACTATAAAATCTACATACATGAAAAACAAAATTGACGCCGTTCACGAATTCCATACTGCTTTTGGGTTAGGCATTAAAAAAACACCAACAACAAATATTGACAAAGAAAGAAAGTTACTTCGCTACAATTTAATGAAGGAGGAAAATGAAGAATATTTAGAAGCCGCTAAAAATGATGATTTGGTGGAAGTTGCAGATGCGTTAGGTGATATGCTATATATTTTATGTGGAACAATTATTGAGCACGGTATGCAAGATAAAATTGAAGAAGTATTTAATGAAATACAACGAAGTAATATGAGTAAATTAGGAGAAGACGGCAAGCCAATTTATCGTGAAGATGGAAAAGTTCTAAAAGGTCCAAATTATTTTAGACCTAACATAGACAAAATTTTAAACAATTAATTATTTAATTCACTTTACCTAAAATCCTATCTAATTCTGAAGATAAAGTACGTACATTATTAACCATTTTAATAATAACACCATTAGTATCAACAATTACATGTGTAGGATATTGCTTCACTTTCAATTTCTTAGACATGTATTTTTTTTGCATTGGAATCGTTGGATACTTAAACGTTTTCGTTTTTAAAAAGTTAATTAACTTTTCTTTCTCGTCAAAAGCTAAACTAACAAAGGCTACTTTTTCATCCTTATATTTATCAACTAACTTATTTAATTCAGGAAATTCTTCAACACAAACTTTACAAGTAATAAACCAACACTTTAACACGAGTAATTTTCCTTTTGTATCTTCTTTATTATAAGATACCCCATTTAAATCTACAAAATCATATGTCGGAAGCCTTTTTCCTTCCATCCTAAAATAATGATTTGCGTTATTTGCTAAACTTTTTATTGACTTTTTTATTTTTATTTCAGAAGTGTTTTTTAGAGGAACCAATTGATAAAACACCTCTCCTTTATCAACATTTTTTTTAGGTAAATAAGACCCTATTCTTAATAAATTTAAAAAAGCACCTTTACTAATTTTTTCTCCATTTTCATCAAGAGCTTTAAAAGTTGACATTAAATCAATATTCTTTTTTGAATACGAATCCCAACTTTTAAAGCTCTTTTGAATATCTCTAGACGTAAAATCTAATGTTGATTTATTTTTTATAGCTTTAGATTCAGATTTTACTTCGTCTAAACCATATGTTTTCAAATAAGCATTAATACTAAAATAGCTTATTCCAAAACCAGCTACAATAGATAATATTGTTAGCAATATATTTTTCATTTTCTTCCATATTAGTAATTATATACACTTCTTAATATAATTAACTCAATTTTTAAGAAAATATTGTGTGTTTTTTTAAACTTTAACACTCCAACCATGTACATCCACCCCTCTATTATACTGTATATCAAGAAGCTTACCTTTAAAAATGGAAGCATACGAGTTTTCAATCTCAGGTAAATCGTAATCAATTTCTTTGTATCCAAAACCAGCAATAGGAGAAATAACTGCAGCTGTACCAGCTCCAAACATTTCTTTTAACTCACCACTTTTTGCTGCTTCAACAACTTCTTTTACTGTTATTTTACGTACTTCAAAAGGTATTTTATTATCTTCAGCTAATTGAAGAATACTTTTACGAGTAATACCATCTAAAATTCTATCGCTTGTAGGGCTTGTTATTAGTGTATCATTAATTCTAATAAAAATGTTCATTGCCCCAGCTTCTTCAATATATTCATGCGTATTATCATCAGTCCAAACTACTTGATTATACCCTTTATCAATGGCCAACTGAGTAGGATAAAACTGAGCTGCATAATTACCTCCAGCTTTTGCAAAACCTACACCTCCATTAGCTGATCTTGCATATTTTTCTTCTATTAAAACTGTTACTTTTCCAGAAAAATAAGCTCCAGACGGTGCTGTACAAATAATTAACTTATACTTATCAGCAGGTGATGCATGAAAACCTTCTCCAGTAGCGAACATAAAGGGACGAATATATAATGAACTTCCTTCATTAGTGGGAATCCAAGCATTATCAATCTTTAATAGCTCCTTCAAACCATCCATAAATATATCTTCAGGAATCTCTGGTATAACCATTCTTTTGGCAGAAATATTTAGTCTCTTACAATTATCAGAGGGACGAAATAACAACGTACTACCTTCGGCATCTTTATAAGCTTTCATTCCTTCAAAAATAGACTGTCCGTAATGGAAAATTTTAGCCGAAGGATCTAAAGTGATAGGACCATAAGGCACAATACTAGGATTTTGCCATTTTCCATCTATATAATCACAGACAAACATATGATCTGAAAAAACACTTCCAAACTTTAAATCATTAAAATCTACTTGACTAATTTTAGATTCTTTTATCGGTTGAATTTTGATATCCATAAACTACTATTTTTATAATACTACAAAGTTACAAAAACAATAAGTATCAATAGCATTACTTTAAGAGTTAAACAAATATACCTATCTTTGTTATTCTATTATTTTTTAAGCAACTGATTATGAAAAAACTACTTACTACAACTCTTGTAGTAGCTACTCTATTTTTCTCTTGTAAAACAGAAAAAAAAGAAACTACCCCCGAAAAAAACTCCCAAAAAACTGAATATGTGTCTTTTGGCGAAAAAATCTCAAGTGATAATCCATTGTCAAAAAGCGATGTTCTTACTAAATTCCAAAATTTAAAAACTGGAGATACTTTAAATATTAAGTTCACCTCTACCATAAATGAGGTATGCAAGAAAAAAGGATGTTGGATGAAATTAGATTTAGGTAATGAAAAAGAATCTATGGTGCGCTTTAAAGATTATGGCTTTTTCGTGCCACTAAATTCTGATAAAAAAGAGGTTATTGTTAATGGTAAAGCTTTTGTTACTGAAACTTCAGTTAAAGATTTACAACATTATGCTAAAGATGCAGGTAAAAGTGAGGAAGAAATAGCTCAGATTACTGAACCAAAATATACGTATGCTTTTGAAGCTAATGGTGTATTATTAAAAAACTAATGAAAAAATTATTTATAATTTTTTCATTAGTTTCTCTTCTTATTTCCTGTAAGGCAGAAGATAAACAACACACACAATTAATTATGTACAAGCAGTCAGAAATGGCTGCTTTAATGAATACGATGTATTATATTAATTTAGATTTAAAAAAGAACATTGTAGAGGGTAAAACTCTAGGGTTTTTTCCTGAAAGATATTTAAAAATACACACAGCTACCTTAACAGACTCAACTGACAGGACCTCCAGCTTTAAAAAGTTTTCAAACCTATATATACAAAATATGAAAAAAGTATATACCAGCTCTGCTGACTCTTTAAAATCGACATTTAATAAAGCTGTTAATAGCTGTATAGCATGCCACCAAACAACCTGTTTAGGACCAATACCTAGAATTAAAAAATTATTAATTCGATAATTTGAAAAGAGAAATAATTATAACTTCTGATGGTTCAACTACCATACATATACCAGAATGGGATGAACAATATCATTCTAAACATGGAGCTATTCAAGAAGCGTATCACGTATTTATTAAAAATGGCTTAGAAACCATTGAAAAGAATGAGATTTCAATACTTGAAATTGGATTTGGAACAGGATTAAACTGTTTAATTACTTTTTTAGAATCTCAAAAAAACATCAATTATGTTGGTGTAGAAGCCTATCCTATTACAAAAAAAGAAATTGAAAGTTTAAATTACGTATCTAGTTTAAATGCAGAAAATCAAGTAACTCATTTTAATAAAATGCACACTTGTTCATGGGAAACAAAACAACAAATCACATCTAACTTTAGTTTAACAAAACAACAAAAAAAGTTTAAAGACATTAATGATATAAATGCTTATGACTTAATTTATTTTGATGCATTCGGCGCTAGGGTTCAACCTGAATTATGGACTGAAGAAATTTTCAACAAAATGTATATTTCTCTAAAGAATAATGGAACATTAGTAACGTACTCTGCAAAAGGTAGTGTTAGACGTGCAATGCAAAAAGTAGGGTTTACCGTTGAGAGACTTCCTGGACCTCCTGGAAAAAGAGAAATGTTAAGAGGTAAAAAAAAATTATAAAACTTAAAATTCAACGTTACAAACAAGAGTAGGAGTAATAAAATCAAAGAGTATTTATTTTTTATGCAAAAAAAAGATGAAAACTATTATAACAAAAAATAAATTTTACTTTTTTTTTAATATAAATAGATAGCTTTGTTTTACCTTCGAATTGTAATTATTCAGCATAGAAAAAATGGAGTTTAAAAGAAGGTTTGGAAACAAAAAAAGAACAAAACCCCAAAAAGGATTGTTCTTAGTATTATTATTAGCACTTGCTCTTTATTTATGGTTTAATGCAGAAAAACTTTTAGAAAGAATTTTATAAATGAAACCATTTAAATTTAAAGAATTCGAAATACATCAAGACAAAACAGCTATGAAAATTGGCACTGATGCTGTTTTATTAGGAGCTTGGTGTACTCTAAAAAACTACCCTGATACTATTTTAGATATCGGTTCAGGAACTGGTATTATTGCTTTAATGTTAGCACAAAGAAGTAATGCTTCTACTATAGACGCTGTTGAAATAGAACCAAATGCGTATGAGCAAACAGTAGAAAACTTTGAACAATCAGATTGGGGAGAATCGTTTATTTTGCTATAATACTTCTTTTACTGAATTTGCTAATGAAATGGCTGAAGAAGAATATAATCTTATTGTTTCTAATCCTCCTTTTTATAATGATGAATTCGAAACAGAAGACTTAGCAAGAAACAAAGCACGTTTTACAACATCACTTTCATTTAAAGAATTAATTGAAGGCGTTCGTGATTTACTTTCAAAGGAGGGTTTATTTTCGGTAATAATTCCTTTTAAAGAAGAAGAAGAGTTTATCCAAATAGCAAAATTGAATAACCTTTTCCCTAATAAAATATGTCATGTTAAAGGAAATGAAAACTCTCAGTTTAAAAGAAGTTTATTAGAGTTTTCCTTTATAGAATCCGACATTATACAAGAAGAATTGGTTATTGAAAAAGAAAGGCACCATTATACTGATGCCTATATTAATCTTACCAAAGATTTTTATTTAAAGATGTAACTAAATACCTTAATTTGTTTTATTTGAATAATTAAACTCTTGACTTAAAAAATCATTTACTATTTTATTAAACATTTTTGACTTATTACGTGGAGCTCCATGATTAGTGCCTGGCATTATACATAATTGTGATTTAGGTATGTTACTAAATATCTCTACAGCATGTTTATTTTTAATAATATCTCTATCTCCATTCACAATTAAAACAGAGGCTTTAATTTTTTTTAACTCCAAATGACTAATATTTGGTTGTGTTAGCAACATTCTATCTAATTGTAATTCTGTTTTCCAATCTTTAGAAGTATCACCATTCATAATCATTGTTAATGTTTCCGCATGCATCTCTCTAACCTGCTCTAACGCCCAAGTATTAACAGCTGTACTATCTGGTCGTAGATTAGCCCCCATAGTTACTATTTTATTAACCTTCACCTCATTTGTAATTCCTATTTTTAAGGCTAATATTCCACCATCACTCCAACCAAGAATATTTAGACTATCTAATTTCAAATGTTTTATAAGTTTTATAAAATCTTTTGTCATTTGTGTATAGGTTAAAGAGTCTGTTTTTAACTCAGACTTTCCTTGACCTCTACTATCTGCAACAATTACCCTATATTTATCTTTAAAAAAATCAATTTGATACTCCATTGCTTTTATATCCGCACCACATCCGTGTATTATTAATAGAGGTTCACCTTTACCATATTCTTCATAATAGATATTGGCACCATTTATTTTTACATATTCACCGACTGCAGAATTATTTCCGTAAGGAGTTTTAAATTTATCTTGCGCATTTATAATACTAAACTGAAAAATTAAAAAAGAAAAAATAATTTTATGAAAGGTTGTTTTTTTCATTATTGACTTTTGTTATTTGTTTATGGTATTGTTTTTAATCGATTATATTAATAACCTGCAAAACTAGTAGGAAAATAGTTAACTCCCTAATTCATTTAGGTTAAATTAACTTTACTATCCTGATTTTTATCTTTCTACTAAAATAGAATTTTATATTTTAGAAAAAAAACAATTATCTCTTACCACAAATTTTCATCAAAAAAAGTTACATTTTAAAAGTCATAAAGGGGACAAGTATTGTTGCCCCCTTTATTACATTGTACTGTTTTTTTACATGTTTAAATACTGTATTGAAAGAATTAGTATCTCTTTAACTTTTGATAACCTTTTCTAAGTTAAAAATTTTTCAATAAAGACTACCCCTTAACACTCTCAGGATTATACCCTAAATACGGCACATTCTTCTCTTTAAAAATAATTCCATATTCTTCTAACTCTTTCAAAATAGGTTCATATACCTCTTTATTTATTGGCAATTGAACTCCAGGAGTAGTGATATCTCCATTTAAAATTCGCAAAGCAGCCATAGCAACAGGTAATCCTACAGTTTTAGCCATAGCAGTATAAGTTTGATCATCACCTTTTATAATCATACTACTTTCAATTTGGTGCTTATCTCCATCTTTTTCATATCCAAAAATATGATGCATCACAATCATATCTTTATCTTCTTTTTCTAAAGTCCAAGAATCCATTAATATTTTTTGTAGAATTTGTGCAGGTGTAGCATTTTTTAAGTTTACTTTCTTCTCAGGATTAAAAATATCTAACTCCAAGAACTTATCCCACATAATATCATCTTGATCAATTTTTAAATAAGATCGAAACTTTAACTCAACCGAGTCAGAAGGAGAATACCCCAAAAATAAGTTTGTAAAATCACGATAACTCATATTTTCAGAATCCTCAATAGTGTAAGAATCATCTGTCATACCTAATTGAACAAACACATTCCAAGCTCTAGAAAAACCTACTTTACGTACAGTTCCTCTATACATGGTTTTTATATCCTCTAATCCATAAATACCTCTATACTTTAAAGAATCTCTGTTAGCATAAGCTTCAAACTTTCCACTACCGTTAATTGTTAAAAACTCAGTTCTTCTAAACAATTTATGATAAGGTATATATTTATATGTTCCTTCTTGAATAAACATAGATGCTCCTCCTTGACCAGCTAAAACAACATTTCTTGGATTCCAAGTAAACTTATAATTCCAGAGATTAGTATCACTTTCGGGTGCAACCAAACCACCACAAAACGATTCAAATAGCAGCATTTTACCAGTATCCTCTTTAATTCTATCTATCACCTGCATAGCACTCATGTGATCAATACCTGGATCTAAACCTATTTCATTCATAAAAACTAAGCCTTTAGATTTTACCTCAGCATCTAAGGCTTTCATTTCTTCAGAAATATAAGATGCCGTAACCATATGCTTACCATAAGTAACACAATCTTTAGCTACTTCTACATGAAAACGTGCAGGTAACATTGATATTACAATATCTGCTTTCTTTATGGCTCCTACCCTTTCGTCATCTTTAAATACATCTAACTCAATTGCTGATGCATTTTTATGTCCATTAATTTTAGACAATGCATTTTCTTCTGATACATCTCCAATAGTTATGTGTAAATTCTCTTTTGAAGATTTATCTAACAAATATTTTATAAGCGAAGAACTAGATCTTCCAGCACCAATAATCAATATATTTTTCATCTATATAATGTACTTTTGTTCTTATTAATTTAAGGTAGCAATATCGTTAAAAAAGTTTAATTTTAAACAAAAACTTTGAAAATGTATAAAAATTTAACAATAACTTCCGTTTTGGGAGCATTAGCTGTGGTTCTAGGGGCATTCGGTGCGCACGCATTAAAAAATAAATTAAGCCCAGAAGCTTTAGATAGTTTTGAAACCGCTGTAAAATATCAAATGTTTCATGCACTTTTTTTATTATTCATAAACACAAGTACACAAATAACAACCTCCTATAAAAGTAAAATAAGCCTATTAGTTATTACAGGGATAATTTTATTTTCAGGTTCTATATATAGCATACAGCTATTAAATGTTCCTGCCAAATACATTTGGTTTATAACACCATTAGGTGGTTTACTATTAATTTTGGGGTGGTTTTTAACCTCTTTTTACTTTTTAAAGAAAGTTATTAAGAGTGAATAGTTAATAAAATTTGCTGATGTATCTAGTCTTTTAACAAAAAGAACTATTTTTGTCAGATATAAAACACAACTAAAATATTTTAAGATGACAAATCTTGATGCGAAAACGATTTCGATAGACAACCTAGGTATAAAAGATGCTACGGTGCGTTATCAATTGACTTCAGACGAGTTGCATGATATTACTATCGAAAAAGAACAAGGAGAAAACACTAGTTTTGGTGCATTAGCAGTTAAAACAGGTGAATTTACAGGACGTTCTCCTATGGATCGATTTATCGTTAAAGACGATATCACCAAAGATGAAATTTGGTGGGGAGATATAAACATCCCTTTTGATTCCGAAAAGTTTGATAAATTATATGATAAGGTTACTTCTTATCTTTCAAATAAAGAGGTTTTTGTTAGAGATAGTTATGCTTGTGCTGATGAAGACTATAAATTAAACATTAGAGTAGTAAATGAATATCCTTGGAGTAACATGTTTGCTTACAACATGTTTTTGCGTCCAACAGAAGAAGAGTTAAAAACATTTTCTCCTGAATGGACAGTAGTTAATGCTCCTGGTTTTATGGCTAATCCTGAAGTAGATGGTACACGTCAGCATAATTTTGCTATTTTAAATTTTAGTAAAAAGATAGCTTTAATTGGTGGTACTGGATATACTGGTGAAATAAAGAAAGGTATTTTTTCTGCTTTAAATTTCATTTTACCTGTTGATAAAAACACATTACCAATGCACTGTTCTGCAAACATTGGAAAAGATGGTGATACTGCAATCTTTTTTGGTTTGTCTGGTACTGGTAAAACTACTTTATCTACCGACCCAAACCGAAGTTTAATTGGTGATGATGAACATGGTTGGACATCTGAGAACACTGTATTTAATTTTGAAGGTGGTTGTTATGCTAAAGTAATTGACTTATCTCAAGAAAAAGAACCTGAAATTTATGGAGCTATAAAACGTGGTGCTATTCTAGAAAATATTGTAATGGATCAAAAAGGAAATGTTGATTTCCATAATACATCAATTACGCAAAATACTCGTGTAAGTTACCCAATTTATCATATTGAAAACATTCAAAAACCATCAATAGGTAAAAACCCAAAAAATATTTTCTTTTTAACGGCTGATGCTTTTGGTGTATTGCCTCCGATATCTAAATTAACTCCTGGTCAAGCTGCTTACCATTTTATATCTGGTTATACAGCCAAAGTAGCAGGTACTGAAGCTGGTATTAACGAACCTTTACCAAGTTTTTCTGCTTGTTTTGGTGCTCCATTCATGCCTTTACACCCAACACGTTATGCCGAAATGCTAAGCAAAAAAATGCAAGAAGCTGGTGTAAATGTTTGGTTAATTAATACAGGATGGACTGGTGGTTCTTATGGTACTGGAAATAGAATGAAATTAAAGCACACACGTGCTATGATTACTGAAGCTTTAGAAGGTAATTTAGAAAATGTTGAATTTGTTCAACACCCTATTTTCGGATTATCAATGCCAACTACTTGTGAAAATGTACCTAATGAAGTTTTAAATCCTAAACAAACATGGGCAGATAAAGACGCTTATGATGCTAAAGCTATGGAATTAGCTTCATCGTTTAGAAAGAATTTTGCTCAATTTGAAGAAATGGCAAGTGAAGATATTATAAAAGGTGGGCCAATAGCCTAGTTTAAAAAATACAAAAATTAAGAAAGCATCCTACATAGGATGCTTTTTTTATGTGTAAATACTACTTATTTTAGCATTTGTAAAACAACATAGAATGAAAGTACAAGGAAATATAGTTGATATTATTAATAAAAGAATTTATAAAGGTGAGGTTGAATGTAAAAACGGAAAAATAATTACTATAAGAGAGGTAAATCATTCTATTGAAAACTATATCATACCAGGTTTTGTAGACGCCCATATCCATATTGAAAGCTCTATGCTAGTTCCTTCTGAGTTTGCTAAAATAACTGTAACTCATGGAACTGTTGCTACAGTATCTGACCCACATGAGATAGCTAATGTTTTAGGGGTTAAAGGAGTGGATTTTATGATTGAAAACGGGAAAAAAGTTCCTTTAAAATTTAATTTCGGTGCTCCTTCTTGTGTTCCTGCTACTTCTTTTGAAAGTGCTGGAGCAATTATTAATTCAGATGATATAAAAAAAATGATGGAAAATCCCGACATCAAATATCTAGCTGAAATGATGAACTATCCTGGAGTTATATATAATGATGATGAAGTTTTAAAAAAAATAGCTTGGGCTAAACACTACGATAAACCTGTAGACGGTCATGCGCCAGGCTTAAGAGGTGACGATTTAACTAAGTATATCTCTGCAGGAATTTACACAGACCACGAATGTTTTACTTATGAAGAAGCTTTAGAGAAACTTCAAAAAGGAATGAAAATTATTATTAGAGAAGGAAGTGCTGCTAAAAACTTTGATGCTTTAATTGATTTACTGCCTAAACATTACGAGAATATGATGTTTTGTTCTGATGACAAACATCCTGATGACTTATTGGTTGGTCACATTAATCAACTATGCGAAAGAGCTGTTAAACAAGGTATTGACGTTTTTAAAGTACTACAAGTTGCTTGCGTAAATCCTGTAAAACATTATAATTTAGATGTGGGGTTATTGAGAGAAGGAGATGATGCCGATTTTATAGTTGTTAACAATTTAAAAGAATTTAATGTTTTACAAAATTATATTAATGGAGAGTTAGTTGCTGAAAACGGAAAAGCTCTTATTAAATCTGTAGAGTTTGAAGTTTTAAATAATTTTAATACTGATAAAAAAAGCATATCTGATTTTGAGTTTCATTCTTCTTCAGATAAAATAAAAGCTATTGAAGCCTTAGACGGAGAGCTCATAACCAACGAAATTGAAGTAAGTTCCTTAATAAAAGAAGGAAATTTGATTTCTAACTTAAGCAATGATGTGTTAAAAATGACGGTGGTTAATCGTTATCAAAACTCAGAGCCAGCCATTGCTTTTATTAAAAATTTCGGTTTAAAAGAAGGTGCTATTGCAAGTTCTGTTGGCCATGATTCACATAACATTATAGCTGTTGGTGTTTCAGATGAAGCCATTTGTGAAGCTGTAAATCTTTTAATTGAAAACAAAGGTGGTATTTGTGCAGTTTCTAATACTATTAAAAAGGTAGTACCCTTACCTGTTGCTGGAATTATGAGTGACAAACCTGCCAATGAAATTGGAAAAGCATATGCTGAATTAGATTCCTTAGCCAAGCAATTAGGCAGTAAACTTCGTGCTCCTTATATGACTTTATCATTTATGGCCTTGTTAGTCATTCCTTCTTTAAAGTTATCTGATAAAGGATTATTTGATGGAAATTCATTTAAATTCACTTCTCTTGAAGTAAAATAAAAAATAATAAAATTCATCTCAAAATAAAAGCTTGTTTAATTGTTTGTTAAACAAGCTTTCTATTTTTAACAATCTAGAAGAATTTCTTTTCCATCATAAATTTCACCACATAACATCTCAATATCAACACCATATCTTACATTTTTATTCATAGGAACAACTTTTAAAATTATCTGTGTCTTATATATTCCCAAAGCCCAAATAATTTCAACAGGAATGGAATTTTATTAGCTCTAAAACCTTAGCTCCAATTGTAATTCCCGCAAATTTAGTAGTAACTTACTTATAGGTTAAATCTAACTTATAAGTAAGTAATAATGGTCCAAATTCTCTTGAGCCACCATGTTAACTTGATAATTGTTCTTTATTTACTGGATAATTTGTAGTTTGCTCTGACATAATAATTAGTTGTAAAAATGTTTATTACTTAATTTATTTCTAAAATTACCCTAGCTATTTAATACTTTAGAAAAAGAGGAATAAAAACATAGAACTAATTTTATGAAGTTTTTAATATTATTAAATTACCAACCATACTTATATAAAAACAACCTACACTACCTTATTAAATTATAAATACAATAAACTGTATACTTTAAAATATAATAATACTTTAGTGCCATAAAACTACATTATGAAAAAAATAAATCTTTTAAGTTTTTTAATCTTAATTTGCTTAACAAACTGTTCTGACTTAAAAAAAGAAGAAAAAACTGTAAAAAAATATGCAGAAGAGCCGCACTCTTTTTCAAAACCTAACCAAGCGGTTATTACACATTTAAACCTTGATATAAATGTTAATTTCGATTCAAAACAAATTGAAGGAACTGCAATGTATAAAATAACTAATAATGGGGCTTCTGAAATTATTTTAGATACTAAATTTTTAGAAATTAAAAGCGTGTTAGCTGATGACAAAAACGTAAATTTTTCTTTTGGAAATTTTAATAAACAACTAGGGAAAGCTTTAAAAATTCCTATTACTTCAAATACCAAAACAATAACGGTAAACTACAATACTACAAATAAGACAGAAGCCCTACAATGGTTAAACCCACAACAAACAGCAGACAAGACAGATCCGTTTTTATTTACTCAAGGGCAAGCTATTTTAACTCGAACATGGATACCAATACAAGATAGTCCACAAATTAGAGTTACCTATAACGCAACTGTAAAAGTACCTTCATCATTGATGGCTGTAATGAGTGCTGAGAACCCTAAAATGAAAAATAAGGATGGTATTTATAAATTTAAAATGAAACAGGCTATTTCACCATACCTAATAGCACTTTCTGTTGGTAATATAGCATATAAAGCAGTTAGTGACAGAACTGGTATTTATGCTGAGAAATCAGTATTAGATAAAGCCCATGAAGAATTTTCAGACATGGAAAAAATGGTTGCTGCTGCAGAAAATTTATATGGTGATTATGACTGGGAACAATTTGATGTTATTGTTTTACCTCCAAGTTTTCCTTTTGGAGGAATGGAAAATCCTCGTTTAACATTTGCAACTCCAACTGTTATTGCTGGAGATAAAAGTTTAACCTCGTTAATAGCTCATGAATTAGCACATTCATGGTCAGGAAATTTAGTTACCAATGCTACTTGGGATGATTTTTGGTTAAATGAAGGTTTTACTGTTTATTTTGAGCTTCGTATCATGGAAGCTTTGTATGGAAAAGACAGAGCCAATATGCTAGCACTTATAGCTAAACAAGATTTAGAGGAGGAAATAGAAGGCTTTAAAGAGACTCCTGACGACACGAAATTAAAATTAAACTTAAAAGGTCGTAATCCTGATGACGGGATGAACAGTATAGCCTATGATAAAGGGTATTTATTTTTAAGAACTTTAGAAGAAACTGTTGGTAGAGATAAGTTTGACGTCTTCTTAAAGGATTACTTTAAAACTCATGCTTTCTCTACTATGACTACTGAAAAGTTCATTACTTATTTGAATACAAATCTTCTAGAAAAAAATAAAATTAAGTTTAATACTGAAGAATGGATTTATAAACCTGGAGTTCCAAAAAACCAATCAATAATCACTTCTGATAAGTTTAGCAATGTAGAAAAAGTATTATCTGAGTTTATTAAGAAAAATAGCATTGAGGCTACTGTTACTAAAGATTGGACAACACAAGAGTGGGTTCACTTCATACGTAATTTTCCTTCAGAAATTACTGTAAAACAATTAACAATACTTGATACTATTTTTAATTTAACAAACTCAACAAACTCATACATTGCTATGGTTTGGTTTGAAAAAGCCATAACACATAATTATAGAGGTAATAATGTAGACGCTACTATTGAAGCTTTCCTAACTAATGTTGGTAGACGTTGGTATGTATCTACTATTTTTAAAGCCTATAAAAATAGTAATAAAGTTGATGAGGCATTAGCTATTTATAAGAAATCTCGTGCTAACTACCATTCTGTAACAGCAAACACTATTGATGAGATGTTAGGATACAAAAAATAATATTTTAGTATAGTAATAGCGTAAAAACCCTCAGAGTTTAATTTTAAAATCTGAGGGTTTTCACTTAAATAATATGTATTAACTTACTTTTTTCCAGTTCATCGAATCCTCTTAAAAAAATTCATTACAAAATGTACCATAGCATAAGAAAAAATATCTCTTATTATATTACTTCCACACTCCAATTACAATCGTATTTAGAACTCAATAAATTGATTCTGTTAGCAATTATCTTCTTATTCCCTATAAAAACAAATACATTAATTCGTCTTGATCACATGCTAAAATATAGTAATATCCTTCTTAGTCTTTAAATATTTTTATTTCCAAAGAAAGCCCCCCTTTTATAATGAACTATTACATGCTCTTAAGTTTTTACCAATTAATATATTCGTTTATAATATATCTAGGTTATTATAACTTACATCTAATAATTTAAATGCTTTTATTCAAACTTAACTTTCGTTTAAGGTTTATAAATTAAAAGTGTCTGCTGTTACAGGTACTTTTTCTTCATGATGCCCTTGAAATGAGAAACCTCCAATACCACTCCAATCAGCTTTTAGTGCCATATTTGCTTCAAAAGGGAATTGAAGTGGAGTTAATTTATTATCAGAAGGAATACTTCCGTTTAAACTTAACACGCGAACAATATCATTATACCCCGTTGAATAAACAGTTCCAGTTACCTTTCCTGTATATGTTTTTTTATCAGTTCCTACATTAATTGTAACTGTTCCACTAACTGTATGATTTTCTGGATGTACTAATAAAGAAAAATTAACGATTGTTGCTAAAGGATTAGGAACAAAGCCCATTGTACCTTTAAAGTATACTGTTTCTATTGCTGTGTTTACTTGTGTTGACATAATTTCTATTTTTTAGGTTAATAATTAAATTCGAAAAATTGTAGCTAACTAAAATCTCTTATTCAAAATTACTTTAGAAGTTTCTTAGAAACGGAAAAAATGGAACTAAGCAAGAATTCTTTTCCATAAAAGAAGTAAAATATGTAACGGAGTATTAATTGTTATAAGGCTTTACACTTTATAGTTTGAAATGAACACAACCAAACCCCTATAAATAACTAATTAACAAGATTATATATTTCTTATTTCATACTTCAATCGCAAGGAGGTATTTATACTTCATAAAGTTTTGAGTACTAAAATGTATTGTTAGAAACAATTAAAATGTTAAGAGAAAACAAATTAACACCAACAGTAAGGTTATAGCTGGCACTATTTCAACGTACGAACTTTTTTTATAATATCTTTATAACGCTCACTTAAAGTAACATGGTGATCGCCTTCTAATAAAATAAGGTTATCAGAAGGTACAATTTCTAGTATTTTCTCCATGTTTACAATGAAGTTTCTATGTGTTCTGCAAAAAATAGACGAATCTAATAACTTTAAAATTTTAGTTAATGAAATTAGAATGACAAACCTTTCTTTTTTAGTAATGATATTACAATACTTCTCTTCAACTTCAATATAAATAATATCAGAAAGCAACACCTTTTTTAACGACTTTCCTTTTTTAATAAATAAATAGTCGCTACTTATAACAGTATCTTCTTCTTCGTCTAAAAAAACATCATTTTGATCATAAAATTTTTCTACTGCCATTTCAATCGCATATAAAACCTCTAACTCATTAAAAGGTTTCATTAAATAACTAAATGGTTGGGTTAATTTCGCTCGTTCAAAAATTTGACGATCGGTAGAACTAGTTAAAAAAACAAATGGCTTTGTTGCTTCAGGAACAATACTAATGGTTTCTGCAAAAGAAATGCCGTCAGCTACTCCATCTAAAAAAATATCTATGATAACAATATCAACTTTTACCTGGTAAAATTTAGTTAATGCTTCTTTAAAGTTTCTAGCAACTCCAGTAACTTTATAATTATTAGCTTCTAGCACTTTAATTAAACGATCACTTTCTGCTGGAGTATCTTCTATAATAAATACATTAACATTATCCATTATCTTGTTTTTTAGGTAAAGATACAATCATTTTTGTACCTACACCTAATTCACTTTCTATAGAAAATTTTCCATTATTTTTTTTAATCATTGTTTTACATAATTGCAATCCTAATCCTGTGCCTATAGCATCTTCATGTTCTTTTTTAGATAGTAGTAACGTATCTTCTAACAGCTTTAAACGAGTTTCATTTGTCATTCCCATTCCCGTATCTTCTATAATTAAATCGCAAAAACCTTCTTCTACACTTCTTGAATATACTTTAATCTCTCCATCTTTATTAGAAAACTTTATAGCATTATCTAACAAATTTCTAATGATTAACTTTAATGATTCTTGATCAGCTAAAACAAAATCTTTTTTAGACACCTTATTTTCAAAATGAATATTTTTTTCAAGCATTAAAGGTTTGTAATTATACGCCATTTGTTCAACCATGAAAAACAGTCGAGTAGATGTTATTTCGAAATAAACCTGTTTCGTTTGCGATAACGCCCAATGCAATAGATTATCTAACAACCCATACGCTCCATTAACAATAGCACTATTTTTTTTTAATAAATTACCCAGTGCATCAATATTTTTAGAAGCCAAATTATCTAACAAAACAACATTACTGCTCTTTAAAGCATGTACAGAAGAACGTAAATCGTGACTTACGATTGAAAACAACTTGTCTTTTGTAGCATTTAAAGCATCTAAATCTTCTTTTTGCTGAGTTATGATTCTATTGTTTTTCAACTTCTCACGATAAAAATAAAGACTTCCCCCAAAAAGAATTAATAAACCAACTGCTGAAAATAAAAAAATATTTCTTTGGGTTTCTTGTAGTTCATTTTTCACTTGTAAAAGATCTACTTCTTTTTGTTTTTGTTGAACGGCAATTTCTTTTTCAAGTTTAGCGAATGCGTAAATTTTACTTTGATTATTTAAAGAATCTTTCCATTGCTGTGCTTCTTTTCTGTATTTCAAGGCCTTTTCGAAATCTTTTCGATTTTCTTCAACTACGGACATATTTTTAGCAGCAATTCTTTTTTTATTAAACACTTTACGTTGTAAATCATTTAATTCTGAATCCGATATATTAGATTTAAAGACTCTTATCTTTTTAGATAATCTATACGCTTTCTCAAAATATGTAATAGCCAAATTATCTTTATATTGTTCATAATATAATGTAGCAAGATCACCATAAGAACCTATTATCTCTAATGTATCTCTTTCTTTTTCTAGTATTATCGTTTTTTCTAGTAGATACGACTCAGCCTTATCAAATTCTTTAAGATGTAAATAACAGATACTTAAATTATACAATACATTACTCTTGACAATACCTAAAAGCTCATTAAAACCATCTTTTTCTACTTCCTTAAAATATAATATAGCCTTATTAAACTCTTTTTTTTCTAGAGCAATAGTACCCAAAAGTATTTGAGCATTTTGATAAAATTCAAATTTCTTAGAAATATTAAAAAACTCTTTTCTAGCTTCTTTAAATATTCTTTTTTTATAAAAACTATACCCTCTTAAAAAGTAGCAATATTCATTTAATTCGAAGTCATTTTGAGTAGTCAATAATTTTGAAGAATACACTAGAACTGAATCAAACTTACTTTCTAAGAAATAAGTCTGAACTTTACTAAATATTTTATTTTTATTAAATTTTTCCGTTTTATTTTTTATCTGAGTAAAAAAAATATTTTGTTTTTTATTATCTTGAGAAGTTAATAATTGACTAAACAAAACGAAAAAAATTAAAAGCCTAAATTTAACAATCATTTACTAAATTTTCAGCAATTTAGTAAAAATTAAAAACAAATAAAGAGAATAGTAATTCCCTTTATTTGTTAATAGTATTAGCCTCCCATTGGATCTTTCACTGTAGTCTCAGTCCCCCTAGACCCTTCCGGATCTGCATCCCAATTAATTACTTTAATACTATTGAAGTTATTATTCAAATGACTTACCTGTGATGGTTTAAACTGAATATTTACTACAAAAGGATAAAAGTTTTTAGAAGGAATAAAAGACCCTCCATTAGATATATAGAGAGATATCTTATTAACATCTGTCACTAACCCATTTACTTGAAAATTAATAGGAGTACCAAAATCAATATCATTACCATTTTTAGGCATATTTTTTTCAGAAATTAAAACAATACATGAAAGGACAATCTCTCTTGAGTCTCCTGATGATGACGGACTCACGCTTACTGAGGGTGCTAAAGGTCGAGTAGAAAGTATTGACAATGTTATTTTTTGTCCAGCAGAACTGAAAGCTGGAACTATTCCGAATTCAGTTCCTGGTATAAAAAGGTTAGATGTTGACATAATAATTAGTTTTAAATTAATTTTGTTTTCTTAGTTTAAAGAAACAATAAAACAACAAACTAAAAAGAAGAATTAGTGTAAGAGCTTATTTTTTGGGTATAAGATGAAAGATTATTGGAACGGGTTCATAATACTATTATATCTTTTCAATAAGTAGATTGCTTCAGTCGTTTTCTCACCATCGCAATGATATTTTTTAAAACGATACCTCATAAGCTAAACAAAAACGTGAATAAAATGTTTAAACACTTTATTCACGTTCTATAAAATTAATTTGTTTGCTTAGTTAGCAACATTGATAAATGGATCCCATAAGTAAAATCCTAAATCTGCTCCATGCTCATCTAATAATTGAAAAGTAATATAATATTGTACATTTCCTTTTTTAGTTAACATTCCTGCAAAACAATAGTTTTGAAATTCTACTGGGTTAGGAGCAACACTTGCACTACCTACATATAAATCAATGTCAATATCTAAAGAAATTGGATCTATAATACCACTAGCAGAACTAGAGTTCCAATCCATTAAAATAACATTATTTCCTGTTCCTCCCCCTGGACAAGTAATCATCCAACGAACAGTATCTCCAACATTAGCAGCTATTGTTAACTCTGATTTTGCTTGGTCATTTACTACGTAATCATTAGCGGTTATCATATAAATATAAGCATCAGATGTACCATATGATCCTAGAGATGTTGGATTTGTTTTTGTTCCTTTTTTTAATTTTCCTGACGCTACTGCTTCTTGTAAAGACACTGCGTCAACTACTGTTAAAATATCGATTGTATTAGACATAGTTATTAGTTTTAAAATTCCTACTCATAAGGCTTTTCGGATATCGCCTCGTTTTTTATAGTGGGTACTGCTCCACAAGTTTGATTTTCAATAGAAATAATAACTAGCTAGTATTTTGTTTCTTGAAGTAAAATTAGGAAACAAACCAAAACAAAATAATTAAAACCCCATAAAACAGGTGTTTTCGGTTATAAGAAAAGGAAAAGTGAGAATATAGCTTTTAAATCGACAGATTACTTCATTGTACCTCATCGCAATGACGTGTATAATCGTCATTACGAACGTAGCTTAGCGAAGGGAAGTAATCTTCTAATAGAATTACAGATTACTTCGTCGTACCTCCTCGCAATGACATATAAAACTGTCATTACGGACGTAGCCTAGCGAAGGGAAGTAATCTCACTAATCGAATAGCAGATGCTTTGTTATACCTCATCGCAATGGCATATATAATCGTCATTACGAACGAAGCCTAGCGAAGGGAAGTAATCTCACTAATCGAATAGCAGATTGCTTTATCGTACCTCATCGAAATGAGGTATATAACTGTCATTACGGACGTAGCCTAGCGAAGGGAAGTAATCTCACTAATCGAATAGCAGATTGCTTCATCGTACCTCATCGCAATGAGGTATATAACTGTCATTAAGAACATGGGCTAGGCGAAATGAAATAATACTCTAATAGAATAGCAGATGCTTTGTTATACCTCATCGCAATGGCATATATAATCGTCATTACGAACGAAGCCTAGCGGAGGGAAGTAATCTTCTTAATAGAATAGCAGATTGCTTCGTCGTACCTCCTCGCAATGACGCTATTATTTTTCATAAAACACTAAAAATAAGCACCTATAGATAGGTTATAATAATAACTAATCGTTATTTTAATGTACGTACTTTTTTATAACTCCTCTATACTTTTCACTAAGAGGTACTTTATAATTTTTATCTAGTACAATAAGGTTATCAACAGGAATAATCTCTTCAATTTTTTCAATATTAACGATAAAGTTTCTATGGGTTCTACAAAATAATGAATTATTTAGAAGCTTTAAAATATTTTTCAATGACATAGGTAGGATAAACTTTTCTTTTGCTGTGATAATAGCACAACATTTCTCTTCAATTTCAATAAAAATAACATCAATGAAATATACTTTTTTTAAACTCTTTCCTTTTTTTAAGAAAAGACAACACTCATTTATAATAACCTCTTCATTCTCATTCAAAAAAGTATTGTCTTCTGTATAAAACATTGAAACAGCCATTTCAATAGCATACAAAACCTCTAACTCGTTAAAGGGCTTCATTAAATAACTATAAGGTCTTGTTAATTTTGCTCTTAAAAAAAGTTGTCGGTCTAACAAGTTTGTTAAAAACACAAAAGGTTTTGCTGTTTCAGGATTGGCTTGGATCATTTCTGCAAACGCAATTCCATCAGGACTACCATTCAAAAAAACATCAATAATAACAATATCTACTTTAACTTTATGAAATAGAATTAAAGCTTCTCTAAAGCTTCTAGCTACAACAGATATAGAATAACTATTGGCTTCAAGAAACTTTACTAATCGATTGCTTTCTTCGGGGGTATCCTCAATAATAAATACATTAACATTATTCATTGAGTATCTTAGTTTTAGATAAAATTTACTTTCACAAAAAGACCGAATTTTTAACCAAATCCATAAAAAAAGGTTACAAAGCATTAAAAATCAAGTATAAAACAAGTCGAGAACGGAATAGAAAAAGTAATTACCGAAAAAATTCCCTTAAAAACTTCACTTCACTAACATATATCCAAATTAAAACAATTCTAAACCTCCATGTTACCTGCTATACTCTTTCATTTTGAATACAATCAAAATCTCCATGGTTTTGATTAAAATTTAACAAGAAACTCAGCAAAATTGAATGAAAACACTATACCTTACATCACTTTTAATGTCATTTTTCTTAATGAAAACTTAGAAGAGCTTTCAAAAAAAGAAAGTTAATACAGGATTTTAAGTTCTAGTGTCAAATACTCATTAAAGGATATATTTTGATTAGTTTTGTCTTTGTACAAAGTACGAGGAAATTTGAAAACAGAAAAAATCATATTAGGTATTGATCCTGGGACCTCAATTATGGGGTTTGGAATTATTAAAATTATTGGAAAAAAAATGGAATTTGTTCAGATGAACGAATTACTTTTAAAAAAATATGATGATCACTATTTGAAGTTAAAACTCATTTTTGAACGTACTATAGAGCTAATAGATACCTACAAGCCTGATGAAATTGCACTAGAAGCTCCTTTTTTTGGTAAAAACGTACAATCGATGTTAAAACTAGGTCGTGCTCAAGGAGTAGCTATGGCAGCAGGTTTATCAAGAGAAATACCAGTTACAGAGTATGCACCAAAAAAAATTAAAATGGCTATAACTGGTAAAGGAACTTCTAGTAAAGAACAAGTTGCTTCCATGCTTAAATCATTACTTAATTTAAAAGAGTTACCTAAAAACTTAGATGCAACTGATGGTTTAGCAGCTGCAGTTTGCCATTATTATAACTCTGGAAAACAAATTGGAGGGAAAAATTATACTGGATGGGCAGCATTTGTAAAACAAAATCCAAAAAAATTACGTGATTAAATACAACCCTTTTATATATTTGGTAGTCTAACTTTATATACAAACTAAAAATTTATAATTGTGATGAAAAAAAGCTTATTATTTTTATTGGTATTATTTGTTGTGTCGTGTAAAAAAGAAAAAAAAGAGAATAAATATTATCTTAAAACAACTAAAAAAAAGATAGAAGCATCCTTTAATGGTCAAAAGTTTCCGTTTGAAATAGTTACAGAAGATCTTTATTTCCCTTACACCGGAAAAACGAATAAAATAGGTTTTGCATCAGCAAAAGACAGTGTTTTTTTTAATCTGAAACCTAATGATAGTATCCCTTTAACTTTTGTTTTAAATGAAAAAGATAGTACCTCCGTTTTGGTAATAGGAAGAACAAATGCAGTAAACTTCTCTGAAGAATACATCCAAAAAAACAGAGGAAAATACAAAGTGTATTCTACAAAAGTTCACGAATTAGTTAATATAGCCATAGCATTAACTAAAATAGGAGAAAAGGATGATAATTTAATTCCTAAAAATTCTGATTATTATAAGAGAGTAATTGAATATTTTAAACCGTATAAAAATCATGCTTTAATAAATACGTTAAACAATCATTTAATAGCTGTTAATGATAATGCTACCTATAATTATTATTATAATATTAAAATGAATGCAAATATGTATTCTTTTGAAAGAAATAAAATAGTAAATAAAACTCCTTTCAACAGAATGGGATTTGGTGAAGAAGATGAGCTCAAAAAAATAATACATTTATTAGAAGATTTTTCGAAAGATTCTAAGTTTTCAGAATTTTACAATGATAATAGAGATTATTATAAATCATTAATTGACACTTATTATAAGCTTGTACCAGTTGATAAAATGTGGAAATGGATAGAAAACAAATTTCCTGTAAAATATGATTCGTATAAAATATATTTTTCATCCTTAGTTGGAGGTGCACATAGTACTCAAAAATATGAAAATAATGGTTTTTCAGAAACGTTAATGTTTCTTAATGGTCCTTCCTTACCAGAAGAATATTCTGAAAAAGAGAAAGAGGCAATATTATCAAGAATAGTATTTACAGAAATAGATCATAATTATGTAGATATTATCACAGGAAGATTCCCAGAATTGAGACTATTATTAAAACCTATAAACTGCTGGTATTCTGGGGATTTTATGGGATATAAAAAAAGTTATAAAACATTTAATGAATACATGACATGGTCAGTTTTCACATTGTATTTATATGATAACTTTGATAAGGAAATTTTTAAAAAAAGAAATAAAGAGATAGAGAAGTTTATGACCTCTAAAAACAGAGGGTTTATTAAATATAAAGAATTCAATCAATTCGTCTTAAACTGGTACAAGAATAACCCTAATGTATCTTTTGAAAAATTATATCCAGAAGTAATAAACTGGATAAAGAAACAAAACTGTAAAAAATAATTTGGCAGGAATTTATTTACACATCCCTTTTTGCAAACAAGCGTGTTTTTATTGCGACTTTCATTTTTCAACTTCTTTAAAAAAGAAAGACGATTTGGTTAGTTGTCTAATGAAAGAGCTAATACTAAGAAAAAACGAATTACAAAATGAAACAATAGAAACCATCTATTTTGGCGGAGGAACCCCTAGCCTATTAACAGTTAGTGAAATTGGTCAACTCCTTAGTACTATATATAAAAACTACAAGGTAGTTAAAGCTCCTGAAATCACATTAGAAGCAAACCCTGATGATTTATCTAAAGAAAAAATAGAAGAATTAGCAAGGTCTCCTATTAACAGGTTAAGTATTGGTGTTCAATCTTTTTTTGAAGAAGATTTAAAAAGTATGAATCGTGCACATAACTCAAAAGAGGCAAAAGAATGTTTGTCGATAGCTACTCGACATTTTGAAAATATTACCATCGATTTAATTTACGGAGTACCAAATATGAGTAATAAACGTTGGAAAGAGAGTTTACAGATTGCTTTTGATTTCGGAATTAACCATATTTCGTCATATGCCTTAACCGTCGAGCCTAAAACAATATTAGATAGTTTCGTGAAAAACGGGAAATATCCTGAACCTGATGAAACCGAAGCGAAAGAACATTTTGATATTCTGGTCAATGAAACAGCAAAAAACGGATTTATTCATTATGAAATTTCTAATTTTGGAAAACCTGATTATTTTTCAAAGCATAATACAAGTTATTGGTTAGGCAAAAAATATATAGGTATTGGCCCATCAGCACATTCTTTTAACAACACGCATAGAAGTTGGAATATAGCTAATAATACGAACTACATTAAAAGCATACAACTTGGGAACCTTCCTAACGAAATTGAAATACTAACTAAAAAAGATCAATTCAATGAATATTTAATGACGGGGCTTAGGACTATTTGGGGAGTGTCTTTAGTTAAAATAAAACAAGACTTTGGAGACGTTTTTTACCAAAAATTACTTACTAATTCTCAAAAATTTATAAGCAAAGAGTTATTACAAATAACTACCTCAAAAACAGGGATTAAAGTATTAAAAACCACCAATAAAGGGAAGTTTTTAGCAGACGGACTGGCTAGTGATTTATTTATAATTTAAGTACCTTTAGCACATGATTGCAACAATTAAATACAATTTGAAAGAATATAATATTGATTTATCAAAACCTATAGATATTTCAATACCTATAAATATTTCTAAACAAAACATTAACGCTTGGTATTTAGAGGAACCTAAAATTTCTCCTGTTTCTACTGATGATTGGATAGGGAGCGTTGCTGCTGGTTCTGCTGTAAATTTTAATAACATTACATTTAATCCTCATGCACATATTACCCACACTGAATGTGTAGGGCATATTACCAAAGAAGTACATTCAATAAATAAAAAATTACAACAGTTTTTCTTTCTTGCTGAAGTAGTAACAATAACACCTGAGAAAAAAGCTAATGGTGATCAAGTAATTACATTACAGCAACTTCAAAAAGCTTTAAAAAACAAAACATGTGAAGCCATAGTCATAAGAACCTTACCTAATTCAGAAAAAAAAACATCGGCTAGATATTCTAATACAAATCCACCATATATGTTAGAAGAGGCTGCTGTTTATTTACATAAAGTGGGGGTTAAGCATTTGCTAATAGACCTTCCTTCAGTTGATAAAGAAAAAGATGAAGGAAAGTTATTAGCTCATAATGCATTTTGGAATACGAAGGGAATCATTCGCTTTGATGCTACCATAACAGAATTCATTTACGTTCCAGGTATTATAAAAGACGGAACATACTTTTTAAATCTTATGGTTGCACCTTTTGAAAATGACGCTTCTCCAAGTAAACCAATTTTATATAAACTGGTTTAAAGTGTGTAGGTCTAGCGATTTTCGTTTGTAATAAAAAAAATATTACACTTAAAAGGTAAATAGGAATCATAAATATATCTATGTAATTTTTTTATTTGTATTCTTACTGTATGTCTCTTTGTAACTACTCCTGATTTATTAATCAATTTACTTATGTTTCATCTACACTTCAAAAATAGCACAACTATTAAAGTTCGGTACACAATTTAAGTTGAAAGGTAAATTACTATCGACGAACTGAATAAATTCATCTTTAAAGCTATAATGTCTTACGTTGATTAAAAAAACACTTGTTTTATATGCTTTTATTATTTATTAAATAAAGTAGTCATCATTATTTAAAATAAATATAAAGAAGAAATTAATACCCCTATTTTGTAAAAGCTATTCTTTTTTTTAATAGTTTTGTCTTTCAATTTAGTAGAAAAATGACAATTTTTAATACATATAAGCAATGTAAATCATCTGTGAGACACAGAAGGTATCGGGCTATTAATGTATTATGATTATATTAAAATAAATTATCATTATTATAAAAAGTCCGACTTCACAGTCGGACTTTTTACTTTTATACTACTTCCAAACAACTAAATTTATAACACTATGAAAAAATTGTATTTCAATTATTTAAAAACATTTAAAGGCCTCTCGAATGAAGTTTGGTGGCTGGCCTTAATTACACTTATCAATAGGGCTGGAACTATGGTTATCCCATTTTTATCATTATATCTAACCAAAAGTTTAGAATTTACTTTGAACGATGTTGCTTGGATTATGAGCTGCTTTGGATTAGGCTCAGTAGCTGGATCATGGTTAGGTGGTAAATTAACTGATAAAATAGGTTATTACAAAGTAATGAGAGCTAGCTTACTTTTAACAGGCTTACTATTTATAACATTACAGTTTGTTGATACTTTTATAGGGTTTTGTATTGGTATATTTTTAGTAATGCTAGTTGCTGATACTTTTAGGCCAGCTATGTTTGTGGCGTTAAGTGCTTATAGTAAGCCTGAAAATAAAATCCGTTCAGTTACCTTAATTCGTTTAGCTATAAACCTTGGTTTTTCTGCACGAACCAGCAGTTGGAGGAATTATTATTACTTCTTTAGGATATAGTGGCTTATTTTGGGTAGATGGTGTTACTTGTATTTTAGCCACTGTTCTATTAATAAATGTATTGCATCCTAAAAAATCAAAAGTAGTTGATGAAGTAAAAGTAGAACATCCTATCTCTGTTTTTTCTGACAAAGCTTTCTGGATATTTTTTATTGGAATGTTTATGTTCGGTTTTATATTCTTACAATATTTTTCAACAATGCCTTTGTATTATAAAGACGGACATCATTTATCTGAATTAGAAATTGGATTACTTTTAGGGTTCAATGGCTTTATCATATTTGCTCTAGAAATGCCTTTAATTGCATGGTTACAAAAAAGTAAATACTCTAAAGAATCTTTAATTTTTTTTGGACTATTTTTAACAGGGTTAAGCTTTTTAGTTTTGAATCTTACAAGCTGGGTAGGTGTTTTAGTAATAGGAATGCTACTTATGACCATTGGAGAAATGATTGCATTTCCTTTTTCAAATGCCTTTGTAATGGATAGAGCTAAAAAGGGTAACCAAGGAGAATATATGGCATATTATAGTATTGCTTTTTCAGCTTCTCACATATTTGGTCATAATGCAGGTTTACAATTCATTGACAAATTAGGTTTTGATGGTACATGGAGTATCATGACTGGTTTATCAATTATCGGAATGTCTGCTATTTTAATTTTAATACGCACAGTTAAAAAAGAAAAACATGAACTTAAACCAAGTAACTCTGCCCTCAACTAATGTTGAAAAATCAGTAATATTTTACACAAAACTTGGCTTGCATCTCATTGTAGATGCAAGCCCTAGATACGTACGTTTTGAATTACCTAATGGAGATAGCACACTATCTATTCATAAAGTTAATGCAGTTTCAACAGAAAATAATCCTATAATTTATTTTGAAGATGAAAATCTTGATGCTGTTGTAAAAGAATTACAAAAAAAAGGTATAGAATTTTCTAAACTACCTAAAAGTCAAACATGGCTTTGGCGTGAAGCTCATTTGGAAGACCCTGATGGAAACAAACTTATTTTATATAAAGCTGGAAAGAATAGAAAAAATCCACCTTGGAGAATTAATTAGCAGTAAGAAACTTTATATTTGAACTCTTAAAAGAAGATAAAAAAAACTACCTAATGAATATTCAAGACGCACAAAAACAAGTAGATGATTGGATTAAAAAACATGGAGTTCGTTATTTTAACGAATTAACCAATATGGCACAATTAACAGAAGAAGTTGGTGAAGTTGCCAGAATTATTGCGCGTAGATATGGTGAGCAAAGTGAAAAAGAAAGTGACAAAGAAAAAGATTTAGGAGAAGAATTAGCAGACGTTATGTTTGTAGTACTCTGTTTAGCAAATCAGACAGGAGTTAACTTACAAGAATCTTTTGATAAAAAGTTAGACATAAAAACAAAGCGAGACCATAATCGCCATCACAACAACGAAAAACTAAAATAAATGAGTTTATCACAAAAAATCCAACAACCAATATTTTGGAAAAACGTAGCTAAAGTTGCCATCCCTTTTTTTATTGTCGTTACAATTATTTCACTTTTTATGAATAGTTGGCGTGACATTTTTGCAGGAAACTTTGATCTTGTTAATCAAACAAATTTTTCTGGAGGAAAATGGAAACAATTTTGGGGCTTCAAAATAGTACTAAGCTTTTTATATGGAATTTGGATGACTAACAAAAAAATGGTGTAAACCTCATGAACTTACAACTAAACACAACAACTACTGCTTTAGAAGCTGAAATCACTATTTCAGGTTCAAAAAGTGAATCAAATAGGTTATTAATTTTACAACAATTATACCCTAATTTACACATTGAAAATTTATCTGACTCTGATGATACTCATCATCTACAAGATGCCTTATCTTCCAAAAATGAAATAGCAGATATTGGACATGCAGGTACTGCAATGAGATTTTTAACTGCTTTTTTTGCATCCCAACAAGGAATTATAAAAATTTTACAAGGATCAGACAGAATGCATAATCGACCTATTGAAATTTTGGTAGATGCATTACGTTCTTTAGGTGCAGATATTACTTACTTAAAAAAAGAAGGCTACCCTCCTTTAAAAATCGTAGGTAAAAAATTAATTAAAAGTACTGTTACTATTAATGGTAATGTAAGTAGTCAATACATATCTGCATTGATGCTTATTGGCCCTAGTTTAGAAAATGGTCTTAGTATTGAACTTTTGGGTAAAATAACTTCTGTTCCATATATAAATATGACGCTTTCATTACTACATCAAATGGGAATTGAAGCTAATTTCAGTGGCCAAACCATAACCGTTTCACCTAAAAAATCTACAGATAATCAAACAATTGTAGTAGAATCTGATTGGAGTTCTGCATCTTATTTTTATTCATTAATAGCAATGAGTGCGGTAAATTCAACAGTAAAATTAACTGCTTATAAAGAAAATAGTTTGCAAGGAGATAGTTCTTTAGCTTCTATATACAAGCATTTTGGAGTTACTACACATTTTGAACAAAATAGCATTGTTTTAACTAAAAAAGAAACTCATTCAAATAATACTCTTATTCAAGATTTAAAAAACGCTCCTGATATTGCACAAACTATAGCTGTTACATGTTTTGGTTTGGGTATAGCCTGTGATTTAACTGGATTACACACCCTAAAAATCAAGGAAACAGATAGGTTAGAAGCACTACGTGAAGAACTTACTAAACTCGGAGCATCTATTAGTGTAACTAATGAAAGTTTACACTTAAAACCGTCGTCAAAAATTAATAAAAACATACAAATTTCAACCTATAACGATCATCGAATGGCAATGGCTTTTGCTCCTTTGGCTTTAAAAACAACAGTTATAATAAAAGAAGCAAAAGTAGTAACTAAATCATACAGAAATTTCTGGGATGACATGAATAAAATAGGGATAGATACTTGCGAGATATAAAATAATACGTTATTAACTTGACAACGCCTATTTCGATATTGTATATTTGCCCTCGTTTAGAAAATTTTACATATGAAGTTATCAAATTTTGAATTTGAATTACCAGAGGAATTATTAGCAGAATACCCTTCAGAACATAGAGATGAGGCTCGTTTAATGGTATTACACCGAGACACTCAAAAAATTGAGCATAAATTATTTAAAGATTTAATCAATTATTTTGACGAAGGTGATGTAATGATGTTAAACAACACGAAAGTGTTTCCTGCCCGTATGTTCGGTAATAAAGAAAAAACAGGAGCTCGTATCGAAGTATTTTTATTACGTGAACTAAATGCTGAAAACCGCTTATGGGACGTATTAGTTGACCCTGCTCGTAAAATTAGAATTGGAAATAAGTTATTTTTTGGAAATGACGATAGTTTAGTTGCTGAGGTAATAGACAATACAACATCTCGAGGAAGAACTTTACGTTTCTTATTTGATGGTTCTTATGAAGAATTCAGAAAAAAATTATTAGAATTAGGAGAAACTCCTTTACCAAAATATATAAAGCGTGATGTTGAACCTGAAGATGAGCAACGTTACCAAACCATTTTTGCTAAACATGAAGGAGCTGTAGCTGCACCAACTGCTGGATTACACTTTTCTAAACACTTAATGAAACGTTTAGAAATTAAAGGCATTGATTTTGCAGAGATGACTTTACATGTTGGCCTAGGTACTTTTAACCCTGTTGAAGTTGAAGATTTATCTAAGCATAAAATGGATTCTGAAAAAATTATAATACCTGAAGAAAGTGTTGGTATTATTAATAATGCAATAAATACAAAACGTAAAGTTTGTGCTGTAGGTACTACTGTTATGCGTACAGTAGAATCATCTGTATCTTCTAGTAATAGATTAAATGAGTACAACGGATGGACAAATAAATTTATTTTTCCTCCTTATGACTTTAGTATTGCTAATTGTATGATAACAAACTTTCACACACCAAAATCTACTTTATTAATGATGGTATCTGCTTTTGCAGGTCATGACTTTATGATGGAAGCATATCAAGAAGCGATAAAAGAAAAATATAAATTTTACACCTACGGTGATGCCATGTTAATTTTATAATTAGCATAACAAAATAACCTTTTAAAGCTCCATTATAAAATGGAGCTTTTTTTTAATCTAATTTTAGCTTAAATCCTCTTCATTAAAATTCAAGTCTACTCTTCTAAATTTTAATTATTGTTGATAGATTTTTACTACTATTAGTTTTCATATTTCAAAAAAAAAATTACTTTTAATGTCTGAAAGAAAAAAAAATTAATAACCTTATAAAATTACTATGCTTAAAAAATCACACTCTAAACTTACAATTTAAAAAAAGCTTTCTTTAAGCTCATTTCTAATTAATTCTATTATCAATCTAAACTTTGTACTCCTTACAATGAGTATGTTTTGTTCATTTATATAGTTTTTACTACCTATAAATTGCCATGCTCTATTGTTTGTAAATACCTCTGAAAACCAAATATATAAAAACAATGAAAATGATGAGAAAATTTACTTTATTATTACTATTTACTTGCAGCATTGTGCTCTCTCAAAATACTTACATTCCTGATGATAACTTTGAACAAGCTTTAATTGATTTAGGTTATGATTCTGGTACGTTAGATGATTATGTACCTACTGCTAATATTAAATCCTTAACCAACTTAACTATTAACAGTAAAAACATTAAAGACCTTACCGGTATTCAAGATTTCGCTGCTTTAAAAAACCTGAGTGCACCATACAACAAACTCAAAAACATTAACCTTTCCAAAAATACTAATCTAGAAAAATTAACACTACATAATAACGAACTAACCAGTTTAGATATTTCTAATAATCCGTTAATAACGTGGCTAAATGTATACAATAATCAATTTGTCACTATTCAGATTTCTAACAATTCAGCTTTGAGTCAACTGTATGTTAGCAACCTTGACGACTTAAACACAAATAACAACCCTAATTTAAAATTAATTTCATTAAATAATAGCAACATAACTTCTTTAAATGTTTCTAATAATACACAGTTAACACATTTAATCTGCAATAATAACAAGCTAACTAGTTTAGATGTTTCTCAAAACAGCAAACTAAAAACACTTGAAGTTAAAAACAACCAGCTTACTTTTTTAAACCTAAGGAACGGAAAAAACACTAAACTAAGTACTTTTAATGCTACCAATAACCCTGATCTAACCTGTATTGAAGTAGATAATAAAGACTACAGTGATACCAATTGGGACGATTTAAAAGATAATACTGCTAAATATAGTGAAACTTGTTCTTCTAATGATGCAACCTATGTTCCTGATGATAACTTTGAACAAGCTTTAATTGATTTAGGTTATGATTCTGGTGCCTTAGATAATTATGTACCTACTGCTAACATTGACAAAGTAACTTACCTATACATTCAAGGCAAGAGCATTAGTGATTTAACAGGTATTCAAGATTTTATAGAATTGGGACTTCTATATGCAAATCGTAATAATTTAACTAGTATTGATCTTACCAAAAATACACGATTAAATACATTAAATCTAGACAGTAATCAACTAAAAACTTTGGATGTTTCTAAAAACACTGAATTGACTAGTATCTTTGCTGCTAACAATCAATTAACTTCTTTAGAGCTATCTACTAACAACAAATTAACTAGCATTCAAGTAGACAATAATCAATTAACTTCTTTAGATGTTAGCCTAAATAAAATAGTAAACTTTATAACAGCTGGCAATAATAAACTGAATAACTTAAACTTGCAAAACGGTAATAATAGTGACTTTTTAATGGACACTACCTTTAAAAACAATCCTGAATTAACGTGTATTCAAGTAGATAATTCAGACTTTAGCAATGCTAATTGGGATACTTTTAAAGATGAAACTGCCTATTTTAGTGAAAATTGTGATTCAGGGTTAACGTACGTGCCTGATGACAACTTTGAACAAGCTTTAATTGATTTAGGTTATGATTCTGGTGCCTTAGATGATTATGTACCTACTGCTAACATTGATAAAGTAACTTACCTATACATTCAAGGCAAGAGCATTCGTGATTTAACAGGTATTCAAGATTTTATAGAATTGGGACTTCTATATGCAAATCGTAATAATTTAACTAGTATTGATCTTACCAAAAATACACGATTAAATACATTAAATCTAGACAGTAATCAACTAAAAACTTTGGATGTTTCTAAAAACACTGAATTGACTAGTATCTTTGCTGCTAACAATCAATTAACTTCTTTAGAGCTATCTACTAACAACAAATTAACTAGCGTTCAAGTAGACAATAATCAATTAACTTCTTTAGATGTTAGCCTAAATAAAGTAGTAAACTTTATAACAGCTGGCAATAATAAACTGAATAACTTAAACTTGCAAAACGGTAATAATAGTGACTTTTTAATGGACACTACCTTTAAAAACAATCCTGAATTAACGTGTATTCAAGTAGATAATACCGACTTTAGCAATGCTAATTGGAATACTTTTAAAGATGAAACTGCCTATTTTAGTGAAAATTGTGATTCAGGGTTAACGTACGTGCCTGATGACAACTTTGAACAAGCTTTAATTGACTTAGGTTATGATTCTGGTGCCTTAGATGATTATGTACCTACTGCTAATATTGATAAAGTAACTTACCTATACATTCAAGACAAGAGCATTCGTGACTTAACAGGGATTCAAGATTTTATAGAATTGGGACTTCTATATGCAAATCGTAATAATTTAACTAGTATTGATCTTACCAAAAGTACACGGTTAAATACATTAAATCTAGACAGTAATCAACTAAAAACTTTGGATCTTTCTAAAAACACTGAATTAACTAGTATTTTTGCAGCTAACAATCAATTAACTTCTTTAGAGCTATCTACTAACAACAAATTAACTAGCGTTCAAGTAGACAATAATCAATTAACTTCTTTAGATGTTAGCCTAAATAAAGTAGTAAACTTTATAACAGCTGACAATAATAAACTGAATAGCTTAAACTTGAAAAACGGTAATAATAGTGACTTTTTAATGGACACTACCTTTAAAAACAACCCTGAATTAACATGTATTCAAGTAGATAATACCGACTTTAGCAATACTAATTGGAATACTTTTAAAGATGAAACTGCTTCTTATGATGAAAACTGTGTTACTAATTCTATTAAAAAATTTAGTCTACAAAACATTCAGCTATACCCTAATCCTGCGAACAACCTAATTACAATTCAGATAGATCATACCATTGAAAAAATTGATATTTATACAGTGCATGGAGTAAAAATAGGAACAGCTATTAATGGACAAGTTGATGTTAGTAAACTTAACAGTGGTATTTATTTAGCAAAAATTTACACAAATACTAACAAATCAGGTATCAAACGTTTTATTAAGCAATAAAAATTAACACATACTATTCATAAAAAGCTGTCGTAATGGGCAGCTTTTTTTATGGCTTCACAATTCATCCATTTACACTAACTTTGCAACTTAATTATAATAATCATTTTTCAATCTAATAGGTTTGAGTAAGAAAAAAGACATACGCGCATTAACTAAAGAACAATTACGTGATTTTTTTGTAAAAAATCACGATAAAGCTTTTCGTGGTAACCAAGTGTATGAATGGTTATGGCATAAAGTAGCCCACTCTTTTGATGATATGACTAATTTATCTAAAGAAACACGTAAAATGTTAGATGATAACTTTGTTATTAATCATATTTTGGTTGACACCATGCAACGTAGTAAAGACGGCACTATTAAAAACGCTATAAAACTACATGATGGTTTAGTTGTTGAGTCTGTCTTAATTCCTACTGAAAAAAGAACTACTGCTTGCGTTTCTAGCCAGGTTGGATGTAGCTTAGATTGTAAATTTTGCGCTACTGCTCGTTTAAAACGTATGCGAAACTTAAATCCTGATGAAATTTATGACCAAGTAGCCGCAATTGATAAACAAAGTAGATTATATCATAACCATAAATTATCAAACATTGTATTTATGGGTATGGGAGAACCTTTAATGAATTATAAAAATGTCATTAAAGCTATAGATAAAATCACCTCACCTGAAGGGCTAGGAATGGCTGCAAGAAGAATAACAGTTTCTACTTCTGGAGTTCCAAAGATCATAAAAAAAATGGCTGATGATGAAGTCCGTTTCAATTTAGCTGTATCATTACACTCTGCTATCGATGAAGTAAGAACCTCAATTATGCCTTTCAATAATATTTTTCCTTTAAAAGATTTAAGAGAATCTTTAGAATATTGGTATGAAAAAACCAATAGAAAAATAACCTACGAATATGTAGTTTGGAATGGAATTAATGATAAAAAAGAAGACATCGATGCCTTAGTTAAATTTTGTAAACATGTACCCTGTAAAGTTAACTTGATTGAATACAATCCAATTGATGACGGTGAATTTCAACAAGCTTCTGAAAGAGCTTTAAACAATTATATTTCAAATCTAGAAATGAATGATATTGTAGTTAATGTTAGACGTTCAAGAGGAAAGGATATTGATGCTGCTTGTGGACAATTGGCTAACAAATCGTAACTTATTTTTAATAACGTACTACTAATTCAAATTTAACAAGCAAAAACAGGAATCATTTTTGCTATTTTATTAGGCTGTAAATTTATTACAAGGCTCTATTATAGAGCGCTACTTATGATTACTATACTAATCATTCTTTTTTAATTTTTAAACAAATATTATTTCGGTTTTTTATTTCCTATTTATGATTACCTCATCTCTATAGCCCCCTAAAAAAATCATCAGAAAATACTATTAATATTTACACTGAAATCAAAATAGCAAGAAAAGTTTCACGGTTATATTGTTTATATTTCAAACACAGAGAATCCCTAATTTATTCTTACTTTTGTTTACTATTATGAAGCCAGTAGAGCAAATAAAAATTCCTATAGCAAAAGAAATGGAACTCTTTGAAACAAAGTTCAAAGACGCCATGTTATCAAAAGTTCCATTATTAAATCGTATTACTTATTATATCGTTCGTCGCAAAGGAAAACAAATGCGTCCAATGTTTATTTTTTTAGTTGCCAAAATGGTTTCTGACGGTGGTTTTGATGAACGGACCTATCGCGGCGCCTCAGTAGTAGAATTAATCCATACCGCTACTCTAGTTCATGATGACGTAGTTGATGACAGTAATCGTCGAAGAGGTTTCTTTTCTATTAATGCTTTATGGAAAAATAAAATTGCTGTTTTGGTTGGTGACTTTTTACTTTCTAAAGGACTACTTCTCTCAATTGATAATGAAGATTTCGATATTTTAAAGCTTATTTCTATTGCTGTACGTGAAATGAGTGAGGGGGAATTATTACAGATTGAAAAAGCTCGTAAACTAGACATTACTGAAGAAGTTTATTTTGAAATCATACGTCAAAAAACCGCTACATTAATCGCTGCTTGTTGTGGTATTGGTGCTGCCTCTGTTGGTGTTAAAAATGAAACAGTACAACAAATGCGTAAATTTGGTGAGTATATTGGCATTGCTTTTCAAATTAAGGATGATTTATTTGACTATACTGAAGATAAAATAGGAAAACCAACAGGTATTGATATTAAGGAACAAAAAATGACATTACCTTTAATTTATTCACTAAACAATTGTACTAGTAATGAAAAATCTTGGTTAATTAACTCTGTTAAAAAGCATAACAAGAATAAAAAACGAGTTAAAGAAGTAATTACTTTCGTAAAAAACAATGGCGGTTTAGAATACACTACTAAAAAAATGCACGACTACAAAAATAAAGCATTAGCGATTCTTAAAAACTACCCAGATTCTATATATAAAGATTCTTTATTACAAATGATTAATTATGTAGTTGAACGAAAAATTTAATAATTATTACTTTTAACCGGAACAAAGAATGAAATTAGCATATCTATTCAATTAAAAATTTTAACTTACGATTAACAAACTCGTTTAAGATATTTTATTTAATAGTTACTCAGCTACCCACATTTTATGCTATTGCTCGTTTTTTCTCCAACCAAGAATTAACACCACCTAATCTTTTTGCTTCGTAAAAATTATCTCCTTTTAAAATACAATTTTCTTGTGATAAACTATTATCTACTTTTATAAACCTATATAAAATTAACTTCAAAATAGACTCTTTAACATCTTCATATGTAATTTCAATATCGTTATTGTTATCAATTACATCTTGAATAAAATTTTCGATTCTAGTAAACTTTGTATTAAATAATAATGCTTTAAAAACTACCTCTTCCATAATAATAGTGTTAGATACAAACAAATTTATTTATAACACTGCTTATTAAAAAGGTGATAACCGCAGAAATTAATGTGATTTTCCGTAAAAGTTCAAAATTTTATTGTAAAAAACATACAACGAAGAAATCTCTCTAAAAAAGGAAATTTTCTTATTACACTTCATTAAAAGTACCAACAAAAAAGCCTCAGAAAATACTGAGGCTCATTATATAATTTAAATTAAAAAATTCTTATAAGTTAAAACTCTCTTTAACTTTAGCTACATAATCTAATTTTTCCCATGTAAACAATTCTACATCCATTGTTTTACTTTCTCCATTTGGTTGAGTAAAACTTTTAGATACCACTTCATTTAAACGCCCCATATGACCATAAGCAGCAGTTTCACTATACATGGGTGTACGCAATTTTAATCTAGATTCAATGGCATGTGGACGCATATCAAAAATCTCTGAAACTTTTTTAGCTACTTCACCATCATTTAAATCAACCTTTGAAGTACCATATGTATCTACAAAAACCCCCATTGGCTCTACAACTCCAATTGCATATGAAACTTGAACTAAAACTTCATCGGCCACACCAGCAGCAACTAAATTTTTAGCAATATGTCGTGTAGCATACGCTGCAGACCTATCTACTTTACTAGGATCTTTTCCTGAAAAAGCTCCACCTCCATGGGCTCCTTTTCCTCCATAAGTATCTACAATAATCTTACGACCTGTTAGTCCAGTATCACCATGCGGGCCTCCAATTACAAACTTCCCTGTTGGGTTTATATGATATTTAATATCATCATTAAATAAAGCTTGAATGTTTGGTGCTAATTGAGCTTTAACTCTAGGAATTAAAATCTCAACAATATCTTTTCTAATTTTTGCTAGCATTTCCTCATCATCAGCAAAATCATCATGCTGCGTAGAAACAACAATCGCTTCAATGCGTTGTGGTATATTATCATCAGAATACTCAATAGTTACCTGACTTTTTGCATCTGGACGTAAATAAGCTATAGCATCATTTTCTCTACGTAAAACTGCTAATTCCTTTAAAATTAAGTGAGATAAATCTAAGGCTAAAGGCATATAGTTTTCAGTTTCTTTAGTAGCATATCCAAACATCATACCTTGATCTCCAGCCCCTTGCTCTTCTTTACTAGCTCTATCAACACCTCTATTAATATCATCAGATTGTTCATGAATTGCTGATAAAACTCCACATGAGTTTCCATCAAACATATACTCACCTTTAGTGTATCCTATTTTATTTATTACATCTCTAGCTATTTTTTGAACATCTAAATACGTGTTCGACTTTACTTCTCCAGCTAACACCACCTGTCCTGTTGTAACTAATGTCTCACAAGCCACTTTAGATTCAGGATCAAAAGCTAAAAAATTATCTATTAAAGCATCAGAAATTTGGTCAGCTACTTTATCAGGATGTCCTTCTGAAACACTTTCAGAGGTAAAAAAATATGGCATAATTTTATTCTTTTTTATTTTGATTGAAAAAAGTTTGTTTAGATTGCTGCAAAAAGAAGTAGTGTATACTGCTTTAGCATTTTTTAATGAGGTTGCAATCAGAACAAATTTCTCCTCTAATTATTATCTAACAAAAATAAAGATTATTTTATATACTAAAAAACAAAGTAGTAATAAAAACTATTGATGCCATGATAATAAAAACTAATTTTCTTAAAATTGAAATGGTAAAATATTTGTTTACATTTGTGGCAGTTAACTAAAAATAATAACCTCTAAATTAAAAATATAATAGAATGGCATTAGAAATTACAGATGCTTCTTTTGAAGAAGTAGTATTAAAATCAGACAAACCAGTATTAGTTGATTTTTGGGCAGCTTGGTGTGAGCCATGTAGAATGGTTTCTCCTATTGTTGATGAAATAAGCGGTGAATACGCAGGAAAAGCAGTTGTTGGTAAAGTTGACGTTGACGCTAACCAAGAGTTTGCTGCCAAATATGGGGTAAGAAACATCCCTACTGTATTAATTTTTAAAAACGGGGAAGTGGTTGACAAACAAGTAGGTGCAGCTCCAAAAAAAACATATACAGATAAAATTGACGCTAACTTATAGTCGTTCATTTTATTAATTACACAATAAAAAAGGTTTAGCAATTGCTAAACCTTTTTTATTTTTACCTTTTAAACAAACAACTTCATACTAACTCCTTTTCTTAAATTATGAATAAATATATCATTACTTTAAGTTTATTGATATTCTTTTTTTCTTGTAAAAAAGAACAACAACTAACTACAAAAAACATCGAAAAAGGTATTTCTTTGAGCTTGGCACAACTTAGAAACAAACAAATAAAAGATGTCATTTATGATTTAACTTTTCATATACCCTCTAATGAAGAAGAGAAAATACCCGCTAAACTTTCTTTATCACTCAATATAATCAATACAAAAAACGATTTAATTTTAGATTTTAATGAAAAAACAGCTCATTTAAAATCAATAATAGTTAATAATACTTCTAGTAGTATTCAACATAAAGATGAGCATATACTTATAAATAAATCCCTTTTAAAAACTGGAATAAATAATATAGTCATTGAATTTAATGCGGGAGAACTTTCTTTAAATAGAAATGAAGAGTATTTATATACCCTTTTAGTACCAGATAGAGCTAGCACTTTATTCCCTTGCTTTGATCAGCCAGATATTAAAGCCAACTACAATTTAAAAATTACTGCCCCCAAAGACTGGAAAGTACTGTGTGGTGCTTTTGAGAAGAATACAATCCTAAAAGGTGATTTTGTAGAGCACCATTTTAGACAAACAGATAAAATGAGCACCTATTTATTTTCATTTATTGCTGGTAAGTTTAATGAAGAGATTAAAAACCCTGGGGCATTTCCTATGCGTCTTTTATATAGGGAAACCGATTCTAATAAAAAAAATAAAAGTTTAAATGCTATTTTCTCTATTCATCAAAACTCATTAAATTTTTTAGAAAAGTACACCAACTATAGTTTTCCTTTTCAAAAAATGGATTTTGCTACCATCCCTCCTTTTCAATATGGTGGCATGGAACATACTGGAGCTATTCAGTATAGAGAAAACCTACTTTTTTTAGATGAAAATGCTACTCAAACACACAAACTACGTCGAGCAAAGTTAATAGCACATGAAACTTCTCATATGTGGTTTGGTAACTTAGTAACCATGCGTTGGTTTGATGATGTTTGGATGAAAGAAGTATTTGCGAATTTTATGGCTGACAAAATTATGAATCCAGTTTTTCCTGAGGTAAATCATGATCTAAATTTTATGATGTCTCATTACCCTAGCGCATACTCTGAAGATAGAACAAAAGGACCAACCCTATACGTCAGCATTTAGATAATTTAAAAAATGCAGGTTCATTATACGGACGAATCATATACAACAAGGCTCCTATTATGATGCGTCAATTAGAGCTATTAGTAGGTAAAGATAGCTTTCAAAAAGGGATACAAGAATATATTACTACCTATGCAAATAACAATGCAGACTGGAATGAACTTGTTGCTATTTTTGATAAAAACTCCACTAAAAATATTACTAAATGGAGTACTATTTGGGTAAATTCATCAGGTCGTCCTGTTATATCTGATACAATTACGTATAAGAATGGAAACATCGATTCATTTATCATTCAACAAAAGGCCGAAGACGGTTCTACCAATATTTGGGAGCAATCTTTCTCTATTGGTTTAGTATATCCAAATGAAGTAAAAATAGTTTCTTGCAATTTAAATGAGCAATCAATTTCAATAAATGAAGCTATCGGACTTCCTAAACCTCAAGAAATAATATATAACTATAATGGTTTTGGTTATGGTGTTTTTCCTTTTAACAATGATGCAGTTTTTTTAATTAAAAATGATATTGCTAGGGGACATACTTATATTAATTTATTTGAAAATATGCTATCTGGAAAAACTCCTGTAAAAAAAGCCCTGAATTCCTTTTTAGCCGGGTTAAGTTCAGAAAAAAACGAACTAATACTTAACTATATTACCAATAGTATTAATACTATTTTTTGGAAATTTTTAACTAAAAATGAACGTAAAGAAACAGGTATTAGTTTAACCAAAATAATTACTACTGAATTATCAAAATCAAATTCAAAAAACATACATAAAACTCTTTATAATTTGCTTACTAATGTTGCTTATCAAAAAACTGGGACTGAAATTTTATATGGATTATGGAGTAAAAAAGTTTTAGCTAAAAACTTTACACTAAATGAAAGTGATTTAACAAATTTAGCTATGAAACTAGCGATATATGAACATCCAGAATCTGATAAAATTCTAGCAAAACAACTTGAAAACATCACTAATAAAGATAAAAAAGAACGTTTTGCTTGGTTACTTCCTTCACTCTCTTCAAATGAAAAGACTCGCGATGATTTTATGCGTTCTTTAAAAGACGCTAAAAATAGAGAAAAAGAATCATGGGTTACTACAGCTTTAGGAAACATTCATCACCCGCTTAGGCAAAAAAATTCAATCAAACATTTAAAAACATGTTTACACCTTTTAGAGGAAATTCAATTAACTGGTGATATATTTTTTCCGAAAAGATGGTTAACTAGCTCAGTTGGAAATTATACCTCAAAAGAAGCACATTTAGTAGTTCAAGCTTTTTTAAATGAAAACCCTAAATACAATCCAGTGCTTTTAAAAAAATTACGAATGGTAATTGACACAATGGAAAGAGTGCAACATATTAACAAACAGAATTAACAGATTTCACAAAAAAACCTCCATCAATTGATGGAGGTTTTATTTTACTATTTATTTATTCAAAGAACTATTTTTTACAATAGTCTTAATTTTTTACTACTCGTTTTATAACTGATTTGTTATTTTTTAATTGTATTCTTACCAAATACATTCCTTTTCTTAAAGACGAAAGGTCAATTCTTTCATTTTTAGTTTCTAAAATTTTATCTCCAGAAAAACTTAATAATTGAACATTTTCGATATCCTTAGTATTTGATTTAACTTGTAAAACTTCTTTAACAGGATTTGGTCCAACTTTGATATTATCAAAACTTAAACTAGAAGTTGAATCATCACAACCATAACATCTTACACTATAAAAAGCATTACAATCTTTCCACCAACATCCTTCACTCTCAGCATAATAAACACTATCTACAATAATGCATGCAAGATTCGGATTACCAGTTGTACTAAAAGATGATAACATGTGATTTGAACCATTCTTAATATTCAAACTGTATAAATCATTATTGTAACAAAATAAATCTGTTAAAGCTGAGTTCTCAGAAACATTTAGTTGTCTTAAATTATTGTTATAACAATACAACAGAGTTAAAGATTTTGCTCCAGCAACATCCAATCTAGACAATTTATTATCGTAACAATACAAATCTGTTAAGACTGCATTCTTAGAAACATCTAAAGTTTTTATATTGTTATTATAACAGTATAGTAATTCTAAAGATTTTGCCCCTTTAACATTCAATTCTACTAATTCATTATTATAACAATATAAATCTGTTAATAGTGAATTATTAGTTACATTTAAATTTCCAATTTTATTATTATAACAATATAATAACTCTAGTGATTTTGCTCCAGACACATTAAGATTCTTAATACTGTTATTGTAACAATAAAGATATTTTAATTTTGCATTATTAGAAGCATTAATTGATGTTAGTTTGTTGTCATAACAATAAAGCATTTCTAATGACTTTGCTCCAGATATATCAAGCTCTTTTATATTGTTGTTATCACAATATAAATACACTAGTTTTTCATTTTTAGAAACATTTAGACTTGTTATTCTATTGTTATAACAGTACAAATCAGTTAGTAAAATGTTATTGGTAACATTAATACTTTCAAGTTTGTTATCATAACAGAACAAACCTGTTAATGCAGTGTTTTTTGATAAGTCTAAACTAGTTAAATCATTGTTATAACACCAAATTTCACTTAAATTAGTAAAGAACTCAATACCAGTAAGGTCTTTAATTTTTTTATTTTGGCAATAAATAACACCACAGAAATTATTTGCTTCAGTAATCTGAATTTCAGAATCTCCATTTGTATTAATTTCTGAATTGGATAATAAATAGGTTTTAAAATTATTATCAGGAATATTTACGTTTTGCGCACACAAAACACCCAAATTAAGTAATAAGAAAAAGAAAAAGTAATTTTTTTTCATTGTTAAGCGGTTTAAATTATTTTAAGGGCGCAAGTTGGGATTTATCCAAATAAAAAAAAATACCCAATAACCATTAAATAAACCTAAGCAAAAACCCTGATAAAAATCAGGAGTTGAACTGACTATAAAACGTACTGTTATTCGCTAAAAAATAATTCCAAATAAAAACTAACTGTTTTATCAAATATTTAAATATTCTATACACCTATGATTAAATTAAATAACACTGTGCAATAAAAAACATGTTATATACAAGAATAACTGACATTAAAAATACTTCATCCTTCGTTGACTTAAAATAAAAAAACAACATCTTGTTTAAGTATACCTACTACCAAAATCTAAAACTCATAGATAGGAAAGTATGTTCTAGTTTATTATTATGAAATTCTACTCCTCCTTTTAAATGTATGCTTTCTGATAAACCCAGACTAGTGTTATTTTTACTACAACACTTAAAATTAGCTGAGCACATTACAAACTCAGCATTTGCACTATTTTTTATCTCTTTACAATAATCTAGGAATTTCAATTTATTATTAGAATCCCAAGAACCATTTATAAACCTAAACAACTTAATATAAGTATACTTATTTAACTTTTTATTCTCTTCATAAGTAGTATCATGAAAAGAAAAATTTTCAACATTTTGAATATCATTAACTCTGTTAATTTTCACTTCTGAATTAGCTAATAAATTCTCATTAAAATTTACACCTAAAACTTTTACGTTTTGCGCACACAACATATATAAATTAAAAAACAGTGGTACGAAAAAGTATTTTTTTTTCATTATTACGATTTAAATTATTTTGAGGGCGCAAGATGCTATTTGTACAAAAAAAATAAAACACCCAATAACCAGTATCTTTAACTAATGCAAACCCCTAATAAAATTCAGTAAAAAACCGATTGTAGCTTCTCTTTGTATACAAGAAAACAAATTCTATCAAATAAGATTTTTTTGGTTTATATCAAGTCTTTTTAGTATTTTCGATAGCTATGATTGATTTAAACAACTCTCTTTCTTCAGAAATAAAAAACCTTGAGCTACATGCTAGGCAAGTAGTAGAAGGCTTTATAACAGGAATGCATAAAAGTCCTTTTCATGGTTTTTCTGTAGAATTCTCTGAACATAAATTATACAATAAAGGAGAAAGCACTCGGCATATAGATTGGAAACTTTTTGCAAAAACAGAAAAACTATACACTAAAAAATATGAAGAAGAAACAAATTTAAGATGTCATATCATTATAGATAATTCAGCATCTATGCACTACCCAATTATTGATAAACAAACTATCGGTAACCTTAATAAGGTAGGTTTTTCAGCAGTTGCTTCAGCATGTTTAATGGAAATTTTAAAAAAACAACGTGATGCAGTAGGGTTAAGCATCTATTCTGATAAATATGAATACTATGCTCCTGAAAAAGGAAGTGAACGACATAGAAAAATGATTTTAAATCAATTAGAAAAAACAATCATCTCAAAATCAAAAGCTTCTACCAAAACTTACGAATATTTACATGAGATAGCAGAAAAAATTCATAGAAGATCTTTAATTTTTTTGTTTACTGACATGTTTCAAGTAACTAAAGATAATGAGGAACTTTTTGATGCTCTTAGGCATTTAAAACATAATAAACACGAAGTTATTTTATTTCACACCTACGATAAAGAGTTAGAATTTTCATTCAATTTTGGAAATTCACCTAAAAAATTTATTGATGTTGAAACTGGGGAAGAAATAAATTTATACGCTGAAAACGTTCAACAAAAGTATACTGAATTAACCAATGTTTTTTTTAAAAAACTAAAAAACAAATGCTTACAATACAAAATAGATTATATCCCTGTAAACATACATGAAGGCTATAATGATATACTTATGTCATATCTCATTAGCCGTCAAAAAATTTTATAGATTATTCCTTTTTTAATTAAAATAAAGTTATATATTTGCATCCGCTTAACGCAACGGTCTGGTAGTTCAGCTGGTTAGAATACATGCCTGTCACGCATGGGGTCGCGGGTTCGAGTCCCGTCCAGACCGCGAAAAGTTTCTCTTACTTAAAAAGAGATGTTCTTTATAAAATACTTGTAAATTTCAGAAGTAATTCTATATTTGCAATCGCTTTAAGCAACGGTCTGGTAGTTCAGCTGGTTAGAATACATGCCTGTCACGCATGGGGTCGCGGGTTCGAGTCCCGTCCAGACCGCAAAACCTTCTCAATTTTTATTGAGAAGGTTTTTTTTTGAAAAAAAGTTTGGTTATGTAAAATTAATTTCTAAGATTTGTGACGTACAAAATAAAACACAAAGAATGTTACAAAATGTATGGCAAGGTTTCTTTTTTTTCTTTTACTATTTTAGTAAGAGCAGAGACTTTATACCATATATTTAACTAACAAAAAAATATTATAACCATAAAGTCTCGATAACATCGAGGCTTTTTTTTTACACTAAAATGAAAAAAATAGCCATTCAAGGAGCCGAAGGTTCTAATCATCATAAAGTAGCTCGAGATTTTTACGGGGAAAATGTTCAGTTAGAAGAATGTTTATCTTTTGACAAACTTGTGGAGTGTTTATTAAATAAAACATCTGAAAAAGCTGTTATGGCTATAGAAAACACAATTGCAGGTTCTATCATACCTAATTACGCTTTAATAGACTCTAACAATTTACATATTAGCGGGGAAGAATACTTAAACATCCATCATCATTTAATGGCTTTGCCTGGTCAAAAAATTGAGGAAATTAAAGAAGTATGCTCTCATCCAATGGCTTTGTTACAATGTAAGGAGTTTTTTAAAAAACATCCTAATATAAGATTAGTTGAAGATGTAGATACTGCTGAAGTTGCTAAGCGTATTGCTAAAAAACAATTAAAGGGTGTTGCTGCAATTGCTCCTAAATTAGCTGCTGAAATTTTTGGTTTAGAGGTTTTAGAAGATGAGATACAAACCATGAAAGACAACTCTACAAGGTTTGTAATTATCCAAACTGAAAAACCAAACAATGGTATTGACCAAATAAACAAAGCTTCTTTCAAGTTTCAACTAGATCATAAAAGAGGAAGTTTAGCAACCATCCTAAACGTATTAAGTGATTGTAAAATGAATTTAACAAAAATACAGTCGCTTCCGGTTATAGAATCACCTTGGAAATATTCATTCTTTGTTGATGTAACCTTTGATAGTTATAAAGATTATGAAAAAGCAATTGCAATTATAGAAATAATGGCAGAAGAATTTAAAGTTTTAGGAGCTTATAAAAACGGAAGAAAATGATCCAATCAGCAAAAAGATTAAAAACTGTACAAGAATACTACTTCTCAAAAAAATTAAAAGAAGTAAGACAATTAGCATCTGAAGGAAATCCTATAATAAATATGGGCATCGGTAGTCCTGATTTACAACCGCCCAATACTGTAATAAAAGCAATTCAAGATAGTCTAACTGATGTAGGTGCTCATAAATACCAAAGCTACCAAGGCTTACCTGAATTCAGAAGCGCTGTTGCTAATTTTTATAAAAACAAATACAATGTTATTATAAATCCTGACAGCGAAATTCTACCTTTAATGGGAAGCAAAGAGGGAATTATGCATATTTCTTTAGCATTTTTAAATCAGGATGATCAAGTTTTAATTCCAAATCCGGGTTACCCTACTTACAGTTCAGTTACCAAATTAGTAGGAGCCAAATCAGTTTTTTACGAATTAGACGCAGCAAATGATTGGCAACCTAATTTCGAGGAGTTAGAAAAACTCGACTTAACTAATGTAAAATTAATGTGGGTGAATTATCCGCATATGCCTACAGGCACGAAAGCATTAACAAAAACATATGAACAATTAATTGAATTCGGAAAGAAACATCACATCATAATTGTAAATGACAATCCATATAGCTTCATATTAAACGATACTCCAAAAAGTATTTTACAAATTAAAGGAGCTAAAGACATAGCCCTTGAATTAAACTCTTTAAGTAAATCATACAATATGGCTGGTTGGAGAGTTGGTAAATTAATTGGTAGTCAACATTTTTTAAATGAAGTTTTAAAAGTAAAAACTCAAATGGATTCTGGTATGTTTTATGGTATTCAAAAAGGAGCTATAAAAGCACTAGAATTAGACAATACATGGTTTAAAGAACAAAATAAAATATACCATTCTCGACAAAAACTAATTTTCAAAATAGCTGATATTTTAGGTTGCACTTATGATAAAAACACTTCAGGAATGTTTGTCTGGGCTAAATTACCTGAAGGTCAAGAATCAGAAAAAACAGTAGATAATTTACTACACAACAAACATATTTTTGTTGCCCCAGGAACTATTTTTGGAAGCCAAGGCGAGGGATACATTCGATTTTCGTTATGTGTTCCTGAAGAAAAGATTAAAGAAGCAATAACTAGATTTTAAAATGAATGTATTTGTAATAGGATTAGGGTTAATAGGTGGAAGTTTAGCACTGGATATTCAACATGAACTTAATGAAGTAATTATTTACGGAATAGATACAAATGAAGAGCATTTAAACCAAGCTTTAAAAATTGGAATTATTCAGAAAAAAGCTACGTTTAACGATTTAAAGAATGCCGACATTGTTATAATCTCAGTACCTGTAGACGCTTCTCTTAAATTAACTCCGAAAGTATTAGATGAAATTTCAGACAATACTTTAGTCATGGATGTAGGCTCCACCAAAGAAGATGTTTGTGAAATCATAAAAAACCACCCTAAAAGAAGAAATTTTTTAGCCACACACCCAATAGCAGGTACAGAATTTTCCGGCCCAAAAGCAGCTCTTAAAAACCTATACAGAGGCAAAACAAATATTATTTGTGAAGTAGAAAAAACTGCTTTTAAACTTCAGGAAAAAGCATTAGACATCTTCTCAAAAATTGGAATGCGTATTCGTTATATGGATCCCAAATCGCATGATAAACATATTGCTTATGTATCTCATTTGTCACATATAAGCTCTTTCATGCTTGGAAAAACAGTAATTGAAAAAGAAAAAAATGAACGAGATATTTTTGACATGGCTGGAAGTGGATTTGCTTCAACGGTTCGTTTGGCTAAAAGCTCACCAGCAATGTGGGCTCCAATTTTTGAACAAAATAAAACCAATGTTATTGAAACTTTAGAAGAATACATTCAAAATCTACAACAGTTTAAAGAACTCATGCTTAAAGATAATTTTGCAGAAATTTATCAAGAAATGGAAAACACAAATCATATAAAACAAATTTTAAACGGCATAAACTAAAAGCCACAACAACTAATAAAATGGAAAATACAAAAGAACTAAAAACATGGTTGGATGATATGAACCTTACTCATCCTCTAGTGATAGCACAACCTTGTAGTGCAGAAACCGAAGATCAGGTTTTAAAAATCGCACATGAATTAAAAGATTCTGATGTAAACTACTACCGTGCCGGAATTTGGAAACCAAGAACAAGACCAGGTAATTTTGAAGGCGTAGGAGCTTTAGGTTTGAAATGGCTACAAAAAGTAAAAGAAGAAACAGGAATGAAAACCTGTACCGAAGTAGCTAATGCAGCTCACGTAAAACTTGCCTTAGAACATGACATAGATTTACTTTGGATCGGTGCTCGTTCAACAGTTAGTCCGTTTATTATGCAAGAAATTGCTGATGCATTGAAAGGTACCGACAAAATAGTTTTAGTAAAAAACCCTGTTAATCCCGATTTAGCTTTGTGGTTAGGCGGAATAGAGCGATTATACTCAGCTGGAATTAAAAAACTAGGAGCTATCCATAGAGGTTTTTCTACCTATGAAAAATCAAAATATAGAAATATTCCTGAATGGCAATTAGCTATTGAATTCCAACACAGATTTCCAGACTTACCTTTAATCTGCGACCCATCACATATTACCGGAAAAAGAGATATGGTTTTTGATGTTTCTCAAACTGCTTTAGATTTAAACTTTGATGGTTTAATGATAGAAACACATATTGACCCTGACAATGCTTGGAGCGATGCTGCTCAGCAAGTAACTCCTAATACTTTAAAGCAAATGATGATTGACCTACGTGTTAGAAAAGAAACAACTACCGATCAAACCTATAGAGAATCTCTTGATAATTTAAGAGCTCAAATAAATATTACCGACAATCAATTAATTGACATGCTTGGAAAAAGAATGACAATTGCTGATAAAATTGGTGAATTAAAAAAGGAAAAGAATGTAGCCGTGCTTCAATCTAAACGATGGAATGAAATTTTAGGCAACATGATATTAGAAGGAGAGCGAAGAGGCCTGAGCGAAGAATTTGTTTTAAAAATGTTTAAAGCTATTCACCAAGAAAGTATCAATCACCAAGAAAAAATCATTAAAGGATAAAATCTATTTAATGTTAATAAATGCTGGAAGGTTGCTCAAAAAAGCAACCTTTTTTATTCATCCTAATTTTTGTAATTTCAACACTACCAAACTTGTATTCATAATGCCTCCAATTGAAACTATTGATGATGTAATTGACACATTACAAAATATTATTGAAGATACCATTAAAAACGAAAGCACTCTAGGTTACTTTGCTGCTCTATACCTGAAAGTAACTAAAGAAGTTAAACAAGGTATTTTAGAAAACTTCTTTGAAGATGGAAAACGAATGGAAAAATTAGACGTTATTTTTGCCAAAAGATATATTTCAGCATATTATAATCATAAAGAAAATAAATCGATAAGTCAATCATGGGAAAAAACATTTAATATTTCCACAAAATACTGGCCTATTGTTTTACAGCACTTACTAATGGGGATGAATGCACATATAAATTTAGATTTAGGCATTGCTGCAGCCCAGGTCTGTGAGGGAAAATCAATAAACAGCCTTAAAAATGATTTTGATAAAATAAATGTAATTTTATCTTCTTTGGTAAATAATATAGAACAAAACTTAAGCTCTATTTGGCCTTTTTTAAAAAAAGTGCTAAAGTTCACTAATAAAATTGACAGTTTTTTAATTAATTTTAGCATGAAATTAGCTAGAGATGGCGCATGGAATTTCGCTGTAAAACTTTCCTCTAATTCAAAAGATAACCAATCTATAATAATTAAAGCTAGAGATCAAAAAATTGCAGACAAAACATCATTAATTATAAAACCTGGACTAATTCCTGAAGTTATATTTATGGTTGTTAGACTCGGAGAACAAGGCTCAATCACTAAAAAAATAGACGATTTACTTCAAAAATAACTTTATTTACATTCATTTTTTATTCTCATCTTTGTTGTATGATTGGAACGGTTTACAAATCTACAGGAAGTTGGTATTGGGTAAAATCTGAAGGAACTTTACACAAATGTAGAATTAAAGGAAAGTTTAGGATGAAAGGTATTAAAAGTACGAATCCTATCTCAGTGGGTGACATTGTTGAATTTGATTTAGAAGCTAAAACAGATGATGAAACTGGTGTAATTTCTGAAATTAAAGAGCGAACCAATTACATTGTTAGAAAGTCAGTGAATTTGTCAAAGCAAACTCACGTAATTGCAGCAAATATTGATCAAGTATTTTTACTAATTACAATAGATAACCCTCCTACCTTCACTACTTTTATAGATCGCTTTTTAGTTACTGCAGAAGCGTACTCAATAAATGTTGTTTTAGTATTTAATAAAATAGATGCTTATCAAATAGATCAGAAAGCTGAAATCTTATATTTAAAAGATATATATGAAGCTATAGGCTATAAGTGCATTGAAGTATCTGCTAAAGAAAATAAAAATATAGACCTAATAAAAGAGTTAATGCTTGACAAAGTTAGCATGTTCGCAGGTCACTCCGGAGTTGGAAAAACAACTTTAGTAAATGCTATTGAACCTGATTTAAATTTGAAAACAAAGGAAATATCTGAACAACACAAACAAGGCCAACATACGACTACTTTTGCTGAAATGTTTGACCTTAGTTTTAACGCTAGAATTATTGATACTCCAGGTATAAAAGGATTTGGAGTTGTTGATATAGACAAATACGAGCTAGGTGATTATTTTCCTGAATTTTTCGCATTAAAACAAAATTGTAAATTTAACAACTGTATCCATATTAACGAACCTAAATGTGCTGTAAAGGAAGCTTTAGAAAACGATGAAGTTTCATGGTCTCGCTATAAAAGCTACTTACAAATTTTAGAAGGAGAAGAAGAAAGTTACCGAACAGATATTTGGAAATAGATTATCAATGAAAGCAATAATACAAAGAGTTTCAAGAGCTAGTGTTACTATTAATAACGAAAAAGTTGCCAATATTAAAAATGGTCTTCTTATCTTGTTAGGTATAGTTAATGAAGATACTTCTGACGACATTAACTGGCTGTCAAAAAAAATATGCAACCTTCGAATTTTTAATGATAACGAAGGTATTATGAATAAATCTATCCTAAACAACCAAGGAGATATTATTATTGTTAGCCAATTCACTTTACATGCCTCTACAAAAAAAGGAAATCGCCCAAGCTATATAAAAGCAGCCAAACCTTCTATCGCAATTCCTTTGTATGAAGCATTCATTAAGCAAGTGGAAACTGACTTAAATAAAAAAGTGCAAACTGGAAAATTTGGAGCTGATATGAAAGTTGAATTACTGAATGACGGACCTGTAACTATCATTATAGATTCTAAAAACAAAGAGTAAAAGTAATTTTATGAATTTTATTGATATTCATACACACTCACCCCAACAGTTTCCCAAAACTTTATCGATAATAAATACCTACCCCAATAACAGTACCCCTGAAAATTCTCCGTTTTCTGTAGGTATTCATCCTTGGCATATTTCAAAAGGCAACCTTGAATTAGATTTTAAAAACGTAGAAAAAAAAATTAAAGTAAAAAATTGTTTAGCAATTGGTGAATGTGGATTAGATAAATTATCGAGTACAAGCTACGACCTCCAAATAAGTGTTTTTAAGAAACATGTTTTGTTATCAGAAAAATATAATAAACCTTTAATTATTCATTGTGTAAAGGCTTTTAACGATATTATTCATCTAAAAAAAGCTTACAAAACGAAGCAACAATGGATTATACATGGTTTTAATAAAAATAAACAAATAGCTACTGACTTAATAAAAAATAATATTAATATTTCAATTGGTGCTAGCATTTTAAAAAACAATAAACTTCAGAATACAATAAAAGGAATACCTGAAGAATACATATTTTTAGAAACTGATGACTCTAATGAATCTATTAAAAACATTTATAATAAATTTGCTGAGCTAAAAGAGAAAGATTTAACCTTAGTTAAACAGAGAATAACAGAAAATTTTAATAGAACATTTATTGTATGAGTTGGTTAGAGCGCACTGAACTATTAGTGCAACAAGAAGGATTGGAAAAAATAAAAAAAGCAAACATTTTAATTGTTGGCTTAGGAGGTGTAGGTTCATTTGCTGCCGAGTTTATTGCAAGAGCTGGAGTACAAAAAATGACAATTGTTGATGGTGATGTATTTGATGAAACAAATATTAACAGACAATTACCAGCACTAAACAGTACAATAGGTAAATCTAAAGCAAAAACCGTTGCTCAAAGACTTCAAGATATTAATCCTGATATTGAACTTACCGTATTTGAAGAATTTCTTTCACCTGAAAGAGCTTTTGAAATTGTAGATAGTAAGTATAATTATGTATTAGACTGTATTGATAGCATAACACCTAAACTTAATTTGATAATTGCTGCTAAAAGGAAAAAAGTAAAACTAATTAGCTCAATGGGTGCTGGAGGAAAATTAGATGCTTCAAAAATTAAAATTAAAGATATTAGTAAAACTAAGCACTGTACAATGGCCAGAGTTTTAAGAAAACGCTTAAAAGAACACAATATTGACAAAGGCATAAGAGCCGTATACTCTGAAGAAATGCAAAGGTCAAATAGTTTAAAACTTACTGATGGAACTAATTATAAAAAATCTTTTTATGGTACCATTAGTTATATGCCCGCTGCATTTGGATTGCAAGCAGCATCTTATATAATTAACAAATTAATAACTAAAAAATAATCTCCACGGAAAATATTTTTTATTTACATTTGTTCTAAATTAGAAATTCAATAATTAAAACCAATATTATGAAAAAATCAATTTTAGCTATTGCTTTTATAGCATTAACTGTTGTTTCATGTAAAAATGATAAGAAAAAAGCAGCTACAGGAGAAGAAGTAGCAGATGTTAAAAAAGTAGAAAATGTAATAAATTCTTACAAAGCAAATATTGTTGAATCTGTTGTAGCCTGGAAAGGAAACAAACCGACTGGATCACACAATGGTGTTTTAAAAATCCAAAATGGAATTTTCGATATAGAAAATGGAACATTAAAAGCTGGAGAGTTTACCATTGATATGAATACCATTACATGTACTGATATAGAAGCAAGAGATGATAAAGAAAAATTAGAAGGTCATTTAAAAGCTTCTGATTTTTTTGATGTTGAAAAATTCCCAACTGCTAAATTTGTAATAGCTAGTTCAGAAAAAAAGGATGGAAAATTACATGTTACAGGTAATTTGACTTTAAAAGATGTTATTAAAAGTATTACTATTCCTGTAACTATATCTGAAGACGGTGATTCAGCTACGTTAAAAAGTGAAACTTTTAGTGTTGATAGAACTGAGTTTGGTGTTACTTACAGCTCAAAGAAATTTGACGCTGCATTAAAGGATAAATTCATTAATGACTTAATGGAAATATCATTTGATATTAAAGCTAAAAAATAATAATTATTTATAATTTTAAAAAAAAGAGGTTGTTAATCAACCTCTTTTTTTATTTTATGAACTCTTTAACTTCAAACAATAATTTAAAATGTTTTAATATTTTTTCTTTTACTAGTTCTTCAGAAACTTTTTTACCAAGTTCTACTTCCATTGAAGTAACAGCTTTACCTCTTATTCCGCATGGAATAATATTATCAAAATAGCCAAGGTTAGCATTTACATTAAGTGCAAAACCATGCATCGTAACCCACCTACTTGCTCGTATTCCCATAGCACAAATTTTTCTTGCAAATGGGGTTCCTACATCTATCCACACCCCAGTTTCACCCTTGCTCCTTTCACTTTTAATACCATATTCAGCTAATGTTAAAATAATTGCCTCCTCCAATAATCGTAAATATTTATGAATATCAGTAAAAAAATTCTCCAAATCTAATATAGGGTATCCTACAATTTGACCAGGACCATGATAGGTAATATCTCCACCTCTATTAATCTTGTAAAATGTAGCCCCTTTTTCTTTTAATTGGTTTTCATTTAATAACAGATTATTAAAATCTCCAGATTTTCCTAGAGTGTATACATGAGGATGCTCTACAAATAGAAAATAATTTGGAGTTACTATATCAACAGCCCCCCCCCTTCTTTCTCTTTTTAATGCAACAATTTCGTTTAATAATTGTGTTTGTAAATCCCAAGTTTCCTTGTAATCTTTTATTAACAAATCTTTTACATGTATGTTTTTATTCATATTTTCGTTACTTAACCCCATCTTCTATTAAGAAATTCATTTTTTCTAAACTTTAAATAATATAACAAATGAAAAAAATAACCCTTTTATTACTCTTGTTGTCATTAGTTACTATTTCTAATGCACAAAATTACTGGAAAAAAATTGAATCCGATCACCAAAGAAGTAAATCAGAACAATATCAACGTAAAAACTCCCCAAAAAAATATCATATTTTTTCTTTAGACATAGTTAGTTTCTCTTCTCATCTAAACTCTAGATCAAAGAATAACTCAAATATTATAGAGCTCCCTAACGTTCATGGTAAAACCTCTAAATATCAAGTAACTGAATCTTCTAATTTTGAAGATGGCCTTGCAAAAAAATTTCCATCAATAAAATCTTACTCTGCCAAAGGTATTGATGATCCTTCAGCTACTGCTAAAATAAGTATTGGCTCAGATGGAGTTCACGTTATGATAACTTCTGGTATATATAGTACACAATATATCGATCCACACACAAAAAACAATAAAACCTACATTTCATATAGAAGAGAACATTTAAATAAAAATGAAGATAATTTTGAATGTAAAGTTAAGGAGATAGAAAAACAGCCTTTATCTTTTATTAAAACCTCAGCAAGGAACGCCAATGATGGCAAATTGAGAACCTATAGATTAGCTTTAGCTTGTAGTGGAGAATACGCTCAATTTCATTTAAGTAGGCAAGGAGTATCGACTACCGCTACTGAACAAGTCAAAAAAACAGCTGTTTTATCTGCTTTGAACACCTCTATAACAAGAATTAATTCGATTTATGAAAGAGATTTATCAGTGAAAATGATTATTGTCGCTAACAATGATGAAGTAATTTTTTTAGACAAAGAAACTGACCCTATTACTGATGGAAACCCTAATTTAATGATTGATGAAGTTCAATCTGTATGTGATAATAAAATAGGGAATGCTAATTATGATATTGGTCATATATTTAGTATTGGTGGTGACGGCTTAGCTGGTCTTGGAGTAGTTTGTATATCTGGAGAAAAAGCAAAAGGTGTTACAGGTCGTCCTGCACCTATTGGAGACCCCTATGATGTAGATTTTGTAGCCCATGAAATGGGACATCAGTTTGGTGCTAATCATACTCAAAACAATAGCTGTCAAAGAGCTACTGCAACTGCAGTAGAACCTGGAAGTGGCTCTACAATTATGGGGTATGCTGGTATTTGTTTTCCTAATGTACAAGATAATAGTGATGATCATTTTCATTCGGTTAATATTGCTGAAATGTGGAGTACAATTCAAAGAACAGCCTCGTGTGCAACAACAACCAATACAGGTAATAATCCTCCTACAGCAAATGCTGGTGTTGATGTTAGTATACCAAAATCTACCCCTTTTGTGTTAAAAGGAATAGCTACCGACGCTGATGGTACTTCAAGTTTAACCTATAACTGGGAACAAATTAATAATGAAATTGCAATAATGCCACCAGTTGGAACCAACACAGCTGAACCATTATTTAGATCATTACCTTCTAAAACTTCTCCTGATAGATATTTCCCTAAATTGGAGAATGTAATCAATAAAACAACTTCTCCATGGGAGGTATTACCCTCTGTAGCTAGAGAAATGGATTTTTCACTGACAGTTAGAGATAATAACCCAGGAGGTGGGGCAAGTGCCAGAGATGATATTAAAATAACAGTTACTGATGCAAATCCTTTTACTGTAACTGCTCCTAGTAGTTCTGTTACTTGGGATTCTGGATCATCACAAACTATTACTTGGAATAAATCTACAACTGACCAAGCTCCAATTAATTGTGCCAATGTTCGCATTAAACTTTCATTAGATGGTGGAGTTACCTTCCCTATTACTTTGATAGAAAGCACTCCTAATGATGGATCTCAAAGTATTTCAATTCCTAATAACCCTACTAACAAAGCAAGAATACTAGTTGAAGCTATTGGAAATGTTTTTTATAATGTTAATTCTACAAACTTTACAATTGTTTCTACCATACCTACTTTTGTCTTTTCTAGTACTACAAGTACCAATTCGATTTGTAACAATACTAATGATACTGTAAATTATACACTAAATTTAGATTTCATAAATGGTTTTAATGAAACTGTATCTTTCAGTACTAAAAATTTACCTAGTGGTGCATCTGTTTCATTTTCTCCTGCTACAATTAACAAAAGTGGCGATATAACTATGACAATAGGTGGACTAAATGGAACTAGCCCTAAAAAATATAATATAACTGCCGTTGGTACTTCAACTTCTTTGGTCCAAAATACAAGTGTTAATTTAACAGTGTTTGATTCAACATTTTCTAAAATAAACACGAATCAACCCAATAACGATAGTGTTGGCATTGACATAACCCCTACACTAACATGGGAGGAAGACTCAAATGCATCCATCTACAATTTGGTAATGGCTACCGACGCCAGCTTTACTAACATAATTATAGATACAAATACTTCAACAAATCTTTATTCGTTAAAACAACCATTAACAGGTAGTACTAAATACTATTGGAAAGTTAAACCTAAAAATGACTGTGGTGATGGTATTTTTTCAGATGTTTCAGTCTTTACAACTTTAGCTCCTTCTTATTGTTCATCTACGTTCACTGATGAATCTGGCGGCACCGAGCATATAACCAATGTCACTTTTAATACAATTAATAACAACTCCGGTAATGACACTATTGACGGATATGAAGATTTCACAGACATTTCAACTACAGTAAAAAAAGGTGAAACTTACCCTATAAGTGTAACTTTTGATACTGGTGGATATCAAGACCATTGTTATGTTTTTATTGACTGGAATCAAGATTACAAATTTGACAATGTTACTGAAAGATATGATTTAGGAAGCAAAGTAGAAGATGTGGATACCGCCACATTTAACATTAAAGTTCCTGACAATGCTACAGCTGGAACCACTAGGATGAGAGTTTTAATTGAATATGATTCTCCTACTAACAACTATGGAGAAGGAGCTTGTGACTCAGACCATAAAACGGAATGGGGTGAAACCGAAGATTATAACATAAAAATTGACGAAACCGCTTCAACTGATGAAGTTTCATTTAATAATTTTAATTTATTTCCTAACCCATCAAATGGGAGGTTTAAGTTAACTTTTGAAACAAAAACACAAGATCAAGTTTCTGTAAAATTATTTGATATTAGAGGAAGATTAGTAGAATCTAAAACCTACTCTACCCCTTCTTTAATCTTTTCTGAAGAATTATTATTTAATTCTTTTAATAGTGGTATGTATTTACTACAAATTAAAAATGGCGGTTCACAAACTACCAAGAAATTAATAATTAAGTAGTTTATAATCATAAAATATAAAGGCGAGCACAAAATACTCGCCTTTATTTATTCAAATAATCTGTCTATAAATTATACTTAATACTAAGTACGGCTATTCTCGGTTGAATTACATACGAACTATTACTTATAAAAATATCATTACTACTATTCTGATTTAAACTCTTTGAATTTAATAGATTAGTAACTCCAATTTTATATTCCCATTGACTATTTTTCTTTTGATACGTTAAATCAGCTCTTAAAAAACCGTACTTATCAATAGTCTCACCGTCTCTAACAACCTGATTGTATGTATACTTAGAAGTAAACCCAAACTCTTTTAGAAAAAACACATCAAAATTCATATACGGGCTATGTGTTGTAAATATATTTTTTATTCCACCTATATCGGAGTTATTTATTGCAACATTATAACCTACATCAAAATTTGGAGCAGATCTAAAATTTGTACTGAATTTAGTTCTATAACTTTGAGTAAATGTTTTTGTTAACCTGTTTGTAGTCTCATTATTAAACCTATTCGTTATTAAACTATTTAATTTAGCGTATGAAACATTTCCTCCTAAAGTAATTTTAAACTTTCTGTAACTCTTTTGAAAGTTTAATCTTCCTGAAATTGTTTCATCTGGGAACAATGAATTTATAGAAGTTCTAACTTGGTTAACCCCTAGAAATTGAGTATTTGATTTAATAGCATCAATTCTCTTATTATAATTAATAAATCCAAAAACATTTGTATAGTTAAACATATTAAAACTAAAGTAACTTAGGTTAATATTATGTGATAATGAATTTTCTAACTCTCTATTTCCTGAATATAAACTATTGTAATTATTAAATACATACCCTTGAGCTAATTGATTTACATCGGTAAAACTAGTTTCCATACTATAACGCAAACGTAAAGTCTCAGACTTTTTTAAATTTACTTTTATTGAGGCATCAGGAAGAATCCTTGTAAAATCATTAGTAACTATTGATCCTAACTGAGTATTTTTTGACATATAATTATGTAATGTAAATCCTTGATTAAAGGTAAAAATCCCTGTAATAAACTTATAATGTAACCCTAAATACAAATCATTAAAAGTAAAATCTACATCATTCATCGATTCAGTTTTATTTACCTTACTTTTATTTCCATTTAATACTTCAAAAATAGCTGAGTTAAATTTTTGATTACTTAATGTACTTCCAAGAGTTAGATTTATGTTACTTTTTGAATTTAAAACATAGTAATAATCTAATTTTGCATCAAACTTATTTGTTTTTATTCTTTTCTCTTGCATCACATCAAATGGGTTTGCTGATAAGTTTAACCCTATTAAATTAGCAAATGACAATTGTTCTAGTTTAGCATTGTAAAAAGGATCTTCATCTTGCCATAGATGCTGCGCTTCAAAAGCAAAAATATTTTTATCATTTAAAGTATAATAGTAATTAAGATTTTGATTTAAAGAAAATGGATTTTGTGTTGAAATTTGATTAATCGGAACAATTTCGTTGTTCGCATTCAAGTATGTTCTATTTGAAATTGTAGATTGTTTTTGTTCTTGCCCAGAAACCTTTGCAAAAATATCGTAGTCAAATTGATTTGCTGAATTTGGCTTATAACTAGAACTTAATTTAAACAACCCTAAGTCGCTTATTTGAGACGTTTCATCTTGAGTAGTTTCAGTATCAATTATTTTACCAGCGACTGGCGGTATGTTATTTTTATCAATTGTAGCGTTTGAATACGTTCTACTTGTCATTTGTTCAATATCTGTTTTATTCCCTGAATAGATTGCAAAACCACTCAAATCCCATGTTTTCTTTGGGGAATAACTAAAGTTTACAGCTCCAAACTTAGTTTCTATCTCTTTAGCCCTATTATTCTGAAGTGTCAAAAAAGATATATCATTAGAACCAACATTGAAGTTTGTTCCATTACTGCTACCTCCTAAACTTCTAAAACCACCAGTAAACTTAAAATAGTCTCGCATTGTAAAAGGAACTTCTCCTATATTATTTACATCGGTAATTATATTCACACTATACTTAGGATTATAATAAAACAGTTTAGGGTGTGCTATATAACGTTCTTTACTAGTTCCCATTCCTAATCCGGCTGTTACTTCTCCAAACCAGAAATTCTTTTTACCCTCTTTTAACTTTAAATTAATAACAACATTATCTTCATTATCAGTAACCCTACTTAACTGACCAACTTCGCTATGATTTTTCAATACCTGAACCTTATCTATGGCATCTGCAGGGATATTTTTAGTAGCTAACTTACTATCTCCATCAAAAAAATCTTTTCCTTCCACCATTACTTTCTTAACTGTTTTACCCTCAACTTCAATTTCTCCATCATCATTTACCTCAATACCTGGAAGTTTCTTTAGCACATCTCCTAATTTTTTTTCTGTACCACTTTTAAAACTATCTGCATCATACACTATAGTATCTCCCTTAACTGTTACCGGCATTTTATACGTTATGTTAACCTCATCAAGAGTATCATCTTTTAACATACTAATACTTTTTTCAATATCTGTCTCCTTTGAATTTACAGAAACCTCAACTGTTTTTTTACCTATGTAACTAACCTTTATACTATAATTAGAATTCTTTTTTAAATTTAGCTTATAATTCCCTTTGCTATCTGTAAAACCATAGGAATCTAATTTTTTTGTTTGTTTATTTATAGCTATAACATTAGCCATTTCTAAGGGGGTTCCTATGCTATCTTTCACAACTCCTTTCATTGTTACTTGGGCAAAAGCCCCCCATGTAGACATAAAAATGACTACCAATAATATTTTTTTCATTTTGTTGATTACTAAATTATTGTTATTTGTTTAAAAACGCCCTCTTCCTCGTCCTCCTCCTCTTCTTCTCTGAAACATTTCTCTCATTTCTTCCATTTTTTTCTTCATAATCTTATTATACTCTTCTCTCGATACTTGATCTCCTTTTGTTGGAGCTTCAATTTCTGTATCTTCATCTTTTACATTCATTATTACTTCAGAACATAAAATAGTAGTTCTTCCCTCGTTTATCTCAAGAATTAAACCTGGCAACCCCCAATATTCTCCTGGACCGTTGCTTACCGGTATTTGAGGAGTATACCATGCTGTTACTGTAATTTCTTTTGGAATTTCAATATCCTCCGTCACTTTCGTATTTTTTGATGAATCAGAAGCTTTATTTCCTTTTCCTCTTCTTCTCATATTTCTCCAATCAAAAGCGTCTACTTTTTTCACTAACGTAGCTTTAAAACAAGTATATTTTCCGATTTGTTTTGTGTCACTACCAAGCTCCCATTTTGGCTTTTCAGCACTATCAGTTATTAAAAATTTTTTACCAAAAAACTCAACTGATTCTAAAGATTCTTTTGTTTGTAAATTTTTGTACTTAACCCCTCCTCCTGTAAATCCTCCAAAGCGAAATCCTCTGGTACCTGGAGCTTGTAATTTTGCTTCTTCCTTGTATATCGATTCTTTAGTCGTAAAATTTAAAACATAGGATTTTTCAAGAAAATTTTTCATGCGTGATTTAATCTGCTTTTTTCTTTCTTCAGACATATTTGCCCCCCATGAACTCATATCAACAGTTGTTTTAGATTGATATACCGCTCTTCCCTGAAACTGTTGTTGCGACCATAATGAAATGGTACATAAAAGAAATAAATAAGTAGTAATTTTTCTCATATCTCTGGTGTTATTTTTGAATAATTCTTAATATTTAAGAATTAGACTATAAACAATACCAAAGGTTTAATTGATTACCCTTGAATTTCAATATTATATGAATTTCCGTCATTACTTTTACGTTTGTTTTTAAAACGCTCCATCATATCTTTAGAATGTTCATCCATAATTTCATTAAACTTTTCTTGTGTTACTTTTTTACCTTTTTTAGGTTCTTTAATTGACACTTTTTCAGATGGGTTTAATACTATTTCTGTACAAACAATTGTTTGTTTACCATCTTGTATTTCTAAAATTAAACCAGGTAAACCCCAAAACCTTTCTGGGCCATTGCTAACTGGTATTTGTGGGGTATACCAAGCTATTGTTTCTATCATTACCTTTTCTTTTTTCTCGTCCTTTTCTCCATCAGTCATTGAAAAAGAAGTTCTCGTTTCTTCTCTTTTTCGAGTAGCTTTGTAACAAGTATAGTTTCCTATGTTTTTTGTTTCACCACTCATTTCCCATTTATAATCGGTTAGTTTATCTTTAATTAAAAAACGCTTACCACTAATTTCTGTTTTGTTTGAAAACCGTTTGTCATTGATATTCTTATACAAAACATCAGATCCACCACCAGTTCCCATAATTTGAATTTGAATACCATTCATTTGTCCTCCAGGAGATGATAGTTCTTCATTTTGCTTATATACAGACTCTGATTTATTAAAATTTAGAGTATATGTTTTTTGAAACTGTTTCATTAATTGAGCTTTTAATTGTTTTTGCAATGCATCATCAATCATCCCTTTAGCTTTTGCCTTCCCTTTTCCTTTATCCAAGTTTAAATCAAATTTTCGATGTGTTTTATAAATTGCTTTTCCTTGAAAACTTTGAGCATTCATTAATACTCCACTTAATATTAATGCTATTAAAATTATTTTTTTCATTATTTTATATTTAAGGTTTTTATTATATCTTCAAAACTATTTGCATTCTTTATAACCATTTTCCCATTTATTGTTTGGTATGGTAATCCTGATTCTAGCACTTTTATTTTTAAATTTTCATCTAAAAAAACATTTAAAGGGAATGACTCTATCTCCAATTCATCAATAAAATCTTTAACGTTAACAATATGTTTAAAATGGAATTCCTCTTTAGATAAAAAACTGTTAACTTCGGCTTTATTTTCATAAGTCATAGAAATAAAATTTATAGAATTTTTATATTTCTTTTTAAGCTTATTTAAGTGTGGCATTTCATCAATACAAGGTTTGCATTTAGTAAACCAAAAATTTATAAGAGTAGGTTTACCTCTTAATGATTCTAATGAAATTTCTTTACCATTGATGTCTTTAAATTTAAAACTTGGAAACTCCTTACCTACTAAACTTTCCATTTTTGATTTCTTTGATTTATTATCCTTTACATCAAAAGATATAAAATGAATTATTGAATCATTTCTTCTTTCTGTTTTCTTAATTTTTGTTCCAACAAACATTTCTTTTTTAAAAATTTTAGTGAATTTTTTCTTGATATTATCTCTTTCTTCTTTTAACTTTAATTCACTAATCATTTCATTTCCATTAGATGTATAAACCACAGTTTGTGCTTTTAGTAAAGATGAAATAAATAATGCACCTACAAAAACTAGTATTCTTTTCATTTTATAATTATTTTGATACCACAAATATGTAAATCAATTCATTATCTATTAGTTAACGAGTGTTAACGAGTGTTAACCACTAATTTTTATACACTTTAACTCCTTATCTTTGAAATATGAATGAAAAAAAGCATCGTTGGATTTTCTATTTAATCTCTGCTACAATTATAGCAACCATTACTGTTCAATTATATTGGAATTATAAAAATTATGAGCAAAACAAACAGTATGTTATAAATGAAATACAGGAAAGCCTTGACAACTCTATTGAAGAATATTTTTTAAAACTTAGCAAAGAAAATTTCTATACTATTATACAACCTAAAAAAATTACAAAACAAGATAGTTTAGTTAAACAAAATATTTTAAATGATATTTTTTCTCCTTTAAAAAAAAATAAAGTAAAAGACTCAAGTTCTTTTAAAATTTCTTCACTAGAGTTTACGACAAATAGCTCAAAAGAATTTAAGGCAATGGATTCTATTCTTATAGACTCAATTTTGTGTGATATAAATTTGGATATAAATAAATCACAAAAACAACTCCCCTCAATTGTTGGAGTAACACAAATTTCAAAAGATAAAAAAACTGGAATTCACATAAATTCTGACCACAAAGTTAGCAACGTTAAAGTTTTTACTGGCAAACAAGCTTCCGACAGTTTAAAACTTATCAAAGGTTTACAAACTATGTTTATTTCAATCAAAAACGACACTATTAATCATACTAAAATAGATTCGATTTTACGTAAAGACTTGCAAAGAAAAGGTATTTTCATGTCTTACTATTTTCGCCATAAAAAAAAGGATTCTATCATATTTAGTAATAAAATGGAAAACTATGAATCCTTTCCTTTGGTTAGTGAAGCTAAATCTACTTTTTTAAAACTAGATGAAGAAATTGCATTGCATTATGGTAATCCAAGAATTGAAGCTTTAAAAAGAAGTTCTACTGGTATTTTACTCTCATTTATTTTATCTTTAGCAGTCATTAGTAGTCTGTTTTATTTACTGCGAATTATAAATAAACAAAAAGAACTTGCCGAAATAAAAAATGATCTTATAAGTAACATTACTCACGAATTTAAAACTCCAATTACAACCGTTTCTGCTGCTATTGAAGCTATCGATAATTTCAATATGATCAATGACAAAGAAAAAACGAAAAAATATCTTTCAATTTCTTCTATTCAGCTAAAAAAGCTACATCAAATGGTCGAAAAACTACTAGAAACAGCTACGCTAGACAGTGAGAAATTACTCTTAAAAAAAGAAGAAATAAACATTATTGATTTAATAGAAAAAACGACAAAAAAACATCAGCTGATTAACAATTATAAAACTATTTCTTTCTCTTCTAGTATTGAGAAATATAATATTGAAGTTGATACATTTCATTTCGAAAATGCAGTTTCAAATTTAATAGATAATGCTGTAAAATATGGTGGTGATATTATTGAAATTAACGTTAATAAAGTTTTAGATACCCTAGAGGTATCAATAGCTGATAATGGAAAAGGAATAGAAAAAAACCAACAAGAACGAATTTTTGATAAATTTTATAGAGTTCCTAAAGGAAATACTCATGATGTTAAAGGATTTGGTATTGGATTATACTACACTAAAAAAATTATTGAAAAACATGAAGGATCTATTTTTCTAATGTCAAATTCTAAACACACTATTTTTAAAATCAACTTACCAAATGGATAAAAAAATAAAACTTCTTTTAGCCGAAGATGAACCTAGCTTAGGTCAAATTATTCAAGAAAGTCTAGAAACCAGAAACTTTGAAGTTCATCATGCTCAGGATGGTGAAGAAGCTTTAAAATTTTATCATGAAATAAATCCTGATGTTTTAGTATTAGATGTGATGATGCCCAAAAAAGACGGCTTTACTTTAGCAAAAGAAATAAGATTGGAGAATAAACAAATCCCTATTATTTTTTTGACTGCAAAATCACAAACAAAAGATGTATTGGATGGATTTAATCATGGCGGTAATGACTATTTAAAAAAGCCATTTTCGATGGAAGAACTTATTGTAAGAATTCAATCATTACTTAACAGAAATGCATTAAAAATTAATCAAGAAAAAATTACAATAGGCAACTATATTTTAAACTATCCTAAACAAGTTTTAACCTTTGAAAATGATTCAGAATTATTAACACACAGAGAAAATGAATTGCTATTTAACTTATCACAAAATAAAAATGAAATTCTAGACAGAGCTTTTATTTTAAAAAAACTTTGGGGTAACGATGATTTTTTTAACGCTCGAAGCATGGATGTTTTTATATCAAAACTTAGAAAAAAACTTCAGAAAGACAATAATGTACAAATTGTTAACATTCGAGGTTATGGTTATAAATTGATTTGTTAAACCTCCTCTCAATTCTAATTTTTTATGTAGTTTTACCAGCAGAAATTCACAAATTATGCATGTAGCTATTGCCGGAAACATCGGTGCAGGAAAAACCACTCTAACTAAATTATTAGCAAAACATTACAACTGGGACCCTCATTTTGAATCAGTAGATGAAAACCCATATTTAGATGATTTTTACGCTGAAATGGAACGTTGGTCTTTTAACTTACAAGTGTTTTTCTTGAACAGTCGTTTTCGTCAAGTTTTGGAATTACGTAAATCTGGAAAAAAAATTATCCAAGACAGAACCATATATGAAGATGCTCATATTTTTGCTCCTAACTTACATGGAATGGGATTAATGACAAATAGAGATTATAGCAATTATAGTTCTTTGTTTGAATTGATGGAAAACTTAGTTACTCCTCCAGATTTGTTAATTTACCTACGTGCTGACATTTCTACCCTGGTTGGTCAGATTCATAAAAGAGGTAGAGAATATGAAAATTCAATAAGTATTGATTATTTAAGTAGGTTAAATGAACGCTACGAAGCATGGATTTCTACATACGACAAAGGGAAATTGTTAATTATTGATGTTGATGATTTAGATTTTGTAGAAAACCAAGAAGATTTAGGGATAGTAATTGATAAAATTGATGCTCAAATTAATGGCTTATTTTAGGCTCCCCCCCTGTTTTAGAATCTAAAAAAGACAAAACTATGATTTTTTTCATATTTCTATATTTCTTACGTTGACAAAATGGGTATAAACATAGTTATTATAAATAATAAATCTATCTAAAGATAGAATACTTCCCTTTCTTATTAGTCATTAATTGTTTTTTTTGAGCTGTAATAAAAATGACGTTACTTATGCGGAAGCACATAGATACAAACTACTTATGTATAAACGGCTTACAACTTCAAAAGAAGTTGTTTTGGCACACAATTATATCATCAACAAGAGACCTCTTTTTTATCCATTATCTATGAACAGATAGATATAGTAAAACAAAAAAGAATACAATAGAAACTTTAATTTCCCTAAACCGAACTTCAAAATAGGCCTAGACATTAAATACATTGAAACTGTTAGAGTCTAATAAAATTCTAGATGTAGAATAGATATGTTATAAAAATAAAATTCACGAATGATTTTTTTAGTAACGCCAATAAAATAGCCTTTTCATTTTTGGAAAAATTAAAAAGATTAATTGTAATATCAACAAAATTAGATAAGCTAATACATCGCTACATTTCAAAGATTACACATTACACCAACAACTAATCTAATATATTTTCATTTTATGTCTTTTAAAAGGGTAATGAAAACAAGTACACTATACTTGATTATATAAACAAACAAGTGCTGACACACTTTATCTAAGTCATAGATTATTTAATTGTCAGATTAAAAAACTATGCAAATATTTATTAACAAGAAGACTACACTTGCAAATTTGTAGGCATTACCAAAATCTATTAATCATGAAAAAATTTGAAAGTTTTAGAAAATTTGAAAACGAAAAAACAGAATTAAACAAAATAAAAGGAGGTGCTCCAAACTGGGAACAAACACTAAGCGCAGGCCCAAATGGGGAAGATCAAGGTGATTTAGGTCTTAGATGTTATATGAATGGTAATTACGACTTTGATGTGTATGCTAAACAACAAATATTTAGATCTTAAAATAACTCTTACCACCACTTTCAGTGGTGGTTTTCATTCTAATTCATGAATCAAAAAATAATAAAACACCCCGAATATTTAATAATATCCTCAAAAAATGACAGAAATTTAAAATTCATAGCAGATTGGTTGGCCTATTTTAAAGTTAACTTTTTCTGTATCAATACTTATAATGATCTTATTAGTATTTACAATTATGATATGCAAACCGAGGAAATGCTTTTATTGATTAATGATAAAAAACATGAAACCATAATAAACTTAAATAAATTGAAAACTGTTTTTATCAGAAATGGTGAGTTAAAATTCAATGTTAATAAAATACCTGATATTCTATTGAACCAAAACTCAGTTAAAGATTATTTTTACAGTTATATTCAAAATTTAGACGAATTTCTTGCATATTTTTTTCAAAAAAAATATAATATCATTGGCTTATGGGGTTTAGCGCTTATTAACAAACTTATTGTTCTAGAAGAGTCTAAAAAATGTGGCTTTAAAATTCCTCATACATATTTAAAAACAAACTTCAATGATTTAAACTCAAACGAAAATTACATTTCAAAAACTCTAGCGATTCCACTAAAAATGGAAACAAAAACTCAAAAGTTTTTAAACTATACAGCACGGATAGAAAACACTTCTTCTTCTGAAGAATTCATGACTTCTCTTATTCAAAAGGAAATAAAAAAACTATTTGAAATCAGAGTTTTTGTTTTCTTGAAAAAAATTTATGCAATGGCTATTTTCTCTCAGATGAATAAAGAGTCTGCCGTTGATTATCGTGTATACAATACTGAAAACCCATACTTAGACGAACCCTATACTATTCCTGACTCTCTTAAAACAAAAATTTTTAAATTAATGAGCTATCTTAAATTAAATACAGGCTCATTTGATTTTATTTATACAGAAGATGATGAATATTACTTTTTAGAAGTAAACCCTATTGGTCAATTTGGATATTTAGGTAATGTGTGTGGCATAGATTTAAATAAAGTAATTGCGCAAGAAATAATTCAATATGAAGGACACTAAAGAATATACGGAGTTTATTAAAAAGCATCAACTTCCTTTAGACATGTTAAATACCCGTTCATTTTCTAAAAAAGGATTTATCCCAAAAGAAACTAATAGTTTTTACTCCAAAAATAGCAGATCAAATTGGAACTTTTTTACAGTACCTATAAAAAAAATAGTGTAAACATGTTTGTAATTTCAAGTAACATAACTTTAACTAAAGGTTATAAAAAAAGTATTTTAGGTAATTTTAAAAATAATAATCTATTCCATATAGAAAACAATCAAGCTTTTGAAATTCATGAATTGATAAAAAAACGTTTTTTTAAAAAAGAAGATGTAACACCTGGTTTATTTGATTTTTTGACAGAAAACAGGATGGTTTATAAGATCCCAGAGAATACTAAAAATAATTTTCCTAAAAAAAAATTACAATACGAATCAAAGTATCACATAGAGTTTTTAATTTACAACTATTCTTCTTTAATTGGAATTGACGAAGTAATTGATATTTGCGAAAAAATTTGTGTGCCAAATTTAGTTATTGATCTTAACAGCAATATTATAAATCAGATTGAAGAAAAAATAAAAGACAAACCCTTCCCTGAATCAGTTACTATTCTTACAAATAATAAAGAAATCTTACTAGAAAAAAATAGATTTAGAATACTAATCACACAAAAAGATAATAGACCTTTTGTACATAGAGACTCTGTAGATTTTAATTACCCATTATTCGTAGAATCTCATTTTCACCATAATTATTTTAATAAAAAGCTATATATTGGAAATAAAGGAGAAATTAAAAACACACCCGAATCTATAGAGATATTTGCTAATTTGGATGATTTGAATTTGATAGAGAAACTCAGTGAAATTATTACTAGCAACGAATTTCAAAAATTTTGGAATGTTCACAAAGATGCTTGTGATGTATGTAAAGATTGTGAGTTTAAATATATGTGTGTAGATAATAGAATACCTCAAAAAAAGAATGAAAAAGAATGGTTTCATACAACAGAATGCAACTACAATCCATACATTGCAAAATGGAAAGAAGAAAAAGGATATATTACTATTAAAGAATTAGGGAGTACTAGTAATAATTTTATTTAAACATTAGAGAAAACTAACCTAACCTTCTTTTAAACTCACTTAATAAAATAGCAGTAGCAGTCGCAACATTTAAGCTTTCAGTTTGTTGAACCTCTCCAAATCGAGGAATTGTTAACTTGTTTTCAACAATTGTTGCTATTTCAGAAGAAATACCATTTGCCTCATTTCCCATAACTAAAATAGCTTTTTGTGGCAATGAATGTTTTTCATACACATTTTCACCATCCATATCCGCTGTAAAAACAGGTAAATCTGTAGCTTTCAAATAATCAGAAAGTTGGGCATAACGAATATTAACCCTAGTTAAAGACCCCATGGTTGATTGTACCACTTTTTGATTGTAACAATCAACAGTATTATCTGAACAGATAAGTTCTTCTACACCAAACCAATCACATAAACGGATGATTGTTCCTAAATTCCCAGGATCATTTATTCCATCAAGAGCTACAATAAAATCATCTTTTCTAGTTAATTTTTCTTCTGGAATTCTAAATAATGCTAAAACTTTATTGGGACTTTTTAATGAACTTACTTTTTTTAATTCCACTTCAGAAATTTGAATTACATTTATATTTATATCAAATCTCAAAAAATCATCTACACAAAATATCTGATAAACTTCTAAATTAGATTTTAATAATTCATTTACTACCTTAATTCCTTCTGCAATAAATAATTTATGCTTTTGTCTATACTTTTTTTGCTGTAAACTAGTTATTAATTTTATATTATTTTTAGATAAGCTCATTAAATAATTTTTAACATTATAAAACCACCAAAAAACAGTATTTTTGGTAATTAAATTCGAGGCGTAAAGTTAATGAAAAAACTTTCTTTCATCCTTTTATTATTAGTATTATTCTATTCATGTAATACAATAAAATATGTAAAAAAAAACGAATTGCTATTAGCAAGAAATACTGTATTTGTTGATAGTGTAAAAACTTCAGATGAAAATTTAAATGAGCTTTTAATACAACGCCCAAACGCCAAAACTTTTGGACTTCCTTTATCATTACATTTTTACAATATTGGAAATCCTGAGGGACCTAAAACTCCTAGTATGTGGGGTAAAAAACACCCTAAAACATATTCTTTTTTTAAAAATATATTCTCAGAGAAACAAAGTATATCTGCAGCAAAGTCAGCTATCAGCTTCAATAATTGGTTTCTAAAAAGTGGACAAGCCCCCATCATTATAAGTGATAAAAAAACCAAAAGAACTATAGAAAATCTAAATACCTACTTACAAAACCAAGGGTATTTTAAAGCGAAAATTACTTCAAAAAAAGACACTATATCTAGTAAAAAAGGAGCAATATCTTACTATATCAATAAAGGGAAAGCATTATTTATAGACTCTATTTCTAGAGAAATTAAATCTCCAGTTTTAGATTCTATTTACAAAATTAGCAAATATGAAAGCTACTTAAAACCTAATCAACAATATAATGATCAAAACTTTATCAATGAAGCTAATAGACTAACAAAACTTTTTAGGAATAATGGTGTTTTTCACTTTGATAAAAATAACAGTATCGATTTTTACGTTTCAGATACTGCGAATTATAAAACAAACATAGAATTAGTTATTTCGGATAGAACAGTCGAAGAAAATGGGAATTATTATACAAAACCCTATAAAATTCAAAAAATAAAAAGAATAAATGTTGTTACAGATTATTCTTACAGCAAAAAAAACAGCCCATACAAAGATTCAACTCTATACAAAAACGTTCAGTATTTAGCTCATGATAAACAAAAATACAACCCCAAATACCTATCACAATCTTTATTTATAAAACCTAACAATGTTTACAGTGATTCTCTCCGAAACTTAACAAGAACACATTTAAGGGGGCTACAAAACTTTAAATCAACTTCTATTAGATTTAATGAATTAAATGACCACGAATTAGAAGCAAATATCTTTTTAACTCCAAAAGAAAAATACACCTTAAGTTTTGATTCGGAACTTTCTCGCTCTAACATTAGAAATTTTGATGTGTCTGGAAAGTTTTCTTTAATTAATAGAAACACATTTAAAGGTGCTGAAATATTTAAACTATCGGCACTTGGCTCGTACTTTAACTCTAATAATGGTCCTGGTTGGGAGTTGGGTAGTAATATATCATTAGAAGTTCCTAGGTTCATGGCTCCTTTTGGATTACATAAGTTTGTTCCTAAAAGCATGTTTCCTAAAACAAAGTTTTTTGCGGGAATAAATATTCAAAAGAACATAGGGTTAGATAAACAAAATATATCTGTTGGTGTTGATTATAGATGGAAGTATAATAGAAAAAAGACAATTCAATTAGAATTAATGAACGCACAATATATTCGTAACTTAAACGTTCAAAACTATTTTTCAATTTATAGATCTGAATATAACAAATTAGTAGCTATCGGAAAGGTAGTTGCCCCATCAATACCAATTCCATTAAATATCTCTGGAAGCTTTAATCAAATAACAAAATATGTTGGAGATATAGCAGATAAAATAACTGACCCTAATGATTTAAAAACAATTTTAAATATCATTAATAGATATCAAATAGTTACCTCTGATTTTTTAATTCCTGAAATCGCTTATAGCTTCACCTATAATAATCAACAAGGGGCTAAAGATCAAAGCTTCTCTTTCTTCAAAATAAGAGTAGCAAACTCTGGTAATGTAATGGGAATTTTATCAAAACAAAAAAATGAAAACAACCAATCAACAGTTTTTAAAATCCCAGTAGCCCAATATTTCAAAACAGATATAGAATATAAAAAATATTGGAGTTTAGGTAATAATTCTGTTCTTGCACACAGAACATTTTTAGGAGCTATTTTTACCTATAATAATTCAGAAATTCCTTTTTCACGTAGTTATTTTGCTGGAGGGTCAAATGACATAAGAGCTTGGAGAACTTATGATTTAGGGCCTGGAACAAGACTTCCTGGCTTAGAGTACAACATTGGTAGTTTTAAATTCTTAACAAGTTTTGAATACCGCTTTGACATACTGGGCTCTCTTAAAGGAGCTTTATTTACTGATGCTGGTAATATATGGAGTATTAATAATTATGATGTTATTGATGAATCTGAAAAGCTTAATGGCTTTAAATCGATAAAAGATTTAGCGGTAGCTGGTGGTTTTGGATTAAGATATGATTTTAAATTTTTAATTGCACGTTTGGATTTAGGCTTTAAGATTCATGAACCATACGCACCAGAAAATAAATGGTTCAATAATTTTAATTTCTCTAGCTCAGTATTAAACATAGGTATTAACTACCCATTTTAACGAAAACGTTATCATAAAAAAATCGTCGGAACTTAGCTAAAAAAGTGTAGATTTGTCTTTTCAAACAACTGTAAACTAAAAATTATAAAATGATAAAAGCTGGAGTTGCCACAGGTAAAGAAGTTCAAGAGATTTTTAAATTAGCAAAAGAAAAAAACTTTGCCTTACCCGCAGTTAATGTTGTAGGTTCAAATACTATTAATACAGTATTAGAAACTGCAAAAGAACTAAATTCACCTGTAATTATTCAATTTTCTAATGGAGGTGCGCAATTCAATGCTGGAAAAGGTTTATCTAATGAAAACGAAAAATCGGCTATTGCTGGAGCAGTAGCTGGAGCAAAACATATACATTTATTAGCTGAAGCTTATGGTGTACCAGTAATTTTACATACTGACCACGCTGCTAAAAAACTATTACCTTGGATTGATGGTTTATTAGATGCAAGTGAAGAATTTTATAAAGAAACAGGGAAATCATTATATAGCTCTCATATGATTGATTTAAGTGAAGAGCCACTTGAAGAGAACATTGAAATTTGCAAAAAATACTTAGCTCGAATGAGTAAAATGGGTATGACACTAGAAATTGAATTAGGAATTACTGGTGGAGAGGAAGATGGTGTAGATAATTCAGATGTAGACGTTTCTAAGTTATACACTCAACCAGAAGAAGTAGCTTATGCTTACGAAGAATTATTAAAAGTAAGTGATCAATTTACAATTGCAGCTGCTTTTGGAAATGTTCATGGTGTTTACAAACCTGGAAACGTAAAATTAACTCCAAAAATCTTAAAGAATTCTCAAGAATATATCTCTGAAAAATACAATGTTCCACATAATTCGATAGACTTCGTTTTTCACGGAGGTTCAGGATCTACTTTAGAAGAAATTCGTGAAGCAATAGGATATGGTGTAATTAAAATGAATATTGATACTGATTTACAGTATGCTTTCACTGAAGGTATTCGTGATTATATTACAGAAAAATCAGCATATTTACAAGCACAAATAGGAAATCCTGAAGGGAGTGATATGCCTAATAAGAAATACTATGATCCTCGTAAATGGTTGCGCGAAGGAGAGCAAACATTTAAAGCTAGATTAAAAAAGGCTTTCGAAGATTTAAATAATGTTAATACTTTATAGTAATTTAGCTTTATCAAAAAAATAAAAAAGCTATCGAAAAAGAAAACCAAATACTCATAAACAAATAACTATAGACGAATATTATGGCTTGGTTTAAACGTAAAGACAAAGGAATTCAGACCCCAACTGAAGAAAAAAAAGACACACCAAAAGGCTTGTGGTATAAAACCCCAAGCGGAAAGGTAATTGATACTGAAGAATTAAAGAAAAACCTATATGTAAGTCCTGAAGATGGATATCATGTACGAATAGGTAGCAAAGAATATTTTGAATTATTTTTTGATAACAATGAATTTAAAGAATTGGATGCAAAACTAACTGCTAAAGATCCTTTAAAATTTGAGGACACTAAAAAATACCCAGAACGTTTAAAGGATGCTCAAAAGAAAACAGGATTAAAGGATGCCGTTAGAACTGCTGTTGGAAAATCAATGGGTAAAGACATTGTTATTGCTTCAATGGATTTTGCTTTTATTGGTGGTTCAATGGGAAGTGTTGTTGGAGAAAAAATAGCACGTGCTATTGATTATTCAATCAAAAACGAGTTACCTTTCTTAATGGTTTCAAAATCTGGAGGAGCTCGTATGATGGAAGCATCTTTATCACTAATGCAATTAGTAAAAACTTCAGCTAAATTAGCACAATTAGCCGATGCTAAAATACCGTACATATCGTTATGTACCGACCCAACAACTGGAGGAACAACAGCTTCTTTTGCAATGCTTGGTGATATTAATATTGCTGAACCAAATGCTTTAATTGCTTTTGCCGGACCCCGCGTTGTAAAAGACACAACTGGTAAAGAATTACCTGAAGGTTTCCAACGTTCTGAATTTGTTCTTGAACATGGTTTTCTGGATGGAATTTATGAAAGAAAAAAACTAAAACAACAAGTTAACTTATATATTGACCTGATACAAAATCAACCTATTAGAGCATAAAATAAAAAGCCAGTTAAAACTGGCTTTTTTCTTTTATAAAGAAAAGTAGAATATCTATCTGATTACTTTATATTTAACATCATTAGTTGTTATTGTATTTTTCTTATCTAATTGAGTTTATCATAAAAAAATAATTGTACATTTGCACCTTCAATGAAAAATCATTGAGTACATTAAAATCATTTAAACAATATTGGTATGTATTTAACTAAAGAAGTAAAACAAGAAATTTTTGCTAAACACGGTAAAGGTAACAACGATACTGGAACAGCAGAAGGACAAATTGCGTTATTCACGCATAGAATTAACCATTTAACTGAGCACTTAAAAAGAAATCGTAAAGATTTTAATACTGAGCGTTCTTTAGTAAAAATGGTAGGTAAGCGTAGAAGTTTGTTAGATTACTTAAAGAAAAAAGAAATCAACAGATATCGTGCAATTATCAAAGAATTAGGTATTAGAAAATAATCCTTACAAAAAGAGGCAGGAATTTCCTGCCTCTTTTTTATTGTAAAAAATTGAATAAAATTCATTACTTTTAGCTTCGTTTTTAATTTTAAAAACTTCAATTAAAAGTATTTATACTTCCATTGAAAACAACAGCAACACAACAACACAAAAAACGAATTAAAATTTTTAGAAAAAACACTTTATGATTCCAAAAGTATTTAGAGAGGTCATTGACCTTGGAGATGGAAGAACCATTTCATTAGAAACGGGTAAATTAGCAAAACAAGCACACGGTTCAGTTGTTGTTCAAATGGGAAAAGCAATGTTGTTATGTACAGTTGTATCTAACTACAAACAATCTGATGTTGATTTTTTACCATTAACTGTAGACTATAGAGAAAAATTTGCAGCCGCAGGGCGATATCCAGGTGGTTTCTTTAAAAGAGAAGCAAGACCTAGTGATGGAGAAGTACTAACAATGCGTTTAGTAGATCGTGTATTACGTCCATTATTTCCAAAAGATTATCATGCAGAAACACAGGTAATGATTCAATTAATGTCACATGATGAAAACGTTATGCCAGATGCTTTAGCTGGATTAGCTGCTTCAACTGTGATTCAACTAAGTGATATTCCTTTTGAAACTCCTATTTCAGAGGTAAGAGTTGCAAGAGTAAACGGTGAATTCATTATCAATCCTAATAGAACTCAATTAGCCGATGCAGATTTAGATATGATGATTGGTGCCTCTGCTGACTCTGTTATGATGGTTGAAGGTGAAATGGATGAAGTTACAGAAGAAGAAATGGCCGATGCTATTAAATTTGCTCATGAGGCAATTAAAGTTCAATGTGCTGCACAGGTACGTTTAGCTGAAGCTTTCGGTAAAAAAGAAACTCGTGAATACGAGCCTGAAAGGGAAGATGAAGAACTAGCGAAGAAAATTCATGATGCTGCATATCAAAAATGTTATGACATAGCAAAAAAAGGAACTTCCAAAAAAGAAAGAGGTTTGGCTTTTTCTGAAGTGAAAGAAGAAATTATTGCTTCATTTACAGAAGAAGAAATTGAAGACTTTGGAGATTTAATTGGAAAATATTTCAATAAAGCACAAAAAAATGCGGTTAGAGAATTAACTCTTTCAGAAGGCTTACGCTTAGACGGACGTAAAACTACTGATATAAGACCAATTTGGTGTGAAGTTGATTATTTACCTTCTACTCATGGTTCTTCTATTTTTACTCGTGGTGAAACTCAAGCTTTGGCTACAGTTACATTAGGAACTTCTAGAGAAGCAAATCAGATAGATATGCCTTCTTATGAAGCTGAAGAAACATTCTATTTACACTATAATTTCCCTCCTTTTTGTACAGGTGAAGCTAGACCATTAAGAGGAACTTCTAGAAGAGAAGTTGGACACGGTAACTTAGCACAACGAGCATTAAAAGGAATGATCCCTGAGGATTGTCCTTATACAGTTCGTGTAGTATCTGAAGTATTAGAATCAAACGGTTCTTCTTCTATGGCAACTGTATGTTCTGGAACTATGGCTTTAATGGATGCTGGAGTTCAACTAAAGAAACCAGTTTCTGGTATCGCTATGGGATTAATTTCTGATGGTGATCGTTATGCTGTTCTATCTGACATTTTAGGAGACGAAGATCACTTAGGTGATATGGACTTTAAAGTAACTGGTACTGCTGATGGTATTACCGCTTGTCAGATGGACATTAAAGTTAAAGGTTTATCTTACGAGATATTAGTTAATGCATTAAAACAAGCTCGTGAAGGTCGTTTACATATACTTGAAAAGTTAACAGATACTATTGCTCAACCTAGCAAAGAGGTAAAAGCACATGCTCCAAAAATGATTACCAGAACTATCCCTAATGATATGATTGGTGCTTTTATTGGACCAGGTGGTAAACATATTCAAGAATTACAAAAAGAAACAGAAACTACCATTGTTATTAATGAAGACCCTGTTACTGAAGAAGGAATTGTTGAAATTTTAGGAACAAGTCCTGAAGGAATTGAAAAAGTTATTGCTCGCATTGAGTCTATGATGTTTAAACCAGAAAGAGGCTCTGTTTATCAAGTTAAAGTAATTAAAATTTTAGATTTTGGTGCTGTAGTAGAATATACTGAAGCTCCAGGTAATGAAGTTTTATTACACGTAAGTGAATTAGCTTGGGAACGTACAAATAATGTTACTGACGTTGTTAAACTAGGTGATATACTTGATATTAAGTATTTTGGAATTGACCCTAAAACTCGTAAAGAAAAAGTTTCAAGAAAAGCATTATTACCTAAACCTGAGGGCTATGTAGCAAGACCTCCTAGAGATAATAATAGAAATAGAGATAACAATCGTGGGCGTGATAATCGTCGTGATGAAAGAAAACCTAGAGAAGCTAAAAAGGAAGAATAAAAACTTTCATTTTTTATAAAAAAATCGCCAAAAAATATTTTTTGGCGATTTTTTTTGATTTTAACGCAACCTTTTTTAATTACTTAGACTATTAAATAATACTCTAAATTATTTAAAATGAGAAAAAAAAGTCAACTATTTATTATCTCTCTGTTTGTTATTTTTATGTATAGCTGTGAATATTCATACATTCAGTTACCTCTTGAAAATGAAACCCCTCCTATTATTGTACCTGATGTAATTACTTCTCAACAATGTCCTAACGATCCTAATCTAACAGGAAATATTTGTGATGATACTTTAAAAAACTCTTCATTAGTTGAACTAATAAATTTAATTACAATTCCCGATAGTTTACCTAGTTCGGTAGACTTATCAACAAACATACCACCTGTAAGAAGTCAGGGGTATCAGAGTAGTTGCGTATCATGGGCAACAACCTATTATTTAAAAAGTTATCAAGAAAAAATACAACACAACTATCATTACTCGTCATATAAAGATGTAATGAGCCCTTCTTTTGTGTATAATCAAACTAAAGAAGACTCAAACTGCTTCTCAGGTTCTAGTATTCAAAATGCTTTAGAATTCTTAAAAACTCAAGGAACAGTTAGCTGGGAAGAGTTTCCTTACAGTGATATTAGTTGTTCTAGCTTACCTACCAATAAACAACTTACCCTAGCTAAAAAAAATAAAATTAAAGAGTATTATTATGTTAACGTTCCTGACACAATTACCAAAAAGAACTACACATTGATAAATCTAGTAAAAACATTGCTATACCAAAAACAACCTATTGTAATTTCTATGGACTTTAAAAACCTTGATTTTGAAAACCAAAATGGACAATATATTACAAATACTTATAGTAAATATCCCATTGAAGGTCTTTGTGGACATGCAATTTTAATAGTTGGATATGATGATAAAATGAATGCATTTAACATTGTTAACTCATGGGGAACAAACTGGGGGAACCAAGGGTATTGCTGGGTTAATTATAATTTTTTTCTTAAAAAAGAGAATAAAGACTACCAAAAGGGACTTACCAGTGCTTATGTAGCGTATGATGAAGATGATACTTAGAAAATATTTTTTTAGTATGAAAATACTTACGTTATTGTTTTTATCCAAATAATAACAAGCTATTCAAAAAAAGTTATACCTAAGCTTAATTAAGAACAATCAATGTTAGATTCTAATCAAAACGCATTTACCTCTATAAAAATTAAATCTAAAAATGTTTATAAAACAAAAATTGACGAAACAACTTATAATGGAATGCCTTTATCTAAGACATACGACACTTGGTCCTTAAATGGAAAACTTTAACATACTTATTCAAATGATATAAACCTAAATTAAGTTAAATAACATTTTAAAAATCATAAAAACATATTTTTTAGCGCAAGGTTCACAGAATGCTTTAAAATTGTAAAATAACTATTTAATATTATTTATATTATATTTTCATTTACTTTAAACTTTATGTAAATGTTAAAGAAATAAAAGTTGGAATTAAAAAAAATAATTAATTCTTGTATAAAAAAAGAACACCAAGCACAAAACACGCTTTATAAACGATATAAAGATGTATTATTCGGTGTATCCTTAAAGTATTGTACAAACAGAGAAGAAGCACAAGACAACCTTCAAGATTCTTTTATTGAAATTTTAAACAATATAAAAAAATTCAATAACAAAGGGTCTTTTGAAGGATGGATGAAAAGAATTACAATTAATAAAGCAATTGATAAATACAAAAAAAACATAAAATCAAGCGCTAGTTTGCAAGATATACATTTAAAAGATACAATAGAAATACCTCCAATAAATGAAATTCCACTATCCATAATATTAAAATTTATTCAAGAATTACCAGATCAATACAGATTATGTTTCAATCTATATGAATTAGATAACTACTCTCATAAAGAAATTTCTAAAATGCTTTCTATATCAGAAGGGACTTCTAAATCTAACTTATTTAGAGCAAAAAAAATATTAAAAAACAAAGTGCTAAACTATAAAAAAACAAACAGTTCACATGAAGAATAATAAAGACATAGGTGATGTTTTTAGAGATAGATTAGAAGGCTATAAAGATACGCCTGATGATTTTGTTTGGAATAATATTACATCAGAACTTAAACCAAGAAAGAAAAACTGGACTAATAAAATCATCATTATACTACTATTAATAGGCCTATTAGTATTAACAATATATATAAAACAAAGAAAAATAGCTTTAAGACCAATTAACAAAATAGAAGAAGTTAATAATAACGTATGCAAAACTATAGAAAAAGGAAAAAAGTCCACTAGTTGCAGAAGCATTAAAGAGAAGAGAAAAGAGAAAAATAATGTAAATTTTAAAAAGACTAAAAAAATTGATAAAAAAGTTACAGTTATAAATAAAAAAACAATAGTACTTAAACAACCTAGTAAAATTAAAAGAAATTATATTAAACTTAAAATTAAAGGAGTTAAACCATATAACTGTACTAGCTCAACTTCTACAATAGATAAAAATACTTATGAAAATCAATCAACAAAAAGAAAAATAAGTGTAACTGCAAATTTCGGAGTTAACTACTTTAACTCCTTAAGTAATTTAAATGATATTTATAGTAATAAACTTGGTTCAAACACAATAGATCACTCATACTCTTACAACTATGGTATGTATATTAATTATAGAATTAACAATACATTTTTAATAAGACTTGGCATACAAAAACTAAGATTAAAAAGCAATATCAACAACATTAATACTAAAAACATCAGTAGTCAAATTTCAACAATTCTAAAACAACCTGGTATAACAATCAGTAGTAACAATAATGAAATTAATAATTTTATTAGCACTGATAATGTGATTAATATAACACAAGAGGTAAATTATTTAGAATTCCCATTAGAAATGAAATATAAAGTTTTAAATGGACATTATAATTTAAGTACCATAGTAGGATACAGTATGCTATATCAAGAAAGTAATACTCTTTACCTAAGTAGTTCTAATAAAGAAAAACTGAATATTGGTTATAATAATTCATTTAATGATAAAGCTGGATCAATAAACTTAGGTATTTCTTCAGAACTTAAATTATTTAAAAACACTTATTTTAATCTAGAATTAAATTATAAAAAATATTTCAGCCTTCAACATAAAGCTTTAGGAACCCCTAACAGCTTAGGCATACAATTAGGTATTAACTATAAATTTTAACTAATTATTTTGTATTAAAAATCAAAAGGCTACCAAGAATTTGGTAGCCTTTATAATTAAAAGATTTTTTATAAATCAAGATATAATTCCCCAATTATATTCTTAAAAAAACCTTACTCTATTAAGAAATTCAATTATAAAACAATCAAATTTTACTTTACCCTACCTAGTAATCATTTTATCTAAGTCCAAACAAACCTAAATTAAATTAACGGATATTAATTGCTTTTTGATCCGTTTATATGCTCTCTTTTTTTGCCCTTTAGATATTTTAAAAGGCAAGGATATAAAAAGACATATCAACTCTAGTATTCGCAAAAATAAACTCACTACTTTCATTCTTTCTATCTTTTAAATTAATAAACAGTTAAAAACTAATTATAATAGTATAACTAATTAAAAGTTTTTTACCCTACTTTTTATAAAACAACAAAAAAATTTATGTTACCATTATTAAAATAAAACTCTTCTTTATATCTATATTCTTTTATATTTTATTTTTCTTTGTATTCTATAAATGAAAATACAACGAATTACATACCTTTCATTAGGAACAAACCAAGGAAGTAAGTTAAAAAACTTACAAATTGCAATTGATATGGTTGCAAATAAAGTAGGATCGATACTAAAGGTTGCCCCAATATATGAAACACCCTCTTGGGGATTCAGCAGTAATAATTTTTATAATACTTGTATAAAAGTATCTACCTACTTACCTCCTGAAACATTAATCTCAACTCTTCTTAAAATTGAGAATGATATAGGTAGAATAAGAAACGATAATAATTCGTATTCTGATAGGTTAATAGATATTGATATTCTTCTTTTTGATGATGAAATCATTTTTTCAAAAAACTTAATAGTTCCTCATCCTAGAATGCTAGAACGGAAGTTTGCACTTGTTCCATTAGTTGAAATTGCAAAAAATGTAATTCATCCTATTGAAAAAATAAAGATAATTGACTGTTTAAATAACTGTACAGATACATCAAAAATAAAGACTGTTCCTGAAAAACTAAACAGACCGATACCTATTACCGAAAAGTATAATTATATAGCGATTGAAGGTAATATTGGAGCTGGAAAGACTTCTTTAACAAAAATGATGGCTGATGAATTTAATGCAAAAATAGTTTTAGAACGTTTTGCTGACAATCCGTTTTTGCCAAAATTTTACAACGACAATGAACGATATGCATTTCCATTAGAAATGAGCTTCTTGGCAGATAGATACCAACAACTTTCGGAGGACTTAGCTCAATTTGATTTGTTTAAAAATTTTATTGTTTCTGACTATTATATTTTTAAATCATTAATTTTTGCTCAAATTACTCTTCAGAATGATGAGTATACTTTATATAGAAAAATGTTTGACATGATGTATAAAGAAATTACAAAGCCAAACCTTTATGTGTATCTATATCAAAATACAACACGACTATTACAAAACATAAAAAAAAGAGGTCGTGATTATGAACAAAATATTGAAGCAAGTTATTTACAAAAAATTCATGATGGTTATAGTAATTTTATAAAAACTCAACCAGATCTCAATATTCTAATTATTGATGTTTCTAATTTAGATTTTGTTAATAATTCAGAAGATTATGAATTTATAATTAATAAAATAAAAAACCATACTTCATAAAAAAAGCAACTGAAAAGTTGCTTTTTATTTTTTTACTAGCTCTAATTTTTCTGCAAAATAATCGCAAAAATCTCTCATAGTAGCACTCATTTTCTCATCATTTGTAGCTCTTTCAAACGACCCTGCCATAGATACTAATGTTTGATGAAAAAACTGTTTCATTTCATCAACTGGCATATCTTTAGTCCATAGATCCATTCGAAGTGTATCTTTTGTCTTGTGATCCAGACTGATAACATAATAGCCTTAGTATCTTCATTTTTAATTCCACCGTCTTCAGCATTCCATGAAATTTCCTCAGGTATTCTATTCTCGTCTAACCCTACTTTAAATGCTATTTCCGATTTATGTACTACACTCATTTTCTTCTTGGTTTATAATTAGATTTTTTAAAGATTTCCTCTTCGTTTGTTTGTATTAATTGATGCAAAGATACATCATTCTTCTCCATAAACGACCTTACAATTTGCCATCCAATCCACTCTCCTATTCTTCCTGGTGACAAGGTATCTTCTTCTTTATAAAATTTTGAAAAAGGAGCTATTTCTAAAAATCTTCTGTCTAAACTTTTATCAGTACTAAACAACAAATCCTTTTCCATAAAGTATTGCCATATTTGTTCTTCATTATTTTTAGCCCAACCGTATTTCAACTCGTTGTATCCAATTTTTATTCGATCATTAATCATGGGCAAATAAGCATCTAACAAATACATTTTTTTCCCTTTATACACCATCTTATGAATAAAAGTTCTTCCCTTTCCTGTCAATATTTGCTTATTTATGATAGAGTTAGCTACATCAATTATTATTCGTTCCTTGGTATTATTTTCCTTAATATACGCAGGGTACTCTCCATAAAATTCATGCTTTTTTCCTAAATAAGCATCTAATGAAATTAGCATCAAACTATCAGCATACACTACTCTATGATCATAATCAATATTTGTAAGCATGGTTACTACCCTAGGACTCTTAAATTTTGTGTTATAGTATTTTACATGCTTAAACAATAATGTTAACTCATTTTTCAACTTATCTATAGTAGGATATTTTTTTTGCACTTCAACAAACAAATCTTGCTCATCTTTATCTTTTCTTTTCTTTAACCACACACTATCATGAACACCGAAAGGAAATAAAAATGAATAGTGTTGTTTCAACTCACTTAATTGTTTTTCGGGAACATCATAAAAATCTATATCAAATCTATCAAGTTTAAAATTTATTGAAATATTAGATACATCAACCTGATTTTTATTTATGTTTTTACAAGAAAAAAACAACACGATTATCAAAAAAAGGGCTAAAAATTTTTGCATTAACTTTAGTATATTTACGTTCAAATTTTACAACGTCGAAATTACTAAAATAGTTTGACCAAGTAAAAACTTATACACACTAATACTTACAAAATGGATACACCTAAAGTTGCTGAGCATATTATTAAATGGTTAAAAGATTACGCTACTAATGCAAAAGTTAGTGGGTTTATTGTTGGAATTTCGGGAGGAATAGACAGTGCTGTAACATCTACACTATGTGCTAAAACTGGTTTAACAACATTGTGTGTTGAACTACCAATACACCAAGCACCTTCTCAAGTTAATAGAGCTAATGAACATATAAAACAGCTAAAAAAACGTTTTAAAAATGTTAGCGAAGTTGAAGTTAATTTAACTAATACTTTTGAAGATTTTAAAAAAGTAGTTCCACAAGTTACTTCATCTCCTAAAGTAGATTTAGCACTGGCAAATACTCGTGCTCGTTTACGTATGACTACCTTGTATTACTTTGCTGGATTACACGGATTATTAGTTGCTGGAACTGGTAATAAAGTTGAAGATTTTGGCGTTGGTTTTTTTACTAAATATGGTGATGGAGGTGTCGATTTAAGCCCCATTGCAAATCTAGTAAAATCAGAAGTTTACAAACTTGCGGAATATTTAGAAGTTCCAATGTCAATCCAAAAAGCAAAGCCTACAGATGGCTTATTTGGAGATAGTAGAACGGATGAAGATCAAATTGGAGCTTCATATGATGAATTAGAATGGGCTATGGACATGCAGGAAAAAGGGAAAGTTAGTTCTGACTTTACTGACAGGGAGAAAGAAGTATATGATATATATACCCGACTAAACAGAATAAATCAACATAAGATGATTCCTATACCTGTTTGTGAGATTCCAAAAGAATTAAAGTAAATTAACAGACACCATCTGTTGCTTTATACTTTTGTATGCCCGTTTCTTTTGACCATTTGAAATTTTAAAGGGGAGTAAAATAATTAGTCTGATTAATTCGAAAATTTGTATAAATTTTCTCATGATTATTTTTTTGTTTTAATTTTCTTTATTCTTTGCAGGCGCAATTTACAAAAAAAAACAATAAAAGGTGTTTTTACTTTACGGGAAAAACACCTTTTATATTTTTAAACCACTCTATTAAGTTTCTCAAAAAGAAGTTTTTTAAGCTCTGTATAGTTACTAATCTCCTCTAAGTCAGGAACCGATTGCTTTTCTTGTATATCTTGAAGTATGCCTTCTATTTTCTTTTCTATCAAAACTCTCCTTAAATTTAAAATAGCATCAGTTACCAATTTTGGCAGTATCTTAACAGTTTCAGTTACAAAAACTTCTTTTCGTTCCCAACTACTCAATGTATACTTTTCTTCATCCATTAAAATATTGGTTACTAAACTTGAAATATTTGTATTTTCATGCATTATTAACTGATCAATTACTATTTTTTCATTTTGATTTAATTGATGTACTAATTCATAGTAGGTTAACCTAAATAACTCGTTTGAAAATTCAATTTCATCTTCTTGTAAATTCAAATACAATTCATTTGATACTGAATTTTGATATTCTTCTTTTTCTAACATGGGTCTTCCATGCTTATCAAAAACATCTACCCAGTTAATAAAATCAATCACTTCGTTTCCATACAACAATAAAATTCGTATAATTTCTTTTTCTAAAATTGTTAGCTGATCTATTTTTTGAGCACCTTTACTTGAAGCTTTTCCTTTAACAAGCTCCATTTTAGTTTTTTCAGAAGCTCGTTGAGAAGATTGAGCAGCGTTTTTGCTTGCCCCTTTACTTATTAATTGAGCTAATTCACTAAACAAAACTCGTTCAGAAATATCCATGATCCTTGCACATTCTTGCACATATACCTCACGTTGAATGCCATCAGGAATTTTTGAAATACTAGTAACGATATCTCTAATTAAACCTGCCTTCTTTACTGGATCATTCTTGGCATCTTCCATTAAAAGAGATACTTTGAATTCAATAAAATCTTGTGATTTGTCTTCCAAATACCCTTTTAATTCAGCTGTTGAATGTGATTTAGCAAAGCTATCAGGATCTTCTCCTTCAGGAAAAGAAACAACTTTCACATTCATTCCTTGCTCCAAAATTAAATCTATCCCCCTAAGAGAAGCTCTGATCCCGGCTGCATCTCCATCAAAAAGAACAGTTATATTTTTTGTTAGCCTATTCACCAATCGAATTTGATCGGGAGTTAAAGCTGTACCAGAAGAAGCAACTACATTTTCAACTCCAGATTGGTAAAAAGATATAACATCGGTGTACCCTTCTACCAAGAAACAATTATCTTGCTTTGCTATCTCTTTTTTGGCGTGATAAAGTCCGTATAATATTTTACTCTTATGATAAATTTCACTTTCAGGTGAGTTTAAATATTTGGCTGCCTTTTTATCATTTGTTAATATTCTTCCACCGAATCCTAAAATTCTACCAGACATACTATGGATAGGAAACATTACTCTCCCTTTAAAACGGTCAAATTTCCTATCTTGGCCCCCTCCTTCTTTAACTATTGTTAATCCTGTAGATTTTAAATACTTCAAATCATAACCTTTCGCTAATGCCGCTTTCGTAAAATTATCCCATTCGTCTTTACAATAGCCTAGATCAAACTTTTCAATGATATCTTCTCTAAATCCTCTTTCTTTAAAATAAGATAAACCAATTGCTCTTCCATTTTGACTATTCATTAATAAATCATGAAAATAATCTTTTGCAAATTTTGAAACTAGGAACATACTTTCACGTTCGTTCATTTGCTCTTTTTGTTCTTCAGACTGCTCAGTTTCTTCTATCTCAATATTATACTTTTTAGCTAACCATCTAATTGCTTCAGGGTAGGTATAATGTTCATGTTCCATTAAAAATGAGATTGCATTTCCTCCTTTGCCAGTACTAAAATCTTTCCATATTTGCTTTACTGGAGACACCATAAAAGAAGGTGTTCTTTCATCTGTAAAAGGACTCAACCCTTTAAAACTACTTCCTGACTTTTTTAATTGTACAAACTCCCCTATCACCTCCTCTACTTGGGCAACTTCAAAAACTCTATCTATTGTTTGTTGAGTAATCATTTAGTATAAATATAGCCTACAAAGATACTAGTTTTAGTTTTTCTGATCTTTAAAAATTAAGCTTGTTAGTACTTTAATTTTTTTAAAGCATAATAAATATATAAATTTGACCCCCAAATTCTATACATTTATGAAATTAATTAATACTTTTTGTATTTCAATCTTATTTACAATCAGTTTATTTTCCCAAGAAACAATTACAATTCCTGATATTGGTTTTGAAGAGGCTTTAATAGATTTAAATATTGACACCAATGGTTTGAATGGTACTATTTTAGTTAGTGATGCACAATACGTTGTAAATTTAAATATTAATAATCCTTTAGATAATAAACTTTTACCAAATGTAAATTCAAAAATAAAAAGCTTATCTGGTATTGAACATTTTCCTAATTTAAAACGTTTAGATTGTCAGGGTAATGAAATTACCGAATTAGATCTTTCAAAGAATACTGAAATTACTTTTTTAAATTGTAGTAGTAATAAAATCGAGACCCTAGATTTAACTGCTAATGTGAATTTATTTTCGGTGAGTTGTGACAATAATAAATTAACCTCTTTAAAACTTGGAAACAAACCTTCTATGAGAGATTTATATTGTAATAACAATAGACTCACAGAACTAAACATTAAAAAATGTACTGCTCTAGAAAATTTTGATGGTAGCAGTAATAAAATGGAAAGAATCCTTATTAATAAAGAAACTTATTCTAAATATTTTGAGGGTTGGTATAAAGACAGTTCAGTTGCTTATATAGAAAACATGGAAGTAAGTAGTCCTATAGAAATTACGAAGGTAGAAAACACTCCTGAAACTAGTAGTATTCCAAAAATTGGTACTTCAGAAAAAAGTAGTCAATCATCTGACACTGCTGCTAACTATTACGAAAAGTTTCAATTATCAGTAATTACAGAGTATGATAAATTACTACTAGCTCCTTCTCATCTTGAAAACAAGAAACTTGAAGTTCAACAAAAGTATAACTTAGATAATGATCAATTTACTCAATGGATTTCTGAATATTCAAATTTAACTAGTGCTAACAAAACTGTTATAAAAACGAGTACTGCTGTTTATTTCGCAAAATTTAAACGTTTAGCTGTTCATGAATATGAAAAGTTAATTTTAACTCCTTCATATTTACAAAGTAAAAAAGAGGAAATACAAAAAAAATATAAATTGAACCCTGATGATCTTACCAAATGGATAGAGCAATTTGGTACCCCTTCTTTAAAAGCTAAAACAGTTCCTAAAAAAGAAAGTACTGAAAGCTATTATTTAAAGTTTAAAAAATCTGTTGTTGGTGAATATGAAAAATTAGTTTTAAACCATTCATATACGCAATCTGTTAAAAGTACAATACAAAAGAAATATAACATAACTGCTACTCAACTTTCTGAATGGATAATTAAACATAGTAAAGTTAAAGCACTTAAATAACAGCCACATTTTTAAGTACATAAAAAAGCCTCATTTTATTAAAAATGAGGCTTTTTTATTATTTTTTTTACTTAAGAAGCTGCTCTTAACTTAGTTAAAGCATTTTTAGTAAGTTTATTTTCTGCATAGGCTAAATCAACAACAAACTCTTTGTCTTCAGAACTAGGTAGTTCAAACATAGCATCTGTTAAAATAGCTTCACACAATGATCGTAAACCACGAGCTCCTAATTTATACTCAACAGCTTTACCAACAATAAACATCAATGCTTCTTCAGTCATAGAAAACTCTACATCATCCATAGCGAACAATTTTGTGTATTGTTTAATAATCGAGTTTTTAGGTTCAGTTAAAATGGCACGTAATGTTTTAGCATCTAACGGATTCATATAACTTAAGACTGGTAAACGACCAATAATTTCAGGTATTAAACCAAAGTTTTTTAAATCTGAAGGAATAATATATTGTAATAAATTACTTTCATCAACTTTATCTTCATCTATAGAAGCACTGTACCCTACAGCTTGCATATTTAAACGCTTACTTATAATTCTATCAATTCCAGAAAAAGCACCACCTGCTATAAATAAAATATCTTTAGTATTAACTTCAATAAATTTTTGTTCAGGGTGTTTTCTTCCTCCTTTAGGTGCAACGTTTACAACTGCTCCTTCTAAAAGCTTTAATAAAGCTTGTTGTACACCTTCTCCTGAAACATCTCGTGTAATTGAAGGGTTATCCCCTTTACGTGCTATTTTATCAATTTCATCAATAAAAACAATTCCTCGTTCAGCTTTTTCTACATCATAATCAGCAGCTTGCAATAAACGACTTAAAATACTTTCTACATCTTCTCCTACATATCCTGCTTGTGTTAATACTGTAGCATCTACTATTGAGAAAGGAACATTCAACATCTTAGCAATTGTACGCGCTACTAATGTTTTACCGGTTCCTGTTTCACCGACTAAAACAATATTTGACTTTTCAATTTCAACTTCATTCTCATCATCTTTAGTCTGCAATAACCTTTTATAATGATTATATACAGCTACTGACATTGATTTTTTAGTTTGACTTTGACCTATGATGTATTCGTCTAAAAATGCTTTTATATCTTTAGGCTTTTTTAAAGTTAAATCACTTGATAAGCTACTGGTTTTAGCCTCGGCAACTTCCTCTTCAACTATTCCATGAGCTTGTTCAATACACTTATCACAAATATGCGCATCTAAACCTGCTATTAGTAAATCTGTTTCTGGCTTTTTTCTACCACAAAAGGAACATTGTAAGTTTTCTTCTTTCGACATTATTCTTGCTTTATTGTATTGTTATTATTCTTTAAATAGAGAAAAAATACTATCCTTTATTTACTCATAATAACTACAGAAATTATTTTCTAGTTAAAATTTCATCAACCATTCCATATTCTTTTGCTTCATCAGCTTTCATCCAATAATCTCTATCAGAATCTTCATGAACTTTATCAAAAGGTTGACCAGAATGGTGAGAAATAATATTATACAATTCTGTTTTTAATTTCCCTATTTCTTTCACTGTTATTTCCATATCAGAAGCTTGTCCTTGAGCTCCTCCTAATGGTTGGTGAATCATGATACGTGAATGAGGTAAAGCTGAACGCTTACCTTTTTCTCCTGCACACATCAATACAGCTCCCATTGAAGCAGCCATACCAGTACAAATTGTAGCTACATCAGGTTTTATAAACTGCATGGTATCATAAATTCCTAAACCAGCATATACTCCTCCTCCTGGAGAATTAATATATATTGAAATATCTTTGGTTGCATCAACACTTTCTAAAAATAGTAACTGTGCTTGAATTACATTAGCTACTTGATCATTAATACCAGTACCTAAAAATATAATTCTATCCATCATTAAACGAGAAAAAACGTCCATTTGCGTAATGTTTAACTGTCTCTCTTCCATTATATATGGAGTTAAGCTACTAGTTACTTTACCTAAATATGTACTATTTATTCCATGATGCTTTGTTGCGTATTTTTCAAACTCTTTTCCGTAATCCATTGTAAAATGTTTATCTGGTTATAAAGATGTAAATATAAGAACATTTACATTAATATTATACTCATCTACTATAACAAAAAAACCTGAACATAATGTTCAGGTTGTTAAACAAAACTATTGTTTTTTATTTTTTATCTACATTATAAACTTCTTTAATAAAGTCTTCATATGATACTTCTTTAGTATTAAATTTCATATTCTCTTTAAAGAAAGTTACTAATTTTTGAGACATTAATTGTTCTTGTAAACGACGTGCTTCATCTTGATTAGATAAAATTCTACCTGCTATTTCATCTAATTCTTTTTCTTCAGGATTTGCATTACCAAACTGAGCCATTTGACTTCTTATAAACCCTTTAGCATACTCAGTTAATTCAGCATAGTCTAATTTAATATCGTTATCTTTCATAATCTTTCCTTCGATTAATTGATAACGTAATCCTTTTTCTGATTTTTCATATTCAGCTACAGCTTCTTCTGCTGTTAACTGTTTTTCTCCAGCAGTTTGTAACCATTTTTGCAAAAACTCTTTAGGTAAATCAAACTTAGTATTTTCTACTAACGATTCAGTTACTGAGTTTAACAACTGTTGATCAGCTTGTTGTTGAAATTGTTTTTCAGCGTCTTCTTTAATTTTTGCTTTTAATTCGGTTACAGTTTTAACACTTCCATCAGCAAAAAGCTTTTCAAACAGCTCTTGATCCAATTCAGCTTTTTCAGTAATATTTATTTCTTCAACTGTAAATTGTACTGTTATATCTAAGTCATGTGCTTCATCATGAGAAACTCCTAAAATTTGCTCTAACTTATGATCATCAGCAAAAAGTTTTTTAGTTTCCAATTCAACAACGTCACCAACCTTAGTCCCTATTAATTTTTTTTCGTTCTTCTTACCTTTTAAATCGTTAACTAAAAAAGTAGCTTTCTTGTTAATTTCTTTATCTTCATTAACAAAAGTTCCAGTAACATTAGAATGCTCTTCTGCCACTTCTTGAGTAATAACATTGCCATAACGGTTTTGAATATTCTCAACTTCTTTTTCAATTAATTCATCAGTAGCAACAATAGTATATTGTTTTACTTTTTTAGATTTTAAATCTACCTCAAATTCTGGCGCTAGCCCTAACTCAAATTCGAAAGAAAATTGTTCAGAATCCCAAGAAAAGTTTTCATTTACTTTTGGTAATGGATTACCTAAAATATCTAACTTCTCCTCTACTAAAAATTTATTTAACGATTCTTGTAAAAGTTTATTTACTTCATCAATCATTACAGATTTACCATATTGCTTCTTTACCATTCCCATTGGTACATTACCTTTTCTAAATCCTGGTATGTTAGCTGTCTTACGATAATCGTTTAATATCTTTGTTACCTTTTCATTATAATCATCAGCAACAATATCAACTTTTACAACTGCATTTAATGCATCTACGTTTTCTTTTGTTATGTTCATCTTAAAATCTGTTTCTTTAAAATCGGGTGCAAAATTACTACTTTTCTTATTGAGAACCAAGTCTTTTAGCTATAAGAATAAAGACTTGCTATTTATTTTTCAAGACTTATATCTTGTTATTAAATTTCATGTTATAAATGTTTATTTTTTTCTTCTTTTATAAGAGAAAACAAAAATGATCTAAAAACCGACAGTAATACACTAAATATTAATGCTGTAAAAAAACCACTTATTACAAAACCACTTACTAATTTACCTGCTAAAAGTATAATTACCGCATTAATAACAAGTAAAAATAACCCTAGAGTTACGATAGTTACAGGCAATGTAAAAAATATTAATAGAGGTTTTACGAATACATTTAACAATGAAATTGTTACTGCAACAATAAATGCAGTACCATAATTAGTAACTGTAATTCCTGGTAAAATCGAGGATAGTACAATTACTGCTAGAGCTGTTAAAAGTAATTTTAGCAAAAATTTCATAATAAAAACTTATAATTACAACAATACTAAACAACAATCCTACCAAAATAAAAGAACTGCTTTTTTGTCAGTTATTAGGTAAAATTATTAATCTTAATTGTATATTTATTCTATGAAAAATCTAGTTTTAGCAATATTCACATCACTAGTTACGCAACCATTTTGTAATAGCGATTCTTTTGTTCTTTGTAATACATATAATTTCAATCACTTAACTTCAAAAACCAATTTAAACATTGATACTTCTGCAAAAAAAATGAGAAATTTTGTGATAGAAATATCAAAATATGCAAAAGAAATAAATCCCGATTTTCTAATTATTCCTCAAAATGGAATTGAACTTTGCTTTAATGAATTAGAACCATCAAATGGTTTTCATTCTAATTATATGAATAGTATTGATGGTATAGGTGTAGAAAGTTTGTTCAAACATGACAGTACTGAAACAACAAACAACAGATTAAAATCTCTCAGGATACTAAAAGATTACAAAAAGGTTTTTGTTAGTGACTATCAACAAAAAGGGCTCTTGACAAGAACTGTTAGTTCTAAAAATAAAAAAGAAGGCTTTGCTAGTTTCCCAAGAGATAAAGAAAACTATGATTATATAAAAATACCAACGTTTGTAAGCCAGGAGAACAAAAACGACATCCTCACTATCAATGATGTAAAAAACTACCTGTATCTCATTAATTATTCAAATTTTGAATCAAAAAAACAGCTTTTAGAAAATATAAAAAACACTAATTATGATCTTATCTTAATTGATCTATTTTTTTTCAAAGAACAATTTACTAAAGAGGAAATAAATAGCATAAAAGTAAAAAAAAATGGAGGTTCTAGATTAGTTATCTCATACCTAAATATTGGTTCTGCTGAAAAATTTCGATACTATTGGAAATCTAAATGGAAGCTTGGATCACCGGGCTGGCTTGAAAAAAAATATGAAGGCTATGATGATGAAATTTGGGTTAAATTTTGGAGAAGATCCTGGCGTAAAATTATATACGGAAATAACAATTCATACATAAAAAAAATCACAGATGCTGGATTTGACGGAGCATACCTAGACAACGTGGAAGCCTATTACTTCTTGAAATTTGATTAATTTATACACATACTAACTAATATAATTGAACAAAAACAGAAACTTATCCCCCAAATCATTATGAAATATATTTATACAATTTTCGTGGTGTTTATCACATTTTCTGCGTGCTCGAAGAAAGACATAGCTTTAAATGAAACAATAAACAATCCATCAAAAAAAATGCAAGAGTTTATTAGTAATATTTCCTTGCATGCAAAGAAAAAGAAACCAGATTTTTTTATTATCCCTCAAAATGCTATTGAACTTGCTTATAATAATTTGAGTATTAAAGAAGGGATTAACCTTGAATACATGAACACTATAGATGCCATAGGAATTGAAGCTCTATTTTATGATGGAGATGAAATTCCTGTTTATGAAAGACACGAAATGCTTCAAGAGTTTTCAAAAAACAAAAAAGTACTTGTTTCAGACTACTTAAGCAACAATAATTTGTTAAATGATGCCATCCAGAAAAATACAAATGAAAGTTTTTTATGTTTCCCTCGCTTACAAGAAAACTATGATTATACCATTATACCTGAATTTACTATAAATGAAAACACTAATGACATAGTAGAACTAGAAGCAGCTAAAAATTACCTGTATTTAATCAATTCAGAAAATTATAGTTCTAAAGAAGATTTTATCAACAGTATTATGAATACAAATTTTGACATAATCCTTATAGATTTATTTTTTCATGGAAAACCATTAAGCAAAACTGATATTTTAAAATTAAAAATTAAAAAAAATGGAGGTAAAAGATTAGTTATTTCCTATGTCAATATAGGAGCTGCTGAAAAATATAGATACTACTTTAATAAAGATCAATGGCAAATTAACAATCCTCATTGGCTAATGAAACCTTACAAAGGATATCCTGATGAAATTTTCGTGAAATACTGGGCAAAAGAGTGGCATGAAATTATATACAAAAAAAACGATTCTTACATAAATAAAATAATTGAAGCAGGATTTGATGGTGCTTATTTAGACAACGTAAAATCTTACGAATATTTATTTTCCGATAAATTTTAACAATAAAAAACGACAGCATTTAAATTCAGATTAATTGCTGAATTTTGATAAAACTATACGAAATTCATTGCTCTGTAAATAAAAAAAGGTGCTGTTTAAGTAAAAGATTAAAAATTTAATATTTTTATTCAGTAATACTTTTTATTTGCTTTAATAGCACACTTCTTACCTCATTGTCTTCAAGTAGTAATTCAATGAGGTTTTCTTTTATCTGATAATTTTGAATTGTGTAATCAGATGCTGGCTCACTAATTATATCTTTTAAAATCATATCACCTTTTCCTGTCAATAACCAAGTAGGATTTATATCAGGAAAAGAATTTAGAATTTTGTTTAACACATTACTTTTAAATGAAGCTTTTCTTCGTATTGCAGTACCTATTGAATTATTTGACACACCAATCTCATCCTCAAAAGACTTGATATTCATGTTATTATAAACAATTACTTGTTCTACTCTTTTAAATGTATCATCAATAAAATCGCTCATTAAAAATAACTTTTTTCTAAATTTATTTTAATTTTGTTTTAAAATTAGAATTTTGTTTGTATATTTGTAGAGTTATGAGTACATAACACGTACAAATATAAATTAAAAAATAGTGTGTTTTGCTAAAAAATAACTGTAGTTTTTATGATTACAACAATGCAACGAAAAGAATTAGAAAAAACTAAACCACCTAAGTACAGAGAAAAAGTAAAAGAATACCTACTTAAAAATGGACATAGTTTTTCACTAGAAACCATTCAAAAGGTATATTCTGGTAAGAGAAATAATTTGACAATAGCGAATGCCATTATAATGGTATTCATGGATTATGATAAACAAAAAAAAGACATCCTTTCAAAAATTAACAACATTAATAAAGAGGAAAAAAAATAAGTTTCAAGAAATATTCCTTATATATTAGTAGATGCTGGGGACGAAAGCGGAGTAAAAACATTAAGTTCTACTCCGCTTTATTAAAATAACAAAATTCTAATAAATATTTTTATTCTAAAATATTTTCAAATAAATGTAGTTTGTGATTTAAAATAAAATTAATTTTAATCAGCTAATAATAATAACTGTGCTGCGGCTGCTTTTGAACCTTCACTTCCTGCTTTTCCTATAATACCAACTTCTTTAGCTCCCTCTGGATTACCACTGTAATAAACAGACGCTTTTTTATATACATGATTATTAGCATAAAAACCAAGCTCTTTACCACCCTCTGGATTACCACTATAATAAACATTAGATTTTTGATACACTCTATTGTTATTTATAAAACCAACTTCTTTGGCCCCTTCTGGGTTGCCTGTATAATAAACACTAGATTTTTGGTAAACTCTATTGTTCTGTATAAAACCAACTTCTTTGGCTCCTTCTGGATTACCTGTATAATAAACACTAGATTTTTGATAAATTCGATTATTTTTAATAAAACCAAGCTCTTTACCACCTTCAGGATTTCCTGTATAATGAACACCTGTTATTTTATAAATTCTACATTGAGCCGATACTACCATACTCAAAAAAAAGATACAGGCAAATAATAAGGTTGTTTGTTTTTTCATTTTGGATTGTTTTAAATTTATTAATATGTGTTTTAAAACATCAAAAAAAAACAAAACAAGCTATTCAATCAATTGGTAAATCCCCTACAATTAAACTCAGTTAATTACCTATAAGAATAATGGATAACCATTAACTTGTTTAATCTAAACAAAATACCTTTTTACGTACTTATTTTTTTATATTTAAATTCTCTTCTAAAACTACTAAAATTCAAAATTTTAAAAAGACTGAAATTTTAATGTAGTAACAAAAGAAACTAGATATTGACATTAAATACTAAAAAACTTAAACTATTAAAAATAAGTTAGCTCTGAATAAATTCAACTAAAAACTTATAAAAATCATCTGGGTTTTCAGCATGCAACCAATGTCCTGAATTTTTAACAACCTGTATTGTTGATTTTGGAAAATGGGTCATAATTAAGGGCATATCATCTTTAGAAATATACTCAGAATTTTCTCCTGATAAAAATAATGTATCCCCTCTAAAAACATTAAATGAAGGTAATGCCGCTCCTACTTCATTATTATTCTCTGTCAGTGATTTTAAATTGAAACGGAAATCTAACTTTCCTTTCTCTTTCCAATAAAGACTTTTCAATAAAAATTGACGAACGCCAACCTCTCTTATTAATTCAGCTAACTTTTGATCTACTAATTTTCTAGAATTTTGAATAGTAAAATCAATAGAATTTAATGCCGCTAAAATAGCATTATGGTGTGGAGGATAATTTTTAGGTGAAATATCAGCTATCACTAACTTCTCAACTAACTCATTATTTTTCGTAGCAAACAGCATTGCTGTTTTGCCTCCCATAGAATGTCCTAACAAATGTAATTTTTCTATTTTATGATATTCTAAATAAACACTTAAATCTTCTACCATCAAGTCGTAATCAAAACGATCTGAGTGAAAACTTCGTCCATGATTTCGTTGATCTATTAAATGAACTTCAAATCCATCTTTAGCCAACTTATTGGCGTGACTTTTCCAATTATCTCCCATACCAAAATAGCCGTGGAGAATAATTAGCGGAATTCCCTCTCCAAGAATTCTTGAATGTAAAATATTCATACTTATAAAAATTACGTCGAAAAAATATTATATAAAACTACCCTTTTAATTTATGTAAATACATATTTACAACATTCTGAATACCTAAATATATACTCTCAGAAATTAATGCATGACCAATAGATACCTCTGCTAAATTTGGAATATTTTGTTTGAAAAACAAAATATTCTCTAAATTTAAATCATGACCTGCATTAATACCTAAACCTAAATCATGAGCTAAATTTGCAGCTTTAACATAAGGGGTTATAGCCTCTGTGTTTCCTTTATCAAACTCACTAGCAAACTCCTCTGTATACAACTCTATTCTATCTGCTCCTGTTTTTGCTGCAGCTTCTATTAATTTTAAATCTGTATCTATAAAAATAGATGTTCTAATACCTTCTTTTTTAAATTCTGAGATTACCTCCTGTAAATACGACTGATGCTTAACAGTATCCCACCCTGCATTTGAGGTAAGAACATTCTCTCCATCTGGAACTAATGTTACCTGAGTTGGTTGTATTGCTAACACTAAATCCATAAATTGCTTAATTGGATTTCCCTCAATATTATACTCAGTAGTAACGATTGGTTTTAAATCATAAGCATCTTGATAACGAATATGACGCTCATCTGGTCTCGGATGAATAGTTATTCCTTCAGCACCAAAATCTTGAACATCTTCAGCCACCTTAAGTAAGTTTGGTACATTACCTCCTCTAGAGTTACGTAATGTTGCAATTTTATTTATATTTACACTTAACTTTGCCATTACTATTTTAAGTTTAATTTTAAGCTATATATTATAATAAGCAAAAGTAACCCATTAAATCATTTTAACCTATATTCGTACTAATGAATATCAACGATTTTATATTAAACGAAATTAAAGAGCTTAGCTTAGATAATACAGTAAGTAGCGCTCAAGATTTATTTAAAAATTTACCTATAACACATATTCCAGTAGTAGAAAACGGAAAACTGATAGGTTGTTTACCTGAAAGTGATATTCAAACCATTGAAAACAAAGAAGGGACTATAAAAGAATATGATTACTTATTAGATAATTTTCACACAATTGAAAGAGCTACCTTACTTGATTTAGTAACTTTATTTGCTGATAATGATTGTAATTTAATTCCTGTTTTAGATAAAGAATTAAACTATGTAGGATATTATGAACTAGGTGACATTTTAGACGCCTTTGCTGATAGCCCATTTTTACATTTAGAAAGTGAGACTCTAATTATTCAAAAAGGCAAAAGCGAACACTCAATGAGTCAGATTTCTCAAATTGTTGAAAGTAATAATGGAAAATTATTAGGCATGTATATGTCACATGAAGGACAAGATGACATTCAAGTAACTCTAAAAGTATCATCGACAGAGATAAACGAAATCATTCAAACTTTTAGGCGATATGACTATACTGTAGTAACGCAACATGATGATGATTTTTACATAGAAGAACTTAAAGACAGAGCTAGATATTTAAGAAAGTATTTAGACATGTAATTTTCATAACTATAACTAATATTACCAAAAGTGAAAAAAGTAGCCATATACGGACAAGCGTATACTATTTCTGCTGAGAAAGAAATAAAAATTTTACTGGCTGTTTTAAAGAAGCATAATATTGTTGTTTTTTTTGAACAGAAGTTTTATGATTTATTAATTGAAAATAAATCACTTGAAAAAAAATACCCTACCTTTTCTCATTTTAATGATTTATCAGATTCTTTTGATGTATTATTTACCATTGGAGGCGATGGAACTTTTTTACGAGCAATTACGTATGTTCGTAATTTAAATATTCCTATGATGGGTATAAATACTGGTAGATTAGGTTTTTTAGCTACCGTTCAAAAAGATCAAATAGAAGAATCTATAGAACTTTTACTAAAAAAAGAGTATTCTATTCAAGAGAAAACACTTTTACAGATTGAAACTAACCCAGGAACAGATAAGTTTTCGGAATTAAATTTTGCTTTAAATGAAATAACAATCGCACGAAGAAATACAACTTCTATGATTGGTATAAAAACATATTTAGATAATGAATACTTAACAAACTATTGGGCAGATGGTCTTATTATAGCAACTCCAACAGGATCAACTGGATACTCTTTAAGCTGTGACGGACCAGTTATTTTACCGAATTCTAAAAGTTTAGTTATCACCCCTATTGCTCCGCATAACCTTAGTGCCCGTCCAATGGTAATACCGGACAACACCTCTATTCAACTAGAAGTAAGCGCAAGAGAAAAAGATTACTTAATATCATTAGATTCGAGAATTACTACTGTAAATCAAAAAACAACAATCCGTATAAAAAAAGCTCCATTTACCATTAAAAGTATATTACCAAAAAATCAGTCCTATCTAAAAACACTCAGGGGTAAACTATTATGGGGTGAAGACACAAGAAATGAAGCTTTATAAAATATATCAACCACAATAAAACTTCAAAAAAAAAGTTAATCAAAAAAGACAGATTATTAACTTTTTAAAGCAAATTCAATTCCCTATATTTGCACGCTATTTTTACAATGAAAAAACAAATTTTATTCATATTACTTTCAATTGCTTCAATTGTCTCACAAGCACAAAGCCATGAAATAGGGGTTTTATTAGGTGGGTCAAACTTCATAGGTGACATAGGAAGAACTAATTATATTTATCCTAACAAAATAAGTGGTGGTATAATATATAAGTACAATTTAAACCCAAGAATAGCCTTAAGAGGAACGTATACTTATATTCCTATATCAGCTAAAGATAGTGATGCTGAAAATGCTTTCAGACAAAGTAATGGAAGAGTCTTTTTCAAATAACATACACGAGTTTGCTGCAGGTATTGAATTTAATTTTTATGACTACAACATAAGTGACCTCCGTACAAGTTATACACCTTATATATTTGCTCAAGTAGCCACTTTCAACTACAAAAGTCCTGCTAGACTAGTTTCCACCAACATTATTGAATTAAAAAATAAATTTTCATATTCAGCACCTGTGGGTATAGGAATAAAAGGACTACTATTTAACGATTTAGCAATTGCTTTCGAAATTGGTGCTAGATTTACTTTTGCTGATGACTTAGATTATAGTACTCCTGATATAAGCACTCTTAATTTTGGAGGAAATGGAAATGATTGGTATGTTTTTTCAGGAATATCAATTGTTTACACCTTTGGCAGGCCACAATGTTATAATGGACTAACCGAATAAAAAATATGGAAGAAAAACTACGAAGCATTAACCTACATAAAAAACCTAATCACATTGCCATTATAATGGATGGCAACGGTAGATGGGCTAAAGGTAAAGGAATGCAACGTGTTTTTGGGCATAGAAATGCCTTAACTGCAATTAGGGAGGCTGCTGATACTGCTTCTGATTTAGGTGTGAAATTTTTAACACTATATGCTTTCTCTACTGAAAACTGGAATAGACCTAAATTTGAAGTAGATGCATTAATGAGCCTGCTAGTAACTACTCTTAAAAAAGAATTACCTGAATTTATAAAGAAAGATGTTAAAATCAATTCGATAGGAAATATAAGTAGTTTACCTAAAAATGCACAGAAGGTTTTAGCACATGTAATAGAAAGCACTAAAAACAATAAAAAAATAACATTAACATTTGCACTAAGTTATGGTTCAAGGGAAGAAATTGTTAATGCAATCAAAAACATATCTAAAAAAGTTGTTAATAACGAACTAGATATCGAAAAAATTAACGAAAAAGTTATAAATAATCATTTATATACGTTTAATTTGCCCGACGTTGATTTAATGATACGTACAAGCGGGGAACAAAGGATTAGTAATTACTTACTGTGGCAAATGGCATACGCAGAACTTTACTTTACTGAAGTACTTTGGCCAGATTTTAGAAAAGAGCATCTATTTGATGCAATAATAGATTACCAAAACAGGGAAAGACGATTTGGAAAAACAAGTGAACAGATTGAAAGCGATGAATAAATATTCATATTTAATAGCATTATTTATTACTACTTTTATAACAGTAAATGCTCAAAGCCAAGACATAATAGTCAAAGACAGTACTAATACAAGTGGTGCTATTCCTTATGAAAGAGGAAAAGATTATATCCTAGGTGGCATAACTGTTACTGGACTTCAAAAATTTAGCGAACAAACTGTTCGAATTTATACTGGCTTAGTAAATGGACAACCCGTAAAACTTCCTGGTGATAAACTTACAAGTGCTATAAAAAAACTATATGAAAGTAAGCAATTTAGCGAGGTAGACGTATACTTATCTAAATTGGATGGAAATACTGTATATCTTCAATTTGATGTAACCGAACTACCGCAACTATCAAATGTTGTTATTTCAGGTGTCAGTAAGTCAAAAGCAAAAGATATTAAAAAAGAAACTGAGTTAAAAAAAGGGATGATGGTAACTGATAACCTTATTGTGACAACTCGTAATTACATTAAGAAAAAATATACAGACAAAGGATATTTAAAAACAAAAGTATCACTAGAAACAAAAAAAGATTCTTCTGATGTAAATGCTGTTAGCATGAAAATTTTTATCGATAGAGGAAATCGAATAAAAATTAAAGAAATTAATTTCATTGGAAATAAAGCTATGTCATCTGGTGCATTAAGAAGTGCAATGAAAAACACCAAACGTAAGTTTTTTGGTCGTTTTTGGAAATCTTCAAAATATATTTTAGAAGATTATAAAAAAGATCTTGAAAACATACTTGAAAAATATAGTGAAAAAGGATACAGAGATGCTCGAATATTATCAGATAAGGTAACTTGGAATGATGACAATACCATAAACCTTGAAATAAAATTAGAGGAAGGTCGCCAATATCGTTTCGGAGATATTTTATTTGTAGGTAACAAAAATTATACAGACACTCAATTACAAAATTTACTACGAATTGAAAAAGGAGATGTATACAATGGAAAAGTATTGAAAGAGCGAATTTCAGGAGATGGTACACCAAACTCTCAAGATATTCAAACGCTTTATCATAACAATGGATATTTATTTTCTCAAATAAATGCAGTTGAAACTAAAGTTAAAAATGACTCTATCACTGTTGAAGTTCGTATTAGAGAGGACGAACAAGCAACAATAAAAAAAGTAACTGTTGTTGGTAATGATAAAACTAATGACCATGTTATTTTTAGAGAATTGCGTGTAAAACCAGGAGATTTATTCAGCCGTCAAAATATTATACGATCTATACGTGAAATTGGACAATTAGGATTCTTTGACACGAATGTAACCCCTAATGTAACACCAAATTATCAGGATAAAACTGCAAATATAGAATTCTCTGTTGCTGAAAAAGGTGGAAGTCAAATAGAGTTGCAAGGTGGATATGGTGGAGGTTCATTTATAGGTACTTTAGGTTTATCTTTTAATAATTTCTCAATAAGAAATATTTTCAACAAAGATGCATATAAACCTTTACCTATGGGTGACGGTCAAAGTCTATCACTACGTTTACAAGCTAGTAGAACTTTTAACACATATAGTTTTTCTTTTACTGAACCTTGGTTGGGCGGTAAAACTCCACAATCATTATCATTTTCTGTATATCTTTCTAACCAATACAGATATGACTTTACTTCAAACTCAGTTAATAAAGATGAAAGCTTAAGTATTATTGGTGCGTCTATTGGTTTAGGTAAGCGTTTAAAGTGGCCTGATGACTTCTTTACATTATCTCAGAACATTAGTTACCAACGTATAGATTTACAAAATTATGGATATAGAGTAGGGTCTTCAGATGCGGTATTAAGTGAAGGAGATTTAAATAATTTAGCCTATACTGCTGCTTTAAGTAGAAATTCTGCAGGGCCTAGTTTAATCTTTCCAACTTATGGTTCAGAATTTACTATTAGAGCAAAAGCTACACTTCCGTATTCATTAATCAATGGTAAAGATTATTCAAGACCCGCCGATTTAATTCAAGGATCTCCTGAAGAACAGGCCTATTTTGCTGACAAATATAAATGGTTAGAATATTATAAGCTTTCTGCCAAAGGAAAATGGTATACTGAATTAGCTAAAAAATTAGTACTAATGTCTAATTTTGAAATAGGATACCTAGGAACCTATAATAGTAAATTAGGATTAACACCTGTTGAGAGATATTTTGTAGGTGGTGATGGTATTGCTCAAGGACAATTAGATGGAAGAGAAACTATTGGTTTAAGAGGTTATGAAAATAATAGAATATCATCTATTGATGGAGGTTCTATATATAATAAGTTTCAGTTAGAACTTCGTTATTCAATAACAGATAAACCATCTGCTTCTATTTATACTTTAGGTTTTTTAGAAGCTGGAAATTCGTATGACAATTTTAACAATTTTAATCCGTTTAGATTAAAGCGTTCAGCTGGAGTAGGTGTTCGTATCTTTATGCCTGCTTTTGGGTTATTAGGAATCGATTTTGCTCATGGATTTGATCCTTTACCTGGGTTAGAAGGTATAAACGCTTTAAAATCTGGTTGGCAAACACATTTTATTATTGGAAGACAGTTCTAAAACCTTACATTTGTAATGTGTCTGGTTTTTGGCACGGTTTTTTCTAAACACATTATACAAAGATGAAAAAAAACATTTTATCAGTAGTTCTTTTACTTATAGTCGCAACCTCTTTTGCACAAAAATCACAACGCATTGCATATATTGATATGGAGTATATTTTACAGAATATTCCTGAGTATATTAAAGCTCAAAATTCTTTAAATGCAAAAGTAGAAAAGTGGAAAAAAAAATTAGACAAAGAGGCACGTAATATTGAGGTTTTGAAAACTGATCTTGTTAATGAAAAAGCTATTCTAACAAAAGATTTGATTGAGGAACGTGAAGAAGATATTAAAATAAAGCAAGAATCACTTAGAAGATTAGAATCTTTATATTTTGGTCCAAATGGTGACATGTATAACTTTAGAAAGCAATTAATAAAACCTGTACAAGACCAAGTGTATAATTCAGTTCAAACGATTGCATCTAGAAAAAAATATGATTTTGTTTTTGACAAATCTTCTGATTTAGTAATGCTTTACTCAAACAAGAAACATGATATTAGTAATCTTGTTGTAAAAATGATTAACATAGATCAAAAAAAGCAAGCTAAAAAAGATAAAATAGCCGCGAAAAAAGAATTATTAAAGAATGGTGAATTAAGTGAAAAACAACAGCAAGCCGCAGCTAAAAAAGCTGCATTAAAACAAAAAAAGCTAACTGAACGAGAAGAAAGAATAAAGAAAATAGAAGAAAAAAGAAAAGCACGTTTAAAAGCTAGAGCTGAAAAAAGAAATTTATTGAAAGAAAAAAGAGCTGCTTTAAAAAAAGCACAAGAAGAAAAGAAAAAACAAGAAGAAAACAAGAATAAAGAAGAAAACAAATAAATCAAGAATAAAGACAATAATTAAATTAAAACAACAGAGATGAAACATTTAAAAACGTTATTATTAGTTGCAATTTTTACAGTTGGATTGGTTGGTGTAGCTAACGCACAAAAAACTGCACATATAAATACTGATAAATTATTAGCTGAAATGCCTGCAACAAAAGCAGTTAAAGCGGAACTTGAAAAATTAGCTAAAACGTACCGTGATGATATTGAAACAATGTACAAAAAACTTGAAGCAAAATATAAAAAGTATGATGCAGAAGGTAAAAGTCAGACCTTAGAAGTTAATCAAAAGAGAGCTGCTGAAATTCAACAAGAAAGAGCAAAAATTTCTCAAGCTGAACAAGCTGCTGGTATTGAAATGCAAAAAAAGCGTCAAGAAAAAACCATTCCTATTGTAAAGAAAGCTGAAGAAGCTATTAAAGCAGTAGCCGCTGAAAAAGGATATATTTATGTTTTTGATGCTTCTCCTGGTAGAGGATTACTTGTTTACGATAAAGGTGAAGATATTTACAACGCTGTAAAAACCAAATTAGGATTCTAATTTTAGTTCTTAATTTAACAAAAGATAATTTTTAAAACCTACTTTAATAAAGTAGGTTTTTTATTTTTGTACTATGATGAAATTACAATCTCAAAATCCAATAGGTATATTTGACTCAGGTGTGGGAGGAACATCAATATGGAAAGAAATCCAACTTCTAATGCCTAAAGAGGATACTATTTACCTATCTGACACTAAAAATGCTCCATACGGTTATAAATCAGAAGAGGAAATAATTGAATTATCAATTAAAAACACTGAATATTTATTGGAAAGAGACTGTAAAATAATAGTCGTTGCTTGTAATACCGCTACAACAAATGCTATACGTATATTAAGACAAAAGTATGATGTTCCTTTCATTGGCATAGAACCTGCTATAAAGCCCGCTTCACTTCAAACAAGTACTAATACCATAGGTATTTTAGCTACTAAAGGCACATTACATAGTCAATTATTTGAAAAAGCATCTTCGAATTTGGAAGATAAGATAACCATTATAGAACGGGTGGGTGAAGGCTTGGTAGATTTAATGGAGAAGGGGAAAATTAACTCTCCAGAAATGATCGAATTGCTTACTAAATACTTAAAACCAATGATAAGTGAAAATGCTGATTGCATTGTTTTGGGCTGTACTCATTACCCCTACTTAAAAAAACTTATTAAAAATATTGTTGGACACAAAATAAAAATAATAGACTCTGGACCGGCAGTTGCTAAACAAACGCAAAATGTATTAAGCCAACACAAATTATTAAAACAAAACACTAGCTCTTCGCCTAAATACTACTTTTATACGAATAAGAACAAAGCTACACTTAGTTACTTTTTAAAAGAATACCCTAACAGTATTATCAAGGAAATAAGCTTTTAAAAACTACCATTAATATTTGGACAAGCAGACGCTCTTCTTTTTCTACACAAAATATCTATCCCTAATGATATTTGATGAAAATTACCATTAGAAAATATAACATCTCCTGTTTGTTTTGTGTAAGTATATGCAATCATATACTTTTTATAGTTCACCCCTACTATTGGAGTAACATAATGAGCATCACCAAATACAGTACCGTCAAAACTTCTTCTATAAGAAATTGCAGCCCATAATTGAGTGTTTGAAAACTTTTTGTATGCTTTCAAATTAATATCTGCAATTTTTTCTCCAGTTTGGTCTTTATATTGAAACATAAAAGAAGGCTCAAACTGAACTTTACTTTCCTCTCCAAAAAAATACCCAGCCCCTAGAATGTAATTTCTAAGGTTAAATGATTCAAAATTTGAATTCAATTTATTTTTTGCAGATAATAAGATATTTTTTACTGTGAAATATGATGAAAACCCTTTATAATGGTACGCCATACCAAAATCAGCATTAAAATAAAAGCTACTTTCTACAACTTGACTTATTGCAGGATCATTAAAAAAACCTGTTTGATCTACTTCATTTTGAACCGCAGAAAATGATAATCCAAACGAAATTTGATTAAACAAATTTTCATTTCCAAAATCTAAATGGTATGCATAAGTTCCCTGAACAGCTTTTTGAGAATGATATCCATTTTTATCATTAAACAGAACAAATCCATAACCAGCTTTTGAGTTATCTCCAGCTTTAGCATGAAAACTTAATGTTTGAAGTTCTGGAGCATTATTGACACCAACCCATTGTTGTCGAGCAGTTAATCTTACTTTACCACATTCACCAATCCCAGCAGAAGCAGGATGAATAAGAAAAACATTATCTGATAGATAATCTGAATAAATTGGTAAAGTTTCTTGAGCCTTTGTGTGAGCACTCACAAAAAGAATAATCAGTAACAAGGATTGTATATGTTTTTTCATTAAAATGTAGATAGGACCCCAAATATAAACAACAGAGTCATAATAATTTGTTAATTTTTTTTAAAACAAGATTTATTTTTATGAAATACTAGAAATACTTCCAATTAAAGAACTCCAATCTTTAAAAGTCCCCCAAGATAATAAACAGTTAAATTAAATATTTCCCTACCTTGTTATAAAGAATTAATAATTAGCTCTATAATCAGATGGAGTATATCCTTTTATCTCTTTAAATTTTCTATTAAAATTAGAAATGTTTTTAAATCCAGATTTTTCAGATATTTCAGTAATTAAATATTCTTTATTTTGTAGAAGTTTACACGCTTTTTCTACTCTTATTTCGTTTAGAAATGTAAAATAAGTTTTGTTTGTTCTTTGCTTGAAATATCTGCAAAACGCATTAGGAGTCATATTGGCAACATCAGAAACTTCTTCTAAATCAATTTTTTTATTATAATTATTTAACGTATAATCCATTACTTTACCCATTCTTTTCCCTTCATTGTCTGTATACTTTTTTGTATATAAAAAAGTAGATAATCTTTCAATGTCTGACTTTAAAATAAGTTTAATAATTTTAAGAAAAGTAATAAACCTATCAAAATCATCACCAATTGGCAATTCATTAAAGCAATTAATTAATTTCTCTTTATTATTAATAATTTTAAAACTAGTTCTAGAATTATTAAAAAACATCTCTAACTCTTTAAAATCATCTAACTCAAAAAAAGTATCTCCAAACGATTCTTTAGTAAAAAAAAGAGACATCATAAAAGAATTTTTAATGTTAGAAGTATCACTTTTAAAAACATGAGGTTGGTTCCCTCCTATTACTAAAATAGTAGCGTCACTGTAATCATTTACAGTGTCTCCTACTATAAGAGTCCCCTCTCCTTTCACTACATAACAAATTTGAATTTCTTCATGTTGATGTAATTTATCATAAAAGGAGAGTCCTTTATCTTCTTGATAAATAAGTCCAATATTCTTTGCTTTTGGGATTTTAAAAGGGAGTACTTTCATGAGGGTTATTTTTATCAAATCTATTAAATATACACATTAAAACCACATAAAAACAAATAACAAGGTAATATAGTATCAATAAGCGGTAATAGAATAACGTTTATTTTTTTTTTCAATATAAATTTGTAAAAAACTATTATAATGAGCATTCAATGGAAAGGCGTTATGCCAGCAGTAACAACAAAATTTACAAACAGCGATACACTAGATTTAGAAATGTTTCAAGTAAACATTAAAGCTCAATTAAAAGCTGGTGTAGACGGGATTATCCTAGGAGGAACTTTAGGAGAAGCCTCTACTTTATCTGATAAAGAAAAACGTTTATTAGTTAAAGAAGCTGTTCGTATAGTGAATGGTGCAGTGCCAGTTGTTATGAACATAGCAGAACAAACAACAAAAGGAGCTATAGAAGCTGCAAGAAAGGCAAAAGAGGATGGTGCTTCAGCATTAATGATGTTGCCTCCTATGCGATATAAAGCGGATGCTAGAGAAACAATTGAATTTTTTAAGCAAACAGCTAACTCAACAGATTTGCCAATCATGGTATATAACAATCCTATTGATTATGGTATTGAAGTAACTTTAGATATGTTTGAAGAATTATTGGCTTCTTGCTCAAACATCCAGGCTGTTAAAGAATCAACAAGAGATATTTCAAATGTAACGAGAATTAAAAATCGCTTCGGAGATAGATTAGCTATTTTAAGTGGTGTAGACACATTAGCCTTGGAAAGTTTGGTTTTAGGAGCTGATGGTTGGGTTGCTGGTTTAGCGTGTGCTTTTCCCGCTGAAACCGTAGCTATATATCAATTAATAAAAGCTGGTCATTATAAAGAAGCAGTCGCAATTTATCGTTGGTTTTTGCCTTTATTAGAATTAGACATCAATGCTAAATTAGTACAAAACATTAAATTAGCTGAAGTAGCTACTGGTATTGGAACTGAAAATGTGAGAGCTCCAAGATTACCTTTAATCGGTGAAGAACGTACAAAAGTATTAAAAATTATAGAAAACGGAGTAAAAAATCGTCCTACTTTACCAGACTATAAAAGCTTAGAATTAGTAATTTAAACAACTAAAATTGGAGGTAACAATATCCCCCACGTTTACTATACTATTTCACAAAAAGCTTCATTAAAAAAACTAATTATGATTTCAACCATAACAAAAAGAATTACAGGAAAAAACCAAATAGGAAATAAACTTTCTGCAAAAGGAAACGTTACTCATAAGACATTCAACCCAAAACTTAATATAGAAAACGATACTGAGTTTTATGAAGCAACAATAGAAGAAGTTAATGAAGCTGTGCAACTAGCTAATAAAGCTTTTGAAGAGTATAAGAAGATTTCAGGCGCTAATAAGGCAACCTTTTTAAATGCTATAGCTGATGAAATTATGGCGTTAGGCGACGATTTGATTCAAACATATTGTTCAGAATCAGGATTACCAGAAGCACGTGCCATTGGTGAAAGAGGTAGAACAATTTTTCAGCTACAATCTTTTGCTAAATTAGTTGAAGAAGGTTCATGGATAGATGCTACCATTGATACTGCAATACCAGATAGACAACCATTTCCAAAAGCTGATATAAGAAAGATAAACATCCCTATTGGACCTGTTGTTGTATTTGCCGCTAGTAATTTTCCTTTAGCATTTTCTACTGCAGGAGGAGATACTGCTAGCGCCCTTGCTGCTGGATGCCCGGTCATCGTAAAATCACATTCTATGCATTCAGGTACAGGCGAATTAGTTGCTAGCGCTATTATTAATGCTGCCCAAAAAACAGGGATGCCTAATGGAGTATTTTCTAATATTACTGGAAGCGGAAGAGTTGTTGGTGTTGCTTTAGTTGAGCATCCTAATGTAAAAGCTGTTGGTTTTACTGGGAGTATTGCAGGAGGAAGAAGCTTATTTAACAAAGCCGCTAGTAGAAAAACTCCTATTCCTGTATTTGCAGAAATGGGAAGTATCAATCCAGTGATTACTTTACCCGATGCTTTAAAAACAAGAGGAGAAGAATTGGCTAAAACGTATGCTTCTTCTATTACATTAGGTACAGGTCAATTTTGTACTAATCCTGGCTTAGTTATAGGTATTGAAGATGAATATTTTTCAAGCTTCATCAATAATTTATCTAATGAAATACTAAAGATAGCCCCTACTTGTATGCTTCACCCCAATATTAAGGAATCATACGATACAAATAAAGAAACTATAATTAATCAAAATAAAACACATACAGTTGCTAACTACTCTGAGGATACAGAAGCTAATTATGCAAAACAAGCACTAGCTGTTGTTAATGGTGGTGATTTTGTTGAAAACCCGAATCTTCACCAAGAAGTTTTTGGTTCGATTTTCCTTAATCGTTAAATGCAAAGATAAAAAAGAGCTAGAAAAAGTTGTTTCAAGTCTGGAAGGTCAACTTACTGGAACAATTTTAGGAAATAATTATGAAATAAAAGAGTATAATTTTTTACTTTCGCTCTTAATTAGTAAAGTAGGGCGTATTATTTTTAATGGAGTTCCTACTGGTGTTGAAGTTTGCTCTTCAATGGTACATGGAGGCCTTATCCTTCATCAACAGACCCAAGATTTACATCTGTTGGAACAAGTTCTATTAAAAGATGGGTAAGACCTTTTAGCTACCAAAATTGGCCAAATGAGTTATTACCAGAAGAATTAAAGAATGAAAATTCATTAGGTATATCAAGGTTAGTTAATAACATAATCACTAACGAAAAAATTTAATATACTGACCTATGCTCCTCACTAAAGGAAAAGCTTAGAAGGGTGTTTTTCCTAAAGGGGAGTTAGGTTGGGGTTAAAAGCGATATATTTGATGAGAAAAACCTTTTTTTGCGTAGATGCCCATACTTGTGGTAATCCAGTAAGAGTTGTAGCTGGTGGTGGTCCTAATTTAAAGGGATTAAATATGAGTGAAAAACGTCAGCATTTCCTTAAAGAATATGATTGGATAAGGAAAGGATTAATGTTTGAACCAAGAGGACATGATATGATGAGCGGTTCAATACTTTTTGCACCTCATGATCCTGAAAATGATTTTGCAATTTTATTTATTGAAACTTCTGGTTGCTTACCAATGTGTGGACATGGAACCATCGGAACAATAACAATTGCTATTGAAGAGGGACTAATTACCCCCAAAATTCCTGGAAAAATAAAAATGGAAGCCCCTGCTGGGTTAGTTGAAATAGAATACCAACAAACAGGTAAAAAAGTAGATTGGGTTCGATTAACAAACGTAAAAAGTTTTTTAGCAGCCGAAGAATTAACCATTGAATGCCCCGAATTAGGAGAAATTACTTTTGATGTTTCTTACGGTGGAAATTATTATGCTATAGTAGATCCTCAAAAAAATTTTAGTGGAATTCACAATTTTACAGCTTCAAAGATAATTCAATACTCTCAAGTTGTTCGTGATCGAATTAATAAAAAGTATCCTGATATGTTTATTCATCCAGAGGATGATACTATTAGAGACGTAACTCACATGTTATGGACAGGTAATCCTATTGACCCAACATCTTCGGGAAGAAATGCTGTTTTTTATGGTGATAAAGCTATTGACAGAAGCCCTTGTGGAACAGGAACATCTGCTAGAATAGCTCAACTTCATGCTAAAGGAAAATTAAATCAAGGTGAACAATTCATCCATGAAAGTTTTATTGGAAGTAAATTTATTGGTTGTATAGAAGAAGAAACAACTTTAAATGGCAAAAAAGCAATTATACCAAGTATTCAAGGTTGGGCAAAAGTTTACGGTTATAATAATATAGTAATTGATGATGAAGATGATCCATATGCTTATGGATTCCAAGTTATATAGTTTATGAATAAAAACACATTAATTGTAGGTGGCGGCATTATAGGTTTGTGTTCTGCCTATTTTTTACATAAAGAAGGTCACAATGTAACTGTTATTGACAAATCAGACTTATTAAGTGGTGCTTCACATGTAAACGCAGGACTTATCACTCCAAGTCATATAATTTCATTGGCAGCTCCTGGAATGATTAATAAAGGAATCAAGTGGATGTTTAGTGCTACCAGTCCTTTATCAATAAAACCTAGATTAGATATTGATTTTATACGTTGGTCTTGGTTATTCAAAAAAGCCTCTACCCCCCAAAAAGTTGAAAAGTCTATTCCTATAATAAAAGATATTAACCTTTTCAGTAAAAAGCTGTATAAAGACATAAAAGCTTCATCTGATTTCAATTTTGACTACCAAGACAAAGGTTTAATGATGTACTATCAAACTGAAAAGGCAGGCGAAGAAGAATGGAAAGTTGGTGAAAGAGCTATAAAAGAGGGATTAAAGGTTGATAATTTAACTCATAAAGAAGTACAAAAGCTTGAGCCGGATATTGATTTAAATATCAAAGGAGCTGTGTATTATCATTCAGATGCTCATATGACACCTTCTGAATTTATGAAACAAATGAAAAACTATTTAATACGTTCAGGAGTAACTATCTCATCTAATGAAGAACTAATTGACATAATAACCTCAAATAATAAAATTACTTCAGTAAAAACTAATAACCGAAAGATTATAGCTGATGAAATAGTTTTTGCTACTGGCTCCTGGACTCCTTTAATTGCAAAAAAACTTGGTTTAAAAATACCTGTTCAGGCTGGAAAAGGTTACCGAATTAATGTTGAAAAAGAAACAGGAATCACTATCCCATCAATTTTAATGGAAGCAAAAGTTGCAGTAACTCCTATGAAAGGATTTACTCGTTTTGCTGGAACAATGGAAATAGCTGGAATAAACGATAAAATCAATACTAAAAGAGTTTCTATGATTGCTAGAGCTTCTGAAAACTATTTTAAAGGTTTAAAAATTAACCCTACGGATATTAAAAATGCTCGTTGTGGTTTACGTCCTTGCTCTCCTGATGGTTTACCTTACATTGGTAAATTATCAAATTTTAAAAATGTCACTATTGCTACAGGACATGCTATGATGGGCTGGAGCTTGGGACCTGCTACTGGAAAAATAGTTTCTGAGTTAATTTCTGAACATAAAACAAGCTTAAATTTAACTCCTTTTAATGTAGAACGTTATAATTAAAAATAAAATAACTTAAACTTATTAGGCTATTATTAAGGTTCATTATATTAAAATAACCAAAACCGTACTTAAAAATAAAACACACCATCATACTTTATAAAAAATGATGGTGTGTTAATATAATTACTAGATCTAACATAAGATGATCTGAAGTAACAACAAAAAAATAAAGTTATTACTGTTTTTATAATCAATCTCTATTGCTTTGTGTTTATAAAAACTATCGCTAATATTCATTAAATACAAAGTCAAATGAATAACAGATATATACACTAATAAAATTTTAAAAAATATCATCCATATTAAAAAGTGCTATAAATTCGTGCGTTCCGTTTTGTTCTGAACCTAACCCATTTGTATACAAACGATATCCATAACCTAGCTTAATCCAATTAGATAAAGATGCTACCCCATTAACTTGAATTGAATTATTCCAAAAATAGGATAATCCAACATTATGTTTTTCATTTATTTCTAACGTTCCATTTAAATCAAAAGACAAAGGTGTTCCTTCTTCAACCCTTACTAAAGTTGAAGGTGTTAATTTTAAATTATCATTTATAATAAATGTATAACCACCTCCTAGAGAAGTATTGAATCTTCCCGAATTTTTGGAGTTATTAAGTTCTTCGTATTTGTTATCAACCAAAACATTATTGATGGACATATGCATAAAGTAATTTTGATGTACAATTGCACCTCCTAATGTAAAATTAGGACTAAATTTATTAATTGCATCAGCAAAAAACTCATCATTTTGTTCCTCAATTCTTATCTTATTAATATCCCCATTATAAATATTACCAATGGCTTTAAAACCAAATTGTAGATCATGATCATCGGTTAATTTCACTTTATAAGAGAAATCTAAAGCTATATTTGTTTGATTAAAAATAAAAATTTTGTCATTAATAACACTAACTCCAATCCCTAATCCGCTTTTAAAAGGTACATTTAATGAAAAAGTACTTGTTCTAGGAGCATCTTTTATTCCTATCCATTGCATTTTTGAATTTACAAGTAACTCTGTATGCTGTTTTTGTCCTGCAAATGCAGGATTTATTAAATTTAAACTATAATTATACAATGAATAATCTACATTGCTTTGCCCCCAAACGATAGGGCTACATATTATACTAAAAACTACAATTATTTTTTTTAGAAACATTTTAATTCAATTAATAATTAATATACACCCAACCTTTATAAACTTTATCCTTTCCTGTATTGAAGACAAAATAGTAAGCACCTATAGACAATTTAGTATCATTAGAAATTATAATTTTTCCATTAGATACCCCATCCCAATCATTTTTATACGGTTCAGCTTTATATACTAAATTCCCTTGGCGATTAAACACATTTAATGAATTATCAGGATACTTCGTTAAGATATTGGGTAAAATTCGCCAAACATCATTTTTACCATCTCCATTAGGAGAAAACGCTTGAACTAAATTTGATAATTCTGTTGGATCAGTAGGGTTAGTTGGATTGGTATTTATTGTAAACTTAACCTCTGCCGAATCAACTATATCAACCCCGTTTAGTGTACCTGTTATTGTTGCCGTTTCTACCAATGCACTACTTGTTAAATATGCAGTATATGTTCCGTCATTATTATCAATTACGCTACCTAGTTGACCAGCGGAAGTGTTTAAAGTAATTGTATGCCCTGAGTGATTTAATACGCCACCATTCACATTATGTAATTGAACGGTAATAAAACTAGATGAAACCCCATTTGCTACTATTTCAGTAGGATTAGCAGTAATAGTTGTAGTAGTTGCAGATGGAGTGAAGTCATTCGTGTTCAAACTATCAAAGTAAAATCGAATAATTGGCAATCCTTTATCAAAATTTCCACTTCCAGATTTTTCTCCTTGTTTAAAGTTTTCATAAATCACAGTATTCTCTCCTGCGTAATCCCATAAAAACGGTGGAGATGCTCCACAGCCCGAAAACCCACCCAATGCTTGGTTATTTTCATTTAAAAAATAAATAGCTAAAGTTTTATTTCCTGAGTATTTAAATGGGGTTTGAAAGATAATTTGTGTTTTTGAATTTTCAATGTTTCCTTTACCTCTTCTCCATGTAATTTTCCCATCATAAACAAGAGTGTACGAAGATAAATCGGGTTCTGATGTAGATGTAAATTGAGTTTCATCTACCTCCTTTATATATACTTTTTGATTTTTAGCTTCATCAAATGTGCAGTTATCTGTAACTGTACAATCAGCAAAAAAAGCAACTCCTTTAATTTCTCCGGACGCTCCAATTCTTGATGCTGAATATAGCATAGTTACCCAACTATTTTTTTTATCTAAAACATAATCATAATTAGCTGGAGCATTTTTTGTTATGGAGATTCCACACATAGGTTTACCGACAGTGATTTCTTGTTGCCCATAAAACTGAATCGTTATAAATAACGTTAATATTAAAAATAGTACTTTTTTCATTTTATTTATATATAATTAAAAGCAGTTTAGTTTCCATTTAAAATTGTTTTTTGTCTGTTTATTAAAATATATTCTTAAAAAAAACTCGTGTGTTCCGTTATTGTATTTTGCTATATCATTAATGGAAAAACCATAACTATACCCTAATTGTGCCCACGAAGTAGCTTCAATAAGTATATTACCCATTACAGCATTATTCCATCGATACGTAAAACCTATATCAAACTGTTTATTAATTTCAAGCATGGAAGTTAAATCAAAAGAAAGTGGAGTGCCTTCTATAATTCTTATGAGTGCTGTAGAAGTTAGTTTTAAATTATCACTTAAACTTGAATAAAAACCTCCTCCTGCATTTATTTTTAGATGACTTTGATTGCTTATTAAATTAGAGTTTCCGCTAAAACGGCTATTTTCTAACACATCTAACAATGCAATATGCGCAAAATATTTTTCGTTTTTTAGAGCTATTCCTAACGAAAAATTAGGTCTAAAGTTGTTAATAGTACTTGTAAACAACGGATCATTTGCTGTTTGAGTATTAATAGTATTCAAGTCAGCATTAAAAAATGCTCCTTGAGCTTTAATACCAAAAAGAAAACTATTTCTATCATTTATTTGTACGCTGTAAGAAGCTTCTACTGAAGCAATAGTTTCATTAAATAGGTAAAAATGATCTCTAAGAATAGTAATTCCTAAACCAATTCCATTATTAAAAGGGCCACTAAATGAGACAACACTTGTGCTCAGTGAATTTTCAATACCCGCCCACACTTTTTTATAATTGGTAGTTAATTGAATTTTTTCATTTTTTCCAACAAAAGCAGGATTTGCTAGGTTTAAATTATAACTAAACACAGTATAATCTGCAGTATTTTGAGCGATTACAGAAAGAGATGCTAAAAAAAACAGAATATAAAATTGTTTTTTCATAAATCAATAATTAATATAAACCCAGCCTTTAAAAACACTTTTTTTGAGATTATTAAGTTCTAACACATAATAATAAGGCCCTGATGGAAGTTTTTTTCCATTATTTATAATAATTTTCCCATTTGTAATTGCGTTCCAATCATTTTTATACGGACTATCTTCATATACTTTATTTCCGTGTCTATTAAAAACCATTAATTGATTATTCGGGTATTTTGCTAACAAATCAGGTAAAATTTTCCAAGTATCATTTATACCATCACCATTTGGTGAAAATCCATTTACTATTTTTATGCTCTCTATAATGGTTACTGTTGCTACCGATAAATTTTTACATGAATTATTTGATGTTACAGTGTAGGTGTATACATCGTTTCTTTTTGTCCAAACTCCATTTGGCTCAGGTGTTCCACCAAGAGCGTTAAACAATTCTTCTTCTGTAGGTTCTATTCCTTCTACAATTTCTAAAACTCCATCTATACCTGCATTCGGTTTTGGAATTACTTTCACGTTAATAATTGAAGTATCGCTGCATCCATTAACAGTAACAGTTAACGCGTATTCTCCTGCCATATCCAAAGTAACATTAGTTCGAATTAAATCGATATTTGTTACTGAAACATTATCAGATGTCAACCATTTATAACTGGCATTAGCAATTGGCTCCGCCGTTAATTCTAATGTTTCATCCTCGCAAATAGTAATTTCAGAAAGATTCGTACTAAAACTTCTGGATGCCATATAAAAACCGTTATACCTTAAACCATTACCAAAAGCTGTTAAATAGCTGATAAATAAAGTGAGGATTAAAATTATTCTTTTTGTCATTTTATATAGCTTATCTATTAAATATGAAAGGCGTTAATACGCCTTTCATATTTATGAACTATTTTTATCTACGTTTAATAATAGCTTTAGGTTTTGGGGTTACTGTTACAGTAGCTGTATTTGTAACAGATGCACTACATCCATTTAAAGAAACATCACTTAATTTAATTATTTGTGTTGTTGTTGCTCCTGAGATTACTACCGTAGCCCTTCCTGCTGTTAATGTAACTGTTTTTGATGCACCTGAATTTATTGTGTAAGTTACGACTGCATTTGCAGTACCTTCAATAAGAAATTCTACATCCGCTCCCTCACACAATGGCGTATTAACAGCTTCTACTTTTATAATAACTGGAGCTACTTTTACCGCAATTGTGGTTTCTGAACTTTCAGCAAAACAACCTGCAGTATTCCAAACTTTAACCTTTACTTTATCATTATTATTTAACACAGTAGTGGTATAGGTATTATCATTAGATCTAGCTTGCTTGCTTATTCCATTCACAAAAAACTCATATTCACCACCTCCACTTGCAGTAAATTCAATTGATGTTCCTGCGCAAATTGTGTTTGCAGTAGCATTGTTATTTAAAACAGGGATAGGTGTATTATTTATTTTGATTTGCTTGGTTATTTTACAACCTTTATCATTCTCATAAATAATATTTACTGTTCCTGCTTTAATACCTTTTACTAACCCAGTTGTAGTTACTGAAGCTATGCTTATATCTGATGATACAAATGGATTAGATGAAGCAGGTGTACCTCCTCCTGTTAATTGTAACTCCTCTCCTACACAAATTTCAAATTTAGATGCTGTTAAAGTTGGTAACGGATTTACTTTAATTTCTGATGACGTTGTATTTGAACATCCATCTTTGGTTACTTTTAAAGTATAAATACCAGCTTGTGCATTAGTAAGACTATTGATTGTTAAATCTTTAGTATTTATTGTAGTTGCATCAGGTTTCGTCCATTGATAAACTGCACCTGTACCAGCATCTTCAGCTGTTAACTCTAAATTATCTCCTTCACAATACTCTAGTATTGCACTTCCTCCTGATGGTATAGTTGCTGCTACTATTTCAATATCAACAGCCGGAATAGATGTTAATCCTATACCTATATCAGAAGATGTTGTATAATTTTTAGAAGTTGTACTTGAAGCTGCAATACCTCTTCTATTTGAAAAACTATTGTTCGTATCAAAATAAGTATTGAATGTCGATCCCGCTGTTTGCTCATAGATTTCGACCAATAAATTTTTTGATGTATCATAAGTAAAAGGAGTCACAAAAGTAATCTTGATTGTTTTCGAAACTTGATCATAAACAACATCATTATTGAATACCTCTACCAATCCACCATATGGTTTATACTTTGCGCTTAACCAAGGATCAGTCTGAGCATTTGGAAATTCATCATTTGTGGTTTCTGCTAAACTCACTTTCCAATTTTTCCAAGTATTAATATTTGCAGGCGCGGAACCTGTAAGCTTGAATGTTAAACTGTTAATATTTCCTGAATTATTAATTTCACTTCCCAAATAAATGAATTGACTATAACTGTAGTTTTTAGAGGCATCAACAGGAAAATTAGATTTGCTTGAACCGCCGTTTATAGTGACGGTTTGAGAATTACTTGAAAAGATACAAGTAATTGTAATAAGTAAGGATAGTAATATACGTTTCATTTTAATAACTTATTTTTTTATCTTTTTATAATGTTTGCTGTAGGTTTCGATTTAATTGTTAATGTAAAATTTTCAGATGTAGAACTACTACCCATAACTGTAAGTGTTAACACTACACTTTGAGCATTTATATCAGCACTACTTGGTGTGTATGTTGGATTTAAAATTGTACTGTTATTAAAAGTTCCTGAGCCTGAGCTAGTCCATTGTAATGTATTATAATCAGTTGCTACTACTCCAAAAAACGTAAACATCTCTTCTGCACAAATTGATTCATTAGCCGGCATTAATATCGTTGGATTAGAAGATGAAAACTTAAAATAAGTTACTGGCAAATTAGAATCTATTGTGCCTGAAGAAGTAGCTTTATTTGAAAATTTGTACAAAGTATAAGCAACCCTTTTATTTCCTTGATTACTCCATAAAAACGAAATACTACCCCATAAATCAATAGCAATACCTGATTCATTTTCAAAATAAATCATAAGATTTTTAGTTTTATCATACGTAAAAGGAGTATCTAAAACAATATCATTTCTGGCAGCGTTATAAGGTGTTTTCTTTTCCCAAGTAATACTACCATCAAAAACTTTTGTAAACGTAGATAAATCAGGAGCGTTTGAACTTGTAATTTCGCTGTCTAGTGTTTCTTTAATATAAATTCTCTGATTGGATACCGTAGTATAGGTTTTGCTTCCACAATCTGGATAAAAACCAATTGTTGTTAAATTTCCAGATACATTTATTTCTGTTCCTTTGTATAACATTAATGCCCAACTATTACTTTTACCACTATTCCAACTACCATCATCATACCTTACAGGAGTATTCTGTGTTATACTAGAACCACAAGCACCATTACCAACAACAACTTCCTGTGCATAACTATAAGTAGAAAAAAATAACACCAAAAAAAAAGTAATTGTTCTAACCATAGAATATTTAAATTATTTTCACTATATATATTTAATCCAAATAAAAATAAATGTAAAATTTCGCGCAAAACTATGTTAATTAATTCTAAATAAAAACTACTTTTGCCGAAAATTTCAAAAAATGAACAAAAAAATAGTTATAGTAATTTTCTTATTTGCAGGGATCATTTCAAATGCTCAGACTGCTAAAACCTTGGTATGGAATAAAAATATTGAAGACGCTATAAAGCAAGCTGAAAAAGAAAAGAAACAAACTTTAGTCTACTTTTCTGGTTCTGACTGGTGTAAGCCATGTAAAGAACTAAAAAAAGAGGTTTTTAACACTCAAAAGTTTAAAGAAAAAGCTCAAAAAGATTATGTGTTAGTAAACATTGACTTTATTTTGGATAGAGATTCTCTGTCAAAAGATGAACTTAACTACATAGAAAAATCTGCCGAAAAATATAACAAACTAGGAGCATTCCCCTTAGTTATTATATTAAATAACAAAGGTGAAATAATTACTTCTATAGATGGCTATAAAAGTGAAACGGCAAGTTACTACATAGACAATTATTTAAATAAATAGTAATTTGTTCCGTTTATTATTCTTATTATTTTCTGCAGTACAAATTGCAAACGCTCAAAAAACATTCAAAAAGAAAGCTCTTTTAATGGGGGTTGATTTTGAATTCACTGTAGTTGCTGAAGACCAAGAAAGTGCAAACCACTTTCTTGAAGAAGCTATTAAGGAAACCATACGCGTAGAAAATTTAATTTCTTCTTGGAAATCCTCTTCGCAAACTTCTAATATCAATAGAAATGCAGGGGTAAAACCAGTCGTGGTTGATAATGAATTATTACAACTTATAAAGAGGAGCAAACGGATATCTGAGCTTACCAATGGTTTTTTTGACATAAGTTTTGCTTCTCTTGATAAAATTTGGTACTTCAATAAACCCATGGAAAAGTTACCTGACAGTTCTATAGTTAAAAAATCGGTTTCAAAAATTAACTATAAAAATATTGTAATCAATGACAAAAGAAGCACTGTTTTTTTAACCCAAAAAGGAATGAAAATCGGTTTTGGCTCTATTGGAAAAGGGTATGTCGCTGAAAAAGTAAAAAAACTTTTACAAGAACTTGGAGTTACTGCTGGTTTAGTTAATGCTAGTGGAGATTTAACAACGTGGGGAAATCACCCAATAACAAAAAACTGGAAAATTAACATCGCCGATCCTAATGGACTCATAGAAAAGGCAGGAAAATTTGATTTACATAACAATTCTGTAGTTACGTCAGGTAATTACGCTAATTACATTGAGTTTAACAACAAACGTTATTCACATATTATTAACCCAAAAACTGGTTGGCCCGTAAGCGGTTTAAAAAGTGTTACTATTTTTTGTAAAAACACTGAATTAGCAGACGCTTTGGCAACCTCAGTCTTTGTCTTAGGCAAAGAGAAGGGTCTTGAATTAGTAAATCAACTCAATGGTATTGAGTGTTTACTAATTTCTGATGACAATAAATTACATCCCTCAAAAAATTTAAATTTAAAATAAAGATGATTAAAAAAGGACTTTCTATATTACTTTTTACAGTAATATGTACAAGTTGTGCTACAGTAAAACCGTATCAAAAAATGTATTTAAACGATGAAAATATGGCATTATCTTCACGTAAAATAGAACAATACGAAATAAATTCACAAAACTATAGAGAAGGAGCTGCTGGTGCAAATGGTAGCAAATCGGGAGGAGGATGTGGATGCAACTAGATAAACTAACTCTTATACTTCTATTGCTTTCTTCTTTAGGCTTGATTTCTCAAAATCAAATTAAACAATTAGAGAAAACACAAGTAAATATTTTATATAATTACTATGAACAAGAAGGAAATAATGGTGCCGTAACTGGGGGGAAAGGAACTGAAAAACTCGACAATAACGCTCCTCAAATATCAGTTTCAATTCCAGTAAACAGCGTTTCAACTTTTGGCATTACATTGGGCTTAGATCATTACACTTCAGCCAGTACTGCAAATATAGATAAATATGGTAGCCAAGCTACAACTTCTGCCAGTACAGCGACTGGTAATAATAATAGCAGTAGTAGTAATTTAGCAAGTGAGGATACCAGAAAATATGCCTCTCTAAATTTTAATAGAACAATACCAGATAAAAATACTATAGTTTCTGTATTGTATGGTTATTCTAAAGAATTTGATGTTACCTCTAACTATGGAAAAATTACTTGGCAAAAAAATTCTGAAGATGGTAATAAATTTTTAAGTATTAACGCTGGTATTTTTATAGACAAATGGTTACTTATTTATCCTGGAGAAATTAGAGCTGGTAGAAATACTGGTGCAGGAGGTAATGGTGATTATGATGATGATGACGATGACGACGATGATGATGACGATGACTACGACGACGATGATGATGACGATGACGACGATGATGATGATGACGATGACGATGACGATGACGATGATGATGATTACAGACCAGCGGGAAGAGGGTATGGTATTAGATCTGATGATGATGATGATGATGACTATTATATCCCTACCAATACAACATCAAATAATTACGAAACAGATACACGATTTACGTACAATATCGGAGTAACTTATGGCGGTAATGTTAATCAACGTTTAAACGCATCTGTAACAGCGGAAGTTATTATTCAAAAAGGATTATTAAGCACTCCGTTTCATAGAGTTTATTTTAATGATGGAATTTATGAAGAAAAAAACAAATTAGTTAAAGTTGAACGATTACCGAGAAGCAGAATAAAAAAAGCACTTGGTATTCGTACCAATTATTATGTAAATAACTTCTTAATTACTCGATTATTTTACCGCTTTTATAACGACAATTTCGGAATTACTGGGCATACATTTGAATTAGAAGCTCCCTTAAAGGTTAGTGGTGGAATTACACTGTATCCTTTTTACAGGTTCCATACCCAAACTAAAGCTGATTACTTTCAACCTTATGCGCAACACAACTTGAATGCCGAATATTATACTTCAGATTACGATTTATCGGCCTTTAATACTAATAAATATGGTATTGGAATTAAATTTTCTCCCAGTAATGGTGTAATGAGTTTCAAACTTAATAAAAGAAGAAAATTTCAATTTAAATCACTAGAATTCAGACTATCTAACTATAGTAGAAGCACAGGTTTAGAAGCTACTTCAGTTACACTAAATAATGTGTTTACTTTTTAAAATGAAAAAAATGAGAAAAATAATATACATACTAATTGCTGTCTTTTTTTTAGGATGTACAAAATCAATAAATATTGAGTATGGCGAAATGATTCAACAAGAAAATAGTTCATTAATTGGAACCTGGGATGGTGAATTATTTTGCTCAAGCTGTGAATCAGACAGATACCGATATACTTTGGTAATAAATAGTCATACAAACAATATAGCTGAAGGAACTTTAAAAGAAACTAAAATTCCTGAACAACAAGATTATATTTTATTTAATGTAAAAATAAATATTGATAACAATACTTTAGAAATAACTACAACAGATGTAATAGAAGAAGTTACAAGTAAAACTGGTGTGTATTGGTGCAAAGAAAACACATATGTTTTACAACTTTCTTCCTCTAAAAAAACACTAAATGGCGAATGGATTTCTTCAGGAAACTGTAGCGTTTTTAACGACTCCAATACAATTAAAATTAACAAACAATAAGAAGTAAAAAAATGAAACTAAAATTTTTTATAGTATTTAGTGTTTTATTTTTCGCAAAAGAAATAAACGCTCAAAAAAAATACAACCATTCAGGAATTTATACTGCGATTGGTTATGAATTTGGCTTCTTGTTTTCAGATATAAAAGAAACAACAATTCCGTTTACAAATAATACTATTAACAACAACTTTAACCATTCTCTCTCTATTACTGGACTATATAAAACTGCATTTAACACTGAAATCAAACTAGGTTATATGACTTCATATTCTTCGCTAACTATTGAGGGAAGTAATAATAATAAGTCTTTTATAATTGATAATAATTATTTTACTCATACCTTTTTTATAGGAGGAGGTTATAATTTTGTTGTTAAAGATGATATTGATATCACTATCGGGCTAGGTTCTGCAGTTACTTATATTAAAAAGGCTTTTATTAGTGAAAATGAAGGTGAAGTAAACAATCAAATTGTTGCTACAAATAACTCTATAAAGAGGGCTAATGTATATTTAGTTCCTGAAATAAGTATGACAAAACACCTTAAAAACGGAAATACATTAACAATAGGTAGTAAATATTATCATTCAGCAAATGATTTTTTTATGCAGGGAAGTGTTGAAAATAAAAATAATGGCATAGTTATCAAAAAAGTTAATTTTTCTACACAAAATAATCAAATTGCCTTTTACTTAAACTATGGATTTAACTTGAGTAAATTATTTTAGTTTAACAACTAGTAATACTTTTTAAAACACGGCTTTATTTCTACGTTTACGAAATGGTACCAAATTAATATACAAAATATAATAGGAATCCGTCACAAAAAAATAACAATAAGAGTTTATCAATCAGAAATGATTTTATTTTTGGTTGATAAACTCTTACTATTAAAAATCAACAATAGAACAATAGTATTAAATTATTTGAAACCACTACTTCATCAATTATTTATGAAAGGCTACGTAAAACAGGAACTGAGTGCTAAAAAGTTAAAACACTTTTATGTCCATGATTTAGTTATTGTTTCTTAAGTTTATAACACTCCCTTTCAGATATAAATCATTACTTTAATATTTTACACCTCTTCCCCATCACTAATCACTAATCACTAAAACTCATTTCAACTTATCTTTAACCAAATCATTTTATTGATTAACATACAATTAATGGTTATATGATAATTCTAAGTAACTTTACATAAAACAAGACATGTTAAAAAACTCACTTTTTAGCATAAATTCTACTCCTTAAATAATATTCAAATATTTATTAAAACCCCACGCTTATAGATTAAGTATTTAATGAAATAGATTCACTGTTTCTAACCAATATTTTTCGTTATATGTTTGTTTGGTAAAATTTTAACACCTCTAGGTATACTAAATAGGACACGAACATTAACTGTACGATTACTAGTACTCTAATAAATAAAAATATATGAAATTTCTCATGTTGCTTATAGGTTTAATGGCTTCATTAAAGAGTACTGCGCAAAAGCAAGTATCAAAGAATGATATCGACATTAAACGTTTTGGTAACGAATTGATATATCGTTCTAAAAAAGGAAAAATTCTAAAAGGAAATTACCAAATTGCTAATAATGATGGTTCATATACTTACGTTAAACTCACTAAAGGTAAACTTAACGGTACTAAAAGAAATTTTGATAATAAGAATAAATTAAAAGGAATACAGAACTACAAAAATGGCAAACCTCATGGTAAATGGGTATGTTTTAACAGTTATGGTGAGCCTAAAAACATTAAAAACTATGTAAATGGACTAAAACATGGAGCCTGGTGGAAAAAAGTAACGACACAATATAGCTTTTATATAGAAAAAACCTTCTATAACAACGATGAGCCCTCAGGTACGTGGACTAAAATTAACATTGATAGTATTCTGTTACAAGAGAAAAGACATTTTGGTACTAACAGCTACATACAAAAAGACTACTTTATAAATAGACAATTACAAGAAGTGCAATCCTATGTTAACGGAAAGCTTCACGGTGAACAATTACTATATTCAAAAGCAGGGATCCTCTTAAAGAAAAATGCATTTAAAAATGGAGTTATTGTAAAAAAAGAAACCTATCATAAAAACGGACGACCTTATGAAATTTACCATTATAAAAATGGCAAACAACATGGGCATTGCATCGATTACAAATCATCGGGAGTTAAATCTTACGAAGGAACCTATAATACTGGTTTTAAAGAAGGTGTATTTAAACAATATATCGGTACAAAAGGTTGGCTCTATTTTGAAACGACCTACAAAAATGATATCGCTACTGGACCACACACCACTTATTGGAGAAATGGTAACATAAAACACCAAGGTGAATTTTTGAACAGTGACCGCCATGGGATATGGAAATTTTATAAGATGAGTGGAATACTGTTTCGTGAAATAACTTACGACCGAGGAACTCAAATCAGTATAAAAGAATTTTAATCTAAGAAAATATATGAAAATCATAATTATTTCTGTTTTATTAGCCATCATTCTACTCATTGGCATACTTATTAACAATAACATTATTAGTAAGAAAAATCGTGTAAAACAAGCCTTTGGAAGTATTGAAATTTATCTTAAAAAACGTTTTGATTTAATCCCCAGTCTTATTGCTACATTAAACAAATACCTAGCACATGAAAAAGAAATCATGCAAAAAATCACCGAATTACGATCAGCCTCAAAACATTGCATCAATTCACAAGAACAAATTGAAGTATCGAATGAGCTTTCAAAAATAGTAAGCGGGCTTCATATACAAGTAGAAAACTACCCTGATTTAAAAGCTGATATTCAATTTATAAATATTCAATTTGAGTTATCTGATATTGAAGATCAAATATCAGCTTCACGAAGAGCTTTTAATGCTTCGGTTACTACATATAATAACAACATACAAATGTTTCCTGCTAACATTGTAGCAGGAATACGAAAAGATAAAACAGAACTATTGTTAGAAATTCCGAAAACAGAACAAAAAGAAATAAACATAAAAGATTTATTAAACAGTTAAAAAACAACAATTATGCAAATGTTTCAAAATTTACCTTGGTATGGGTATATAATAATAGCTTTAGGTGTATTTGCTTATGTAGCTAAATATTTAGGTGTTTTTAAAAATAGTGCTGAAAGTGCCGATTTAAAAACTGCTAAATTCAAATCAAGCACAGAAAACAAAATTACTAAAGAGCAATTATTTACACTAGCCCTTTATACTCCAATTGCCGAGTGGTGGGGAGCAAATACTAATACGTTAACATTTTTGAATCCTAGATCTGCAAAATAAACATTTAAAAAGGTGGCATATGGACTCCAAAGAAGGGTATTGGAGCATGACAGAATATTTTATGAAGGATGGAAGACGTTGGTACTATGACTTTATTTATAATATGATGAAAACCCAACCTGAAGAAAAGTGGGATGCATTAATGAATAATTATTTTGGTAATAATGAAAGAGCTCTCAATTACCTAAAAATCTTAAGAACTAATAAAGTTAGTAACGAACTCAAACAAAAAGGAATTTTTACTATTGAATCTGAAATGGATATAGGAATTGTTGGCTATGATGCAGCAATGCTGGTAGGGCAAGCAAGAAAAGCCTATACCACAGACATAATTACTGAACAAGACGCAATTAAAGTTATGAAATTCGCAAGAGAACTTGTAGTAAAACATTTTTCTTCATGGGAAGAATTCGGAAAGAGCTTTATTCTTGGGTTTTCATTTGACCAACAACACCGTGAAGCATACTACAGGCAAGAAATATACCATTTATACAAGCAAGTTTTAGAGAATCCAAATAGCCCTTGGAACACCATAAACTGGCCAACCACGTAAGACTATGAAAGTAGCCATTGAAGAAACATACAACAATTCGAAAGAGGCCTTAAACAGTATCTATAAAAAACGCAAACGCACTTTGCTTTTTCAGAAAATAGTTTGGGGAATTACTGGAGTGTATTTTATTTTTATCATCTTGAGTTTTATCTACCCGTTGATACCTAGTTTGAAAAATGGGTATATTAAACAAACGATACAACATCCCTATCAAAATCAACTCTTTATTATTGGATTGATAATTATCATTTCTATATCAAGTATTTTTTTTGTTAGAACATTTCAAATATACGTGATTAATGAGCAAAAAGTAATGGATAAACTTATTAAAAGTTTATTCCCTAATATAGAATTTAGCCGTGGAATATCAGATCCTATAAAAGAAATAGAACATAGTAAATTGTTTACCAATATTCAGTCAAATCCTATATCATATGGGCAAATTCGAAGTACGATAGGAGGATATACAATAAATATTTCTGACATTGGTGTTCAAGAGAAAAATGTAACGAATAATGTTCTAAAAAAATTAGGTAATATTCCAGCTCTAAACATCTTGGTTGTTTTGTGGCAATACAGTATTAAAAACACCTTTACCAATAGCACTATTGATACCAATCAGTTTACTTTTAGAGGTATGTTTTCTTGGTTCCATTTTACTAAAAAATTAGACGGTCATACAGTACTACTCACAAATAATCATCAAACACAAATCAATCGTTTTTTTAGAACTAGTTTTAAAGAAGAACAACGTATACTATTAGAGGACCCCAGATTTAATAAGGAATTCATCGTGTATGGTACTAATCAAATAGAAGCTCGTTATGTATTATCTATAGCTTTAATGGAGCGAATTATTACTTTAAAGGAAAAATTTAACCAACCTATTTTACTTTCATTTCAGAATCAACAGATGTACTTGGCAGTACAAAACAAACAAGGGCTGTTTTCATTTTCAAAAGGCAAATTAGATGATATTTGTGTAATTGAAAAATTATCCCACACTATACAAACTGCTTTAGACATTGTATCAGAATTAAAACTAAAAAAATAAGGGTTATTCATTTGTTAATCTTGTGTCTACATAACAAAGCTTTCAAAAAATTGAAAGCTTTGTTAAACATTGTAGCGGGAACTGGACTCGAACCAGTGACCTTCGGATTATGAGAAATACTCTTTATTTTTATGGCTCAAATTAAAATTCTGCAATCTATTGCAGTTCGCCTCCTAAACGGTGGAAACTGGACTTTAACAAAAAAGTTGACAAAAAGAAAACAGATCGCACTTATAATTTTGATAATATGTTATTTATACCTTATTTAATATTTTAGATGGACTCCCTAATACAACAACATTATCAGGTACATCTTTGGTTACCATACTTCCTGCACCAATAGTTACATTATTTCCTATCATTGTTCCTAGTAAAACTATCTAATTAATAATAATTTGAAGTTTTAGCTATTTAGCCAGTTTTTAAATGCTGAGGCTTTATGTTTACTAATAATAATGTCTACTTTGGACTTTGGTAGTACAATAATCTTTAGCTGTTTATTACCATATTTATATATTTTATCTATGGCATTTATTGATAAAATATACTGACGATTCGCTCTGAAAAATAAGGTTTCATTAAGATTTTTAAATAATTCTTCTAAGCTATCATTTGACGTACAAATTTTGCCTTCAATGGTTTTAATATATGTGACACCATTTTCCATAAAAATATACGCAATCTCATTTACAGATATTGGTACAAGTTCGTTTCTGTAATGGGTTAAAATTCTATTCTTATGCGGTGCAACTTCGGATTCTACTGCTGTGTTTTTTGCCTGAATTACCTTTTCTTTATAGCTTGCTAAATCATTGTTTAACTTGGAAAGATTAAGAACTTCAGTTGATAATACTTCATTCTTGAGTTCTAATTGTTTTTCATATTTACTTCCGATAAGCCTGATTAAAAATAGCAGTAAAAACACGATTAATGCCCCTGTAGCTAAATACACCAGAATAAAATTTGTTTTTAAATTTTCTATTTCACTATTAATCTTATCTAAATTAGCATGAGCAGCTATAATCCAATCGGAATTTTTGACTGGATATAAATATATTATTTCTGAATCTCTACTTTTATCTGTAAAATCTCTAATGCCACCGCCTTCTTTTTTGTTCTTTAAATAAGAATAAAAATCTTTTGAGCCAATATCATCTTGAACTCCTGAAACATAAGATTCATCTGGTCCTGTTATTTTTCCTATTTTACTTGGATTTGGGTGGCATATTTCTTTCCCAGACCAATCGAACATACAAATAAAGCCTGTTTCTAAATCGGTATTTTCAATACTCTTTTGAATATTATCTTTAATTGTTTCTTTAGCTACCCCATTCTTTATTTGATAAGATACTAAACTAGCCATTTCTTTAGCTTCTCTTTTACTTGAAGAAATTTGAATTTTTAGAAACTGTTCTGTACTGATATCCACTAAGTAATCTGTACTAAAATAACCTACAAAATACACAACACTTAAAATTGCCAAAAACGTTAACAAATACAATTTGTCTTTTTTCATTGTTAAAGCTCTTTTTTAATAAATAATATGGAGAGAATTATAAAAATAGGATGATATAACATTATGTTTTATTCTATTTGGTGTGATATGTGCAAAAGTAAATATTTATTAATTCCCTTTCGTAGTTCACAAGTCCCTTTTAAATACGTTTTAGTCCCTCTCATCATCTTTTATTATACATAACTCCCTTGTTGTCGGTAGTTTTGCAGTATCAATTTTAAAATAAAAAAAATGAAAAAAATTATTAATTTGGTCTTGTTTTCTGTAATAACTCTTGCTAGTATTAGCTGTAGTGATGATGATAATGAGCAACCAACTGTAGAGAAAATTGCCATTAAGCTAACAAACAGTGCTACCTATGGTAGTGTTTTAACAGATACTGAAGGAAAGGCTCTTTATTTCTTTTCTAAAGATACTAAAGACAATTCTGTTTGTGATGGAAATTGTGAAAGTTTATGGCCAATTTTCTATGCCGAAAACTTAACTATTGATAATAGTTTAGAATTAGCAGATTTTTCAGTAATTACAAGACCAGATGGACAAAAACAAACTACCTATAAAGGTTGGCCCTTGTATTACTTTGTAAACGACACAAACGCTGGCGATATTAAAGGTGATGGGGTTAATGATGTTTGGTATGTTGCTAAACCAGATTACTCATTAATGTATGCCAGCTCACAGCTAGTAGGGAATGACAGCCTTAACTATCTTGAAGATTATACTGTAGGTGATGGAACTACTAATTATATTGTTGACATTAGTGGACGTACAATGTACACTTTTGTAAAAGACACAAACAATACCAATAATTTTACTGCTCCTGATTTTTCTAATAATGGTATATGGCCTATAGTAGAAATTACATTAGACAAAATACCGAGTGTTTTAAAAGCCTCTGATTTTGGAACTATAGATGTACACGGAAAAACTCAACTAACCTATAAGGGCTGGCCTCTTTATTACTTTGGACAAGACTCTCAAAGAGGCGATAATAAAGGTATTAGTGTCCCAGCACCCGGTATTTGGCCAATTGCCAATGCCAACACCATAGTTGCCCAATAAATATTGGCACCCTGGGGGGTGTTTAGTAAGCGGGTTTTGATATAATATCATTATACCGCTTACTATAAAACTATTCTATTATAACTATAAGAAATAAAAGAAACATCTGTTTTCATTTGTGTTTGTCGGACTTCTCCTTTACATCTTTTCCTTTGAATACAATGTTTAAAAGGATTACTTTGATTCTTAAGATGAGGTTTCATTTGTATCTGGTATAAAACCGATAATAGACAATAATTGTATTAACTACCCTGACTCAAGTCAGTTTCTAGACTTAAGAAATTTTGAAAAAATAAACAAAATATAACTAATATTCGGCAACAAATACTAAATAAAACCATGCCACTTAAAGAAAGTTTTTATGTGAAAATTTCTGATTATAACATAAAGATACCTGTTATTATTAGAAATAATATTACCAAGGATATATAGGTTTCTTTCAAACTCATTCATACACCCCATAATTAAAATGAAAAAACTAATTACATTAACACTATTTATACTAATTCAGCATATACTATATGCTCAGAAAAAAGATATTTTGGATTCTTTAGCTATATCATACGGTCTAGAACATTTTAAAAAAATTAAAAATATACAGTTTACCTTTAATGCGAAAAAAGAAAGTAAAACTATATCTCGACAATGGCTTTGGTTACCAAAACAAAATATTGTTGTAAAAGATAATAAAACTTCCTTTAAACTATACAATTCTGAAAGTAATATTAATGAACACCAATTTATAAATGATCTGTATTGGTTATCATTCCCTATACAATTAATTAAAGATCGTAATTCCATTCGTTATCATGTAGAAAACATCTCTTCTTATAGAAAATTGATTATTCAATACATCAATAACAAAGGAAATTCACCAAATGATATATACGAACTTTACTTGGACAAAAATTTGACTATAGCTAAGTGGATTTACAGGAAAGCCGGAAACTTGAAACCTACTCTTGAAACTACTTGGGAAAGTCATCGCAACTATGAAGGCATAAAACTATCCTTGGTCAGAAATAGTGATAGTATAAGTGACAATTTTAAGGTATGGTTCGAAAACATTCAAATCGAAAAACAACACACAAAATAGTCATCAATTTGATAATTTTAAATAAATTATAGTGGTTTTTTAACCTGATATTCACTTTTGATTAAAATGAAGTATTTAGAATTTATAAAAAATAAAAATTTTATATGAAAAATAAAAAGCTTCACAAGAGTGTGAAGCTTAGCTGTTACTAGTAGCGGGAACTGGACTCGAACCAGTGACCTTCGGGTTATGAGCCCGACGAGCTACCTACTGCTCTATCCCGCGATTTGCGGTTGCAAAGATACAGTCTTTTTATAGAATAGCAACAGGTTTTTAAGTTTTTTTATTTTAAAAAACTTAAAAACCTGTAAATCAATATAAAACGATTTAAAAAAATAAGTTAACTACATTCATTTTTTCTATTTTAGTTAACGATGCAATATGAGCAATATATCCTTCATTAATATCTACCTTAGATAAATAATATTTTTCGTTATCTAACTTCGTTGACAGTTTTAAAGTATTAATTGTATTTAAAGGTATAGTTAACCCTCTACCATCAGCTTTTACAATAGCTTCCTTTCTTGTCCAACATGTGTAAAATTTGTTATAACTATCTATTTCTTTTTTTTCTTCTGGAGAAAAAACAGCACTAAAACCGTCTATCTTAATTGGTTTTACTTTCTCTATATCAATACCTAAATTTACTTTTTCATCATTACTGATTGCGCACACAACGTATTCTTCAGAGTGAGAAATATTAAATGAGAAAGAACTATTTTCAAAATACGGCTTACCATGTTCAGTTGTCTTTATAGATTCTAAAGAGTAATCATAGCCAAATTGAAGCATGCTCTTTTTCAAAAGTAACTTCCCATATAAATATGTGTAAGCATCTTGCCAGCGACGAAACTTACTTAGTCTTTCTTGCATTGCTTTAGGTAATAACCTGATAAGTTTTCTATATTCATATTCAGGTAATTTTTTACATGAAGTGTAATAAATTGATGTCATAAGAATAAAATTAAAGTTAATAATTACTTAATGTATGTTCTAGTTTACTTACATCTTAAAACAGATAAAGTTATCTCATACACCATTCTAAAACAGCTTTTGCACTATGTGCTTTGTTTTCGGCTTGTTGAAAAACAATACTGTTTGTGCCATCTATCACAGAAGCCTCTACTTCTTCTCCTCTATGAGCAGGAAGATCATGCATAAAAATAGAAGTTGAGTATTTCGACATTACCTCTTGAGTAACGGCAAAAGGCTCGAAGATATCTCTCCAATTAGCATCAGGCTTAGTAGTTCCTGTTGTTTGCCACCGTGTAGTATATATTACATCTGCATTTTGGGGAAGTTTTCTTATATCATGAAACTCATTAATTACCGTATTCTTTTTTGCTCCTTCACTCTTTGCATATTGCAAAACCCTTGGATCTATTTGATAATTTGGCGGAGTAAAAAAACTAAGTTTAATATTAAAAAACTTAGATAAAGCAAGGGCAAGAGCTACCGCTGTGTTATTTCCCTCTCCCAAATAAACTATTTCTAAGCCTGATAATTCACCAAAATTAGCTTTTAAAGTAGTAAGATCTGCTAAAGCTTGTGTAGGATGTTCATCTTCAGTCATTGCGTTAACTATAGACATTCTTTTTTGATTAGCAAAGGCCCTAAGTATAGATGGACTTCCTGCCGTTCTAACAACTAAACCATCTAACATACGTGAAAGTACCTGTAAAGTATCACTCATACTTTCACCTGTGTTTATTTGTAAATCATTAGGTCCATAAGCAATAACATTAGCCCCTAACCTAAGGGCAGCGGTTGTAAAAGAAGTTCTTGTTCTTGTTGATGTTTTGGTAAAATAAACACCTACCACTTGATTTTTTAATTGATGTCCTAACTCAACACTATTATTAGAATACTCTACTCCTCTGTTAATGATATCTAATGTTTCTTGTTCTGACAAATCTTTTAAAGATATTATATGCTTTTTCTCGTTTATTATAGTAAGACTCATATTTTTTGTTTTTTTAAATTTTGTAGTTATTGGCTATTAAGCGCATATTAATACTATTAAGAATGGTATTTTATTCATGAAACCAGAAAGAAAACACCTGACCTTTACAAGGTTATTTAGGCATTTTCTATCAGTATGATTATTTCATTTACACTAATGTTAATTCAAAGTGTTTATTTATAAGATTTGATAAAGACTTTACCCTAGGTGCTTTCATAATAGAAAAATGATCTCCAGAAATATTATTAATATTGATATTAATAAATACGTTTTTTAGTTTATCAATAGTTGTATTATTTAAAGACTCTGAAGGACATATGTAGAGAGTATTTGCTTTTACTTCTTTGTATATCCAACTATTTTCAGAAGAAGCGACTAATAAACGAATTTTACTTGTTGCTGCAAATAACTCTTCTTTAGTTTTATTAATATAATCTGGAATAAGTTGTTTAATACTTTGAGGAATTAAATCCTGTATTTGATTACTTGTTAAAGCTTTAAAAGATTCAGAATTAAACAACTCTTCTTGTAAACCTTTAAGTGAAAAAACTTCTTGTTTATTTTTAAGGTTAAATCTAAAAAGTGAACTCAGTAAATCTAACTCTGAATCAATATTAAATAAAGTTTCTTTTGCAGGTTTTTCATACCCAAAATAAGAATCTATAATAATTAGTTTTTCTACTTTCTCATTATATTCTTCAAGCTGTAATGTTATCTCTGCTGCTATTTCTCCTCCTAGACTCCAACCTAATAAGTTATATGGTCCATTAGGCTGTAAAGATTTTATTTTTTTTATGTATGCTGAAGCAATCTCATTAATAGTTGGAGCTGATATTATATCATAGTCATACTCAAATTTAATTCCATAGCATTGATACTCTTTAATATTCCTAGTTAGTTCAAGATAACCGTCTACTTCTCCACTACCATCATGAATAATAAAAAGTGTATCATCTGTTTTTCTTTTGTTTAAAGGTATAACATCAACTTCTTTTATGTCTTCTTTATTTTCCTCTTCAATCTTAATAGATAAGGAAGCAATAGTTGGAGCCAAGAAAATTTCAGAAAGCTGTAATTCAATTTTTATATACTTGTTTATTTTATGTTTCATTTCCATTGCTAACAATGAATGTCCTCCTAGTCTAAAAAAGTCAGAAGTAATACTAATCTCACTTTCTTTAATTCCTAAAACTTCAGACCAAATACTAAGTAATTTCTTTTGAACATCATTACTTGGAGCTATATATTCACTTTCTATAGTAAATTCGGGGCTTGGTAATAACTTTCTATCTATTTTACCATTTGAATTTATTGGGAAATTATCAACTTTAATATATACGCTAGGTATCATATAATTAGGAAGTTTAGAAGAAAGTATACTCTTTATATTAGTCTCATCTATATCAATATTACCACATAAATAAGCGACTAATTGTTTACTCTCTCCTTCACCTGATACAACTACTAATGACTTATTAATTGATTCTATCTTTTCTAATTGAAATTCTACCTCTCCCAATTCAATTCGTAACCCCCTTATTTTAACTTGATTATCTATTCTACCTAAAAAATCAATAGTACCATCTTCATTCCACTTTGCTAAATCTCCCGTAGCGTAAGTTCTTACCCCTGGAATAACTGGGTTCTCTATAAACTTACTTTCAGTTAACTTATCATCGTTTAAATATCCTTTAGCCAATCCTTTTCCTGAAACATATAATTCTCCTGGTACTCCAATAGGGCATAATTGTTTCTCTTCATTTAATATATATACTTGCCTATTATTTATTGGTTTACCAATACATGATGTTTTTTCAAGAGAATCTATCTCATGATAGGTAATACAAACTGTTGATTCAGAAGGTCCATAAGTGTTAAATATTGGATAATTATTTATTAAATTATCAATATGTCTTGGCAATAACACATCTCCTCCACTTACAATAAGCCTTAAACTTTGTAAATCATCTACATACTTATTTAATACATCAAGAACAACAGGTACAGTAGTTAACACTGTTGCTTTTGTTTCTTTAATACCCTGAATAAGAGCTTCTATATCTCTTCCTCCTTCTGGCATAATTACTAGAGAGGCTCCTGTTATTAAAGCTGGAAAAATTTCTTCTACTACCGTATCAAATGAAGGAGAAGCTTGTTGAACAACTTTATCTAAAGTTGTTAATGAAAAATATTTCTTAAAAGTAATACTATAATCCACTAACGACTTATGCTCTATAATTACTCCTTTTGGTTTTCCAGTACTCCCTGAAGTAAAAATAATATATGCAGTATCATTCCCTTTTATTGATAGTAAAGGATTAATCTTTGGCATTTTATCAATCTTGATTTTATCTATTATCAAATCTATAATAGATGCTGATGTTTCCATACCTACTAAATCAGTACTTAAATTAGTAATTATATACTTCATCTCTGAACCATCAATCAACATTTTTAATCTATCCAAAGGATTATTAGGATCAAGGGCAATATATGTTGCTCCTGATTTTAAGACTGCTAAAAAACTAATGATCATTTCAGGTGAACGTTTTAAATAGACACCTATTCTATCTCCCTTTTTAACTTTAGCTACTTCAATAAGGTAATGAGTTAGTTGATTTACTTTTCGGTTTAAATCTTCATAACTCATTGTATGGCCTTTATAATATAATGCTTCTGCCAACGGGTTTAATAAAACTTGTTTCTCTATTAAATCAACAATAGTACCTTTAATGTTATAATTTATTTCTGGTGCATTAAACTCATTAAGTATTTGGTTGCTTTCTTGATTTGAAAGAATATTGATTTTTGATATTTCAATTTCCTTGTCTGCTATTATCTCTGCTATTATTTTTTCAAAACCTTTAGAAAACCTTTCTATTGTTTTTTCTTTAAACAACGATAGGTTATAACTAAAAAACACACCACAGCCTTCCTCTTGCTCTACTACATCTAGTTCTAAATCAAACTTTGCTACGTTATAATCCGCTTCATAACCTACAACTTTTAATCTTTCTGATTCTTCTACATAAGTTTTCTCTTGATTATATGAATAAAAAACATCAAATAATGGATTACGGTTACTATCTCGTGAAACATCTAATGCATCTACCAATTCTTCATATTGAAATAATTGATGATCAAAAGCCATTAATGTATTTGCTTGCAGTTCTGATAAAAATTCTTGAAAACTACTTCTTGAAGTTACTTGGTTACGTAAAGCTAAGGTATTCACAAACATTCCTACAACCTTTTCTAAATCGGCATGATGACGTCCTGCTGTTGGAGTACCTACAACAATATCTTCCTGATTTGACAACTTACTTAGTAAAATTGTATAAATACCTAAAAACAATGTGTACATTGTTACTCCTTCACTTGCTGCTAGTTTACGTAACTCTTCACTTTGATTTTTACTTAAAATTAACGAATGAACTCCTCCATCATTATTTCGAACTTGACTACGAGGATAATCTATAGGCAATTCTAAGGCTGTTAAGGCTTCATTGTACTTGTTTAACCAATACGTTTTATGACTCGATACTAAATCTTGGTAACTTTCACTTTGCTGCCATACTGAATAATCTATATACTCAACACTTAAACTAGGCAAAGATTCTCCATAATACAATGACCAGATATCACGAGTTAAAATTCCATTAGAAACTCCATCATTAACTATATGGTGCGAGTCTATCATTAACAAATAATCTTCTCCTGTAATATCTATCAATGATACACGATATGGTAAATCTTCAGCTAAATTGAATGGTTGTACAAATTCAGATACATAGTTTTTAATATCACTTGCAGTACCTTGCTTATAATCTATTTCAAAGTTCACGTCTTTTAAAACTCGTTGAACTGGATGCCCTTCTATCAACTCAAAAACAGTACGTAAAACTTGATGACGAGACACTAATTCTTTAAATGTTTTATCTAACTGTGAAACATCTAAATCTCTTCCAACTCTATAAAATGTTGGCATATTATAACTGGTACCATTCTTCTCATATTCATACAAGAAATACATACGTCGTTGTGCCGATGATAATGGATAAAAACTATTTTCTAATGCCTTTGGAATAGATTCAAATTGAACATAATCTTTTTCTAAAATATAAGTTGATAATTCTAAAATGGTACGATAAGAAAATAAATCTCTTAATGATACTTCTACATTAAATATCTTATTCACTTTATTTAGTAAAGTAATTGCTAATAATGAATTACCTCCCAATCTAAAAAAGTCTGAAGCAATACTAAGTGTATTTTCTTCAATATCTAAAATTTCAGACCAAATACGTACTAATGATATTTCAGTTTTATTAGTAGGAGCAACATACTGTTCCTTATCCATTAAGTTAGGTATAGGCAATGATTTTCTATCTATTTTCCCATTAGCATTCAATGGAAAACTATCTAAATAAATATAACTTAAAGGAACCATATAATCTGGTAACATTCCTGATAACAACAATATAATATCTTGCTCTTCAATCACCTCGTTGCAACATAAATAAGCTACTAACTGTTTATTTACATCAGTACCATGAGCTAAAACTAATGCTTGATTTATATCTGGTACTTCTTCTAGTACAGTTTCAATTTCACCTAACTCAATTCTATAACCTCGTATTTTTACCTGATGATCATTTCTTCCTAAGTACTCCAAATTTCCCTCAGGTAACCATTTTACTAAATCTCCTGTTTTGTATAAACGTCCTTTTCCAAAAGGGTTCCCTATAAAACGTTCTTCCGTTAATGTCAAATTATTAACATAACCCTCCGCTAAATGAATACCTCCGATATAAAGTTCTCCAATAGCTCCTTCTGGTAATAAGTTTAAATCTTTATCTAAAATATAAGCTTGAGTATTAGCAATAGGACGTCCTATAGGCACATTAGTGTTTAATTTTTCTAAAACCTCATAAGCCATAGATACCACCGTTCCTTCGGTTGGACCATACTCATTAATAAATCTTGATTTCCCTAAAAATTTATTAGCTAATGAAGGGGTACATTTTTCTCCTCCAGATATAACTATTTTAAGAAATGGTAACTCATCTATTGGTAAATTTTCTAAAAACGATGGAGTACTATGTAAATACGTTATTTTATTTTCTAAAAGATAGTTCTTAAAAAGAGTTGGATCTATGAGAACTTCTCTACCAACCAAAATCATTGTTCCTCCAGAAGCTAAAGCTAACCATATTTGTTCTACAGAAGCATCAAAATAATATGGTGAAAATTGAAGGATACGGTCAATTGAACCTATATCAAAAAACTCTCTTTGAAAACAATTTAAATTTGTTATTCCTTTATGCGCTACCAATACTCCTTTTGGGTTTCCAGTTGAACCTGAAGTATAAATTACATATGCTGCATCATCTGAGCTAACTACTGGTAAAGCTTTCTTATTAATATTTAATTCCTTATCTAAAAAACTAGTACTTAAACACCTATAGTTCGTATTAATTTCTTCTGAAAGGTCGTTTAAATTACTTAAGACAAAAGAAACTTTACATTCCTCTAACATATGATGAGTTCTAGATAAAGGTTGATCGACATTGATTGGTAAGTACGCTCCTCCTACTTTCATTATACCTAAAATACCTGTAATCATTTCTAAAGAACGAGTCATCATTAAACCAACGATAGAACCTTTTAACACTCCTAAATTCATTAAATGAGTTGCCCATAAATCTGATCGAATATCTAGCTCTTCGTAAGTTAGTTTTTCTCCTCCCATTACTAAGGCTATAGAATCTGGAAATGACTTTGCTCTAGAGCGAAACATATCTAAAACCGTTTCCTCTAAATCATAATTTACTTTTGTAGTATTTAAATCTAATAACAATCTATCTTTCTCTGAAGATGATAGAATATCTATATCCTTCAGCTGCTTTTCTTTATTATCTATTACACTATCTATTATTCTATTTAGATAACCTGAAAATCGAATAATACTTGATAAGCTAAATAAATCTGTTCGATAATTAAATGATAAAACTATCGACTCTGAATCTAAAACATCTAGCATCAAATCAAACTTCGCTATAGTATTACCAACATCATGACCTTCTATTTTCAAGCTTCCTGACTCTGCTATATCAGCTACTTCTTGATATTGATTATACGAATAAAAAACATCAAATAACGGGTTACGTCCACTATCGCGTGAAACATCTAATGCGTCTACCAACTCTTCATACTGATACAATTGATGATCAAATGCAATTAATGTATCTGCTTGTAATTCTGTTAAAAATTCTTGAAAACTAACTCTTGAAGTTACTTGGTTACGTAAAGCTAAGGTATTCACAAACATCCCTACAACCTTTTCTAAATCGGCATGATGACGTCCTGATGTTGGAGTACCTACAACAATATCTTCCTGATTTGACAACTTACTGAGTAAAATTGTATAGATACCTAAAAACATTGTATACATTGTTACTCCTTCACTTGCTGCTATTTTACGTAACTCTTCACTTTGTTTTTTACTTAGAGTTATTGAATGAACGTCTCCTTCAGTACTTTGATCTTGAATACGTGGATAATCTGTAGGTAATTCTAATGCTGTTAACTCTTCACTATACTTATCTAACCAATACGTTTTATGGCTCGATACTAAATCTTGATAACCTTCACTTTGTTGCCAAACTGAATAATCTATATAATCAATACTTAAACTTGGTAAAGATTCTCCATGATATAACGACCAAAAACCTCTCATTAAAACCTCATTGGAAACTCCATCATTAATTATATGATGTGAATCTATCATTAGTAAATAGTCTTCTCCTGTTATATCTACCAACGATACTCGGTATGGTAAATCTTCAGCCAAATTAAATGGTTGCACAAATTCAGATACGTACCTATCAACATCATTTGAACCACCTTGCTTATAAACTATATTAAAATTTGTTGCTTCTAAAACTCGTTGAACTGGATATCCCTGCTCCAACTCAAAAACGGAACGTAAAGATTGATGACGTGATACTAATTCTTTAAATGCTTTGTCTAATTGTGAAATATCTAAATCTCTTCCAACTCTATAAAACATTGGCATATTATAACTTGTTCCTTCTTTCTCATATTCATATAAGAAATACATTCGTCGCTGTGCCGATGACAATGGATAAGAACTACTTTTTAATGCCTTAGGAATAGACTCAAATTGAACATGATCTTTTTCTAAAAGATAAGTTGATAACTCTAAAATGGTACGATTAGAAAATAAATCTTTTAGTGAAACTTCAACATTAAAAAATTGATTAATCTTATTGGTTAATGTAATGGCTAATAATGAATGACCTCCCAATCTAAAAAAGTCTGAAGTAATACTAATTGTATCTTCTTCAATATCTAAAACCTCTGACCAAATTTCAACTAATTTTTGTTGACCATCAGTCTCTGGTGCCATATATGTATCCTCTGAAATTAAATCTGGACTAGGTAAAGCTCTTCTGTCTATTTTTCCATTGGAATTTAGGGGAAATGAATCTAACCATATATAACCTGAAGGAATCATATAATCAGGAAGCTTTGACGACAATAACCTAGCAATAGAAATGTCGTCTAACTCCCCTACACCACATAAATAAGCAATCAACTGCTTATTATTTCCTGATCCGCTTGCCAATACTAATGCTTGACTTACTGAATCTATTGATTCTAATTGAGATTCTATCTCTCCTAATTCGATTCGAACACCTCGTATTTTAACCTGATTATCAATTCTTCCAAGAAACTCTATGGTTCCATCTGAGTTCCACCTGGCTGTATCTCCTGTTCGATACATTCTTGAAGTTGGAATTATGGGATTCTTTATAAATTTATCCTCTGTTAATTTTTCATCATTTAAATACTCTTTTGCTAAACCTTTACCCGAAACACAAAGTTCTCCTGCAACTCCTACTGGACATAACTGTTTGTCTTTATTAAGTATATATACTTGTCTATTAGGAATTGGTTTACCAATACATGAAGTATTTTCAAGTAAACTAACCTTATGGTATGTAATACAAACTGTTGACTCTGAAGGCCCATAAGTATTATATATTGGATACTTTTTAAGTAAATTACTAATATGCCTTGGAAGTAATACGTCTCCTCCACTTACTATCAATCTTAAACTTTTTAAAGCATCTGAATAATTATTCAAAGCATCAACTACAACCGGAACTGTACTTAATACAGTAGCCTTAGTTTCTTTAATTTCTTTAAGAAGTGATTCTATATTTCTCCCTCCATCAGGCACGATAACAATTGATGCTCCTGCTAACAATGCTGGAAATACTTCTTCTACAACTGTATCAAATGCTGGAGAAGCTTGTTGTACAACTTTATCTGATGTTGTTAATGAGAAATACTCTTTAAAAGTAATACTATAATCTACTAAAGAACCATGCTCAATAACAATTCCTTTTGGTTTCCCTGTACTTCCAGAAGTAAAAATAACATATGCCGAGTCATCCTCTTTTATTGTAACCAGAGGATTATTTTCTGACATTTCCCTAATAATCAATTCCTTATTTATTAAGTCTACAACCTCTGCAGAGGTATTAATAGCCAACAACTTTTCATGAGAATTGGTTAAAATAAATTTTAAATTTGAGTTCTCAATTAATAAATTAATTCTAGTTGGAGGGTTTTCAGGATCCAACGAAACATATGTAGCTCCAGATTTTAATACTGCTAAAAATCCAATTATCATTTCTGGAGAGCGTCCAAAATGCACACCAACTTGGTCTCCTTTTTGAACATTCATTACATTAATAAGATAATTAGCTAGTCTATTAACTTTGCTATTTAATTCTCCATAATCGATAGTATGATTTTTAAAATATAAAGCTTTAGCTTTCGGATTTAAGAAAGTTTGTTCCTCAATTAAATCAACAATGGTTCCTTTGACATTATAATTTGTTTCCGGGGAATTAAATTCATGAATAATCTGACTTTTTTCTTCTTTAGAAAGAATATCTATTTCTGATACTTTGATAGTATCTTCAGACACTATTTGTTCAATTATAGCCTCTAAATACGTAGAAAATCTTTTTATTGTTTTTTCATCAAATAAAGAAAGATTATAACTAAAAAGCATGTCATAATAATTACCTTGATTAATTATATCAAGTTCTAAATCAAATTTTGCTGTATTATATAAAACTTCATGATTTACAATTTTAAGATCAGAATTATTACTAGAGCTAGTATCTCCATCTTGCTGGTTATAGGAAAAGAAAACATTAAATAAAGGATTACGCCCAACATCACGAGAAATATCTAATGCATCAATCAATTCTTCATAAGGATATAACTGATGATCAAATGCTTTTAATGTATCTTCTTGAACTTTTGCTAATAAATCACTAAAACTAACATCTGAAGTTATTTGATTACGTAATGCTAATGTATTAACAAACAAGCCTACTATACCTTCCAAATCAGAGTGACGACGTCCAACAGTAGGTGTGCCAACAATAATATCATCTTGATTTGATAGTTTACTTAATAAAACATTATAAATCGTCAAAAACAACATATACATTGTTACCCCTTGTGAACTAGCAAAGTTTTGTAACTTATTACTCTGTTTTTGTGATAAACTAAGTGTATAAGCTGCTCCTTCATTGCCAAGCTGAAAAGGTCTAGTAAAATCTGTTGGTATCTCCAATACTGTGATTTCATCACTATATCTATCTAACCAATACTCTTTATGACTAGAGATCACACTCCTGTACGCTTCACTTTGTTGCCAAACGGCATAATCTATGTATTGAATAGGTAAATCAGGTAAAACATTCCCTTGATATAAAGACAAAAAATCGTGCATTAAAACTTCACTAGAGATTCCATCATTTATAATATGATGCATATCAATCATCAATAGGTAATCCTCTTCTAAAACCTCCATTAAAGAAACTCGAATAGGAAGCTCCTTAGATAAATCAAATGGACGGACAAAACTATCCATATAACGATTTATATCTGATGCTGTACCTTGATGACGAGTTAACTTAAAGGAATTTGAATTCAATATACGCTGAACAGGGGTTCCATCTACTATTTCAAAAACTGTACGTAAACTATGATGACGAACTAATAATTCATGAAAAACTTGTTCTAACTTTAACACATCTAAATTTCTACTAACCCTATAGAAACCTGGCACATTATAACTTGTACCCTCTTTGTCAAAATCATATAAAAAATACATTCTTAGTTGAGACGATGATAATGGGTAATAACTTTGTTTAGGAGCAGGTTTAATAGCCTCAAACTCTTTTGCTTTTTTTATTGACTTGAAAAAAGTTAAAATATCCTGCTTTTTAGCAGTCAACTCTTTAATAACTTCAGGAGTAATCTTTTCTTCTGATCCTTTAACAGATAGTTGACCTTTTTTTACAGAAATAATGATATTCTTTTTTCGTAAGTCACTGATATATTCATCTATTTTCATGAGATTAACTTATTTATGTGTGTGGATGTACTTATTTTCTCTTTCAATTTATTGTGATCAATTCACATTTTAGCAGGTAGTCATTAAATACCAATGCTATGAGAATGTTTGTTGTTATAGTAGACTTTTTAGGGTTTAATAAAGTCTGAATGGTAGATATCCTAAGCTATTCCTTTACCTTATTTTAAACACATTACAATATATCTCTTTACAAAACTGTTCAACTTGAACCCGTTTAGTAAATTGTGATTACACCTATTCTATTTATATCTTCTTAACTTTTTAAGAAGATGAACAAATAGTAAAGTATTATTATTTTGTTTGAATAGCTTTTAATTTATCCTAGATAAGGAAAGTAGAATTGATTATTTCACTGGTAACAAAACTGTAGCAATACCATCTGTACTTTTTTTGGCATTGTTAGTCTCAAGACCTTTCGCATTAATTCTGCCAATACCAGTAATATATAGGTGCGCTACATCAGCATAACCTGAAATTTTAATATTTGAAACTCCATTCATATTTGTATTAAGAGTATCTACGGACACTTTTAAACTTCCGTTTAAAATTCCTTCACCTTCTATGTTAAAAGATTTTTGACTTATTACATCATCGGACATAAGTCTTACTAGTCCTGATAATTTTATATCTGAAATACCTGAATGATTAAGTCGAATAATATATTTAGGAGTTTTACTATGACTTATATTTTTTACATTATGAATATATAATTCGCCATTACGTACCTCTGTAACTAAATTAGCTATATCTGAGGTCTTTTTTGTTCTAATTTCTATAGAATGGTAAGAGCTTTTTTCTAAATGAAGCTCAATTCTACCTTCAAGGTTTACTTTATCAAATTTTTCTAGATTACGTGTTTCATTTTCCTTTGCTTTAGTTTGCCTGTTCAATGAAGTACCAAGTAATGTCATAAATTTATTTATTTTCATTTCGATTTGTTTTAATGAAGTTTAATTTTTTATCTTTTTAAATTGTCAACAACAATTTGTTTCCATGAGAGTAAACCAACAGTTTATTTTACTATTGAGTAACTTAGATAAAGTTATTCTCCTGTTTTAAGCTATAAGCCAAGCTATTTTCATAAAAATTAGAAAAAAGACTGTATAATTCTTCTGGTGCTTCAAAAAAAGAAATATGGCTCCCAAATTCTCTATTATAAAATTCTGATTCTTTTAACAAAGAATGTAGTAAAACTGAACCTTCAGGATGAGCTGTTTTATCATTTGAACTGGTTACAATCAGTATTTTTTTATTTAGTTTATCTACAATTTCCTTTAAATTTCTATTCATTACATCTTTAGATAACTTAATGAAACTGGAGAAAATCTCATCATTCAAATAAGGATACATAATATGTGGTAAATTTTTAATAGGATAATCTGTTGATAATGTACCAATAGACTTTGGGTTGGTCATTAAATTTCTTAAATCTGAGATATTAATTTGGTTACCAGCCATTTCAAGCAGTCGCTTCATATTTTGTTGTATATATGTAAGCTTATTGTTATCATTCCAGTTAAAATCACCATGCCAAAGACTTGCTGATATAACTTTAGAATCGATTTCATTACATGCATTAAGTACTAAATTAGCTCCATGGCAAACACCGAATAAATGAACTCTTTCTAGATTGAAAAGCTTAATAACATTTTTTAAATCTTCTAATTGACTTGGAATATCTAATTGTTTTGTAGTTGACGATTTAGACATACCTCTTGTTTCCCAGGTGATTACAAAATACCTATTAGCCAAAAGTTCTATCCAAGGTTTCATTATTAACATTGGCAACCCAGTTGGAAGAGCTATTATAATTGGACTATTCTCTATATCTCCGTAAGAAAACACATCCAATACTGTACCGTCAAAACTTGTCAAGTTTTGAGTTTTTACTCTATCCACTATATGAATGGGGTTATTTCCATAATTCATCAGATTCTTTTTCAAACCATGAATATCAAGATTTCCCAGCTTAGTAAAATAATCATTACAAAATGTGTTTACTATCTCTTCATACAAATCAAAATTATTTGGTTTAGCGTCAATAAAATCAACATGTTTATAGATTTCTAACTCTTTTAAAACTTCCTCAAGTTTAGTATAAAACCCTTTAGAATCAAGCGCTAGTTGTTTCAAAATTCTTAGTTGTTCACTTCGTTGCTTCAATATAGCTTTCATATTCACTAAAAATTCACTTATCTCTATCTGTTCAATAGTATTTAGCATAAAATATAATTTATAAAAGTTGATTAATTCTCAAGGATATTAAATTGTTAACATCATAGATTTTCTATATAAAACTGTTAGTTTTTATTTAAAAAAACACATTACACAAATTAGGAGTTCAAGAAGAAAGTTTACAATAGTCATCTTTATAGACAAGTATTAAAACTTTCTTCTATAGAATATCTCCATATCTCTGCTCAATGATTATTCATTTTTAAGTTACATTATTAGGGTTTCTATTTACTCCAGCAACTGCAACAGTTCTATACTTCTCTAAAGAAACTGTACTTCCGAATTCAGTTAATTCTTTAGGATTCCCTGGATAAACATCAACCATATCTGGTACAAACCTTGCTGCATAACCAAGTCGCATATCATTCGTTTTACCTAAATGAGAGTGCGAAGCATGCATTAAAGTAGACCAGAAAATAATAAACTGACCTGCTTTCATCTCTATAGATTTCGCTAATGACTCGTCTGGAACCCAATCTGAATCTTTTTGTAAATTTTGATAATCATATCCAAAAAAACCATCATGAATTGCTTCAGGGTCAAAATCAACTCCTTTACTTTCATCATAAAATAATTCTTCATGTGTGCCTGGCATAAACTTTAAACAAGCTGTTTCTATTGTTGCATCTGTAAGTGCTGTCCATACAGTTATAGTACCTCCAAAGTCTTCTTTCTGAGGCCATACTAACTGTGGCTCTCCACTAGAAAACTCAAATGTATCTACCTGATGCCAATCGGTTCCTTTATCTCCTGGGTATTTTGGAAACCATTCTGACCTCCAACAAAGAACATTCTCTCCTAATATATCAGTCAGTTTATCTACAATCTTAGGTTGCTTTACGTGATCCATTAAAAAAGGAACATCTAAATGACGATCATAATTTGCTCTATCATTTATCTCATTAATATCCTCATTGAATTCATAAACGCTATTTGAACGATCCAATAAACTATATCTAAGTTTTTTGGTTATTTCATTCATATCTTCTGGATCATATAAGGTAAATGGTCCTGCATATCCATTCTTTCTGAATTCTTCTAATTCTTTTTTACTAAACCTAAATTTTCTTGTTGGTGCTTCAATACTATTCATTATACTACTTTTTGTGGTTCTTTATTCATTGATTTTAATATTAGTCCTTCATATATTTCAAGGGATAATCCTTCTTCAAAGTCACTTGCCTTTAATGTAACTGAAAAATATTCTTTGGTCTTAGATATTAATTCTATTAGAGACAAAGACGTCCCTCCTTGATCAAAAAAATCTTCTTCTCTATTGATTTTTTCATTACTTAATATATCACTCCATAATTTGTGACTCTTTACTGATAATTCTTCTGATTTCATTTTTTATTTATTTAATAGGTTTTATTTAATTTTAACTTGCCTATACACATCCTTTTCATTGGTTGTTAATGAATTTTTATCGATGATCTTTAACAGAATCCTATGAAAAGAAAGTAGAATATCTACTCTGTTTTGTATAAAATTAAGTTACGTTATTAGGGTTTCTATTTACTCCAGCAACTGCAACAGTTCTATACTTCTCTAAAGAAACTGTACTTCCAAATTCAGTTAATTCTTTAGGATTTCCAGGATAAACATCAACCATATCTGGTACAAACCTTGCTGCATAACCAAGTCGCATATCATTCGTTTTACCTAAATGAGAGTGCGAAGCATGCATTAAAGTAGACCAGAAAATAATAAACTGACCTGCTTTCATCTCTATAGATTTCGCTAATGACTCGTCTGGAACCCAATCTGAATCTTTTTGTAAATTTTGATAATCATATCCAAAAAAACCATCATGAATTGCTTCAGGGTCAAAATCAACTCCTTTACTTTCATCATAAAATAATTCTTCATGTGTGCCTGGCATAAACTTTAAACAAGCTGTTTCTATTGTTGCATCTGTAAGTGCTGTCCATACAGTTATAGTACCTCCAAAGTCTTCTTTCTGAGGCCATACTAGCTGTGGCTCTCCACTAGAAAACTCAAATGTATCTACCTGATGCCAATCGGTTCCTTTATCTCCTGGGTATTTTGGAAACCATTCTGACCTCCAACAAAGAACATTCTCTCCTAATATATCAGTTAGTTTATCTACAATCTTAGGTTGCTTTACGTGATCCATTAAAAAAGGAACATCTAAATGACGATCATAATTTGCTCTATCATTTATCTCATTAATATCCTCATTGAATTCATAAACGCTATTTGAACGATCCAATAAACTATATCTAAGTTTTTTGGTTATTTCATTCATATCTTCTGGATCATATAAGGTAAATGGTCCTGCATATCCATTCTTTCTGAATTCTTCTAATTCTTTTTTACTAAACCTAAATTTTCTTGTTGGTGCTTCAATACTATTCATTATACTACTTTTTGTGGTTCTTTATTCATTGATTTTAATATTAGTCCTTCATATATTTCAAGGGATAATCCTTCTTCAAAGTCACTTGCCTTTAATGTAACTGAAAAATATTCTTTGGTCTTAGATATTAATTCTATTAGAGACAAAGACGTCCCTCCTTGATCAAAAAAATCTTCTTCTCTGTTGATTTTTTCATTACTTAATATATCACTCCATAATTTGTGACTCTTTACTGCTAATTCTTCTGATTTCATTTTTTATTTATTTAATAGGTTTTACTTAATTCTGATAATTCTTTATGATCTATTTTTCCATTAACTGTTAATGGAATTTTATCAATAAACATAAACTCGGAAGGAACCATATAAAACGGCAACAAGCTTTCAGTTATTTTTTTAACTTCTTCAATAACAGTATCTTCATCCTCTACAGAAAAATTATCTATTGGCTCTAGAAAACTTATTAATCTTGGATGTGATAAGGTATTATCTACCGAAACTATTGACCTCATAATTTTAGGGTGTGACATAACAACATTCTCAATCCCTTCAAGTTCAATCCTGTACCCATTAAACTTCACTTGACTATCAACTCTTCCAAGAAAATAATACTCTCCATTCTTTTCAAAAGCTAAATCACCTGTTCTATAATATTTAACTGTTTCACCTAATATAGTTTTTGAAATAAATTTAGTTTCATTTAATTCAGTTCTATTCAAATAACCCTCTGATAACCTTTCACCTGAAATGTATATTTCACCTTCACTAGCTATTTCATTTCCTTCTCCAACTAAAATAATATCCGATCCTGGAATAGGCTCTCCTATTGGACTTAACTTATTATCTATAATATCGTTATGGCCTATATATTTAAAAGTTGTAAAAATTGTAGTCTCTGTTGTACCGTAAACCGTAATTAATTTTGATGCTGTAGAAGAGTACCTATCAACCCATGGTTTTAGTAAATGAACATCAAGCTTCTCCCCTCCAAAAATTAAACACCTTAAAGAATCAATTTTAGTTTCTTTATTTTGGTCTGCTTTTATTAAACTGTAAAAAGCACCTGTTGTCTGATTTAAAACTGATATATTTTTTTCAATTAGAAAACGGCGAAATCGAGCTGTATTTTTAGCTACTGCGTATGGTACAATTTCTAACTTTGCTCCGTAAAGCAATGTTCCCCAAATTTCCCACACTGAAAAATCAAAAGCTATCGAGTGAAATAAAGCCCATACATCATCTTTAGAAAACTCAAAAATCTCTTGTGAATTATGAAACATATTCAATACATTTTCATGTATTATTGGAACAGCTTTAGGAACCCCAGTAGTCCCTGAAGTAAAAATAGCATAAGCTATTTCGGTTTTTTTAACAGGGATAATTTCCTTTTTAGATAATTCTATATGCTCATTAAGAACATCTTCATCTACAAGTATAGATTTTACATTCTTTATATCTATTCCTCTATCAGTAATTAATAAATTTAAGTTTACTTCTGATAAACAAAGTTTAATTCTTTCTGATGGATTATTTACCGGATCGATAGGAATATAAGCTACTCCTGCTTTAAGAATACCTAAAATAGAGATTATCATTTCCAAGCCTCTATTCATTAACAAGCCCACATACTGAGTATCTTCCTTTAGGTTCTTCATTACCAAATTGGCTATCAAATCTGATTTTTGATCCAACTCTTCATAAGTTAAGTCAACACCTTTACATGAAATTGCAACTTTTTTTGGAAACTTTTTTGCATTTACTTTGAAATGCTCTTCAAGTCTTCTATTTGAATTAAAAGAATATTGCATAATTTTAAAATTTACTATTAGTTATATTATCTATAATGGATTTAAGTTTTAGTTTAAAATAGCATTGATATTAAAATCTTTGAACTGAGATTCTTTATTATAAACACTACATTTTATGAGACTTAAAAAAACACTTGTACGATATATCTCATATTTCCTCCAGTATTTATTTCTTAATTTTCTGGACAATATGAAATTATTTATTTCTTAATCTAAGTGTATTGTTAAGAACATTGTTCCTATTAAAAAAATAGCCTTGAAGTATTAGCGGCCTAAAAACTTAAAAAAGTTTTTATCAATAGTAAGGACTTTTATGTATGATTTAACTTTCGCTTACTAGAAAGTTTTTATAAATCATTACATACTTATATATTGATGTTTTTCTATTAAGCAGTTATTGATAGTATTAATAACTCTTTGCCCTTCTTCCTCTTCTAATAAAAAGAAGTGTCCTCCTTCAAAATATTCAATTGAACATTTTTTTCTTGTATGTCGCATCCATTCGTCAGCCTCTAAAGTAGTAACATCTTCTTCTTTACCTATAAAAACTGAAAATTCATGATTAAAAACTACTATATCTGAAGATTCAACAAAAGTATCTGCAATTTTAAAATCACTTTTAATAATAGGCATAAAAATATTTTTTAACTCTGGATACTCAAAAAACTCTGGGGGAGTGCCTCCTAATTCCTTTATTTCTTTTTCAAGTTCTAATGTATTCATCTCTGAAAAAGGTTTTGGTCTTCTACTTGGACAATGAGGTGCTCTTCGCCCTGAAAAAAAGGAATGAATTGGCGGTGGTAATTTTAGTTCATTTATTTTCTGAATAACTTTATATGCTAAAATTGATCCCATGCTATGACCAAAAATAGCATAATCACAATCTGTAATCTGGTTTCTAATCTTAGAAATAACATCTTCTACTGCTTCTTCTACATTTGAATAAAGACTTTCTCCAATTCTTGGTCCGTCTACCAGCTAACTCTACTGGATGTAATTCTATAGCTGAATCTAAACTCTCCTTCCACTTACTATAAATTGATTTTGCTGACCCCCCAGCATAGGGTAAGCAGAATAGTTTTATCTTTTTTTTCATGTTTTAAATTTTAATCTGATTATTCCACGTTCTTTTTGTTAGAGACATAAATTGTTATCCCATACAATTTTTCACAATTATTATAATAGTATTTCTACCTTTTCTTCACTCTCATTCTCTGTTTCATTATCAAGTTGATTAACCGTGATAATATAATCTGCTATTGCCTTTATAGTTTGTTTATCGAAAAGTTCAGTTATTGAAATTTCAACTGAAAAAGTTTTTGAGATATAATTAGACAGTGTAATAGTTTTTAAAGAATTTCCACCAATATTAAAAAAGCTTGTCGTTACACTAATCTTTTCTTTTTCAACCTTTAATATTTCTGACCAAATAGTTAATAATTTTTCTTCTGTTTCATTAGAAGGATCAACATGAGATGCTATCCTTAATATTTCTGGATCAGGTAAAGAAGACACATCCAACTTACCATTAGAAGTTAACGGAATTTCAACTATCTCAACAAAATAGGAAGGAATCATATACGTTGGTAACGTTTGCAATAAATGATTTTTTAATTCCTCTATTTTAATTTGATTGTTTCCTTCTAAAGTATAGTACCCCACTAAACAATCTTCATTATTAAAATGTTTATTAACAACAACTGCCGAACCAATGTCTGAATATTCTATTAATCTGTTTTCTATTTCTCCTAACTCAATTCTATACCCTCTAAGCTTTATTTGATCATCTATTCTTCCTAAATACTCTATAGTTCCGTTAGGTAGCCAACGTGCAAAATCACCTGTTTTGTAACAAATTGAGTTATCAATTGACACAAACCTTTCTGCGGTTAACAATGAATTTCCAATATATCCTTGTGAAACTCCTTTTCCTCCAATATAAATCTCTCCTACTACCCCAATTGGTGTAGTTTTCTGTTCAGAATCAAGAATATATAATTTTGTATTGGCTATCGGACTACCTACAGTAATTATCTCATCTTCTATTGTTATTTCTGCTACAGTACATCCTACAGTAGTTTCTGTTGGACCATACTCATTATATATTTTAATATTTTCGTTTAATCCCTTTAATATTTTAATATGTGATTTCTTTAATTGTTCTCCTCCACAAATAACAGTCGTTATGTTTGTATTGAAAATATCTAAATCATTAAGAACACTTACATGAGTAGGAGTTATTTTTATAGTATCTAAATATGGATTAGTAAAACACTCTAACAGTGATTGATCTACACTTTTAGCTTCATCACATAAATAAAGTTTCTTCCCTCTAGAAAGACTTGTAAAAATTGCTGTTACTGATAAATCGAAAGACATAGATGTCATTAATCCCCAATTTCCTCTTTCTGAATTTTTAAAATAATAATTATTACTCCAAAAAATATAATTAAATAAGTTACCGTGAGAAATCATACAACCTTTAGGTCTACCAGTAGAACCAGATGTATAAAGTATATAAGCTAAGCTATCAGACTTTACAATAGGTAATTTTTCTTTATTATTGAATTCATCATCTAACTCTTCAACACTTATCCATGAATAAATTTCTAATTCAGTTGGCTTCTTTTTCATATTGGTTATAATACTATTACAACCACTTTCTTCCATCATGTAAACTGCACGTGAACCCGGTAAGTCAATGTTTATTGGCATATATGCAGCACCTGCCTTCATAACTGCCAAAATAGCTATAATCATTTCGCTTGAACGCGTCATCATTAAACCAACTACAGCTCCAGTTACTACTCCTGTAGTAATTAAATTAGAAGCCCAAAGATCTGAACGTGAATCCAATTCTTTGTAAGTAAGTATCTCGTCTGCAAAAATAACAGCTTCTGCATTTGGCGCTGCAATAACTTGTTCTTTAAATAAATCAAGTACAGTCTTATCAAAATCGTAATCAACAGATGTGCTATTGAAATCTACTAATAATTGTGATCTTTCCGAATCCGATAAAATATTAATTTCACTTAGTAATTGCGTTTTATTTTCTAAAACCTCTTTAATAATTTTCAATAAATAATCTGAAAAACGTTCTATGCTAGTGGTATTAAATAAGTCTGTTCGATAATTAAATATCAAGCTAATCTGATCAGCATCTATAACCTCAAAACTCAAATCAAACTTTGCACTCGTATGGACTACTCCATGAGGCTTAATGGTAATATCCAAACTGTTATTAACATCATCATTTCCAATACGATTTACATAAGAAAAGAAAACATCAAATAATGGATTATGGCCTGCATCTCTAGGAATCTCCAAGGTATCTACCAATTCCTCATACTGATACAACTGGTTATCAAAAGCTTTTAAAGTATTATTTTTAACATTTGCTAAGAAATCTCTGAAACTAAGATCAGAAGCTACTTTATTACGCAAAGCCAAAGTATTAACAAACATACCAACTAAACCATCCAAATCAGCATGATGACGTCCGACTGTAGGAGTACCTACTACAACATCAGTCTGGTTTGATAACTTATTTAAAAGCACATTATATAGTGCCAAAAACATAATATACATTGTAACCCCCTCCGATCCAGCTAGAGACCTCAACTGATCACTTTGTTTTTTTGATAAAGTTATTGTATAATCTTTTCCTTTATTACTAAGATTAGCTGTTCTAGAATAATCTGTAGGTAATTCTAAAGTAGTAAGTTCATCTCTATAACAATCTAACCAATACGCCTTGTGTTGTGATATTAACTCTTGATAAGTATTACTATCCTGCCATACAGCATAATCTATATATTGAATAGCTAAATCAGGTAAAACTTCTTCATTATATATTGACCATAAATCACGCATCAAAATTTCATTAGAGATACCATCGTTGATAATATGATGTACATCACTCATCAAAAGATAATCCTGATCTATCACATCTACCAATGATATACGAATTGGAAAATCTTTTGACAAATCAAATGGTCTAATAAAACCAGCGACAGTGCTATCTATATCAGTGGCAGAACACTGTTTATATGACAATTCAAATAAACTAGATTCTATGACTTTTTGAACAGGGTGACCATCAACTAACTTAAAAACTGTACGTAAACTCTGATGACGATTTAATAACTCTTTATAAGCTGCTTCCAACTTAGAAATGTCAAGATTTTTACTAATCCTGTAAAAACTAGGCATATTATAACTCGTACCTGTCTTTTCAAACTCATATAAAAAGTACATGCGACTTTGTGCAGATGATAACGGATAATAATCTTGCTCTAAAGCCTTGGGGATTGGTTCAAATTGTTTTCCTTTTTTAACTTCCCCAAAAAAATCTAATAGTTCCTGTTTTTTAGAAGTTAACTCTGATACTATTTCTGGCGTTAAAACTCCGTCTTCTGCATTAACGGCAATTTGCTTATTGTAAAAAGAAACAATGATATTCTTATCTCTTAAACTACTAATATATTCGTCTATTTTCATGATATCGACTTAGTTTTTAGATTGTTATTTTTTCTATATAATTCTGTTTTATTAAAGTTGAAATAAGATTTATGGAGGTACTATAATTGATGCTTTTTTTCAACAATGCATTTGTTGAAAAAAACAACGATTTTAATAATTACAAAACAAATAAGGCATTAACTATATAATTACATTACCTAACTATAAACCTTACCATTAACTAGAGTAACAGCGTTACATTTTTGTCAATAACTTCAGGTTCAATCTCTACTTGTTTAATAGTAATTATATAATCAGATATTCTTTTTATGGTTTGCTTTGCAAAAACATCAGTTAGTGACATATCAACAGAAAACATCTTTGAGATAGCGTTTACGAGAGTAATTACGCTTAATGAATTTCCTCCAATGTTAAAAAAACTTGTAGTTATACTAATTTTATCTTTTTCAAGACTTAAAATCTCCGACCATATATCTAGCAACAATTCTTCTGTTTTATTTGAAGGGTTTACATGTGAAACCAGTCTCAAAACTTTTGGATTTGGCAGTAAAGATTTGTTAAGTTTACCACTTGATGATAACGGTAGTTCATTTAATTCAACAAAATATGCTGGAATCATATATTCTGGTAAACTTTCTTTTAAATAGTTTTTTAATACATCAATATCCAATGGCTCTTTTCCATTAGGTAAATAATACGCTACTATATGGGGGGCTCCATTGTATTCTCTTAATAATACAATCGCTGTTTCTATAGCAGCGTGATTACATAAATTAAATTCTATTTCTCCTAACTCAATTCTATTTCCTCTAAGTTTTATTTGATTATCTATTCTACCTAAAAACTCTATTGTTCCATCTGGAAGCCATCGAGCGAAATCTCCTGATTTATATAATTTGTATTCACTATTTGGGTCAAACGGGTCATTTATAAATTTTTCAGATGTCAATTCTGGTTTATGAAGATATCCTCTTGCTACTTGAACACCACCAATTAATAGTTCTCCTTTAACCCCTATAGGTTGTATTTCATTTTGACTATTCACTATATAAATCTTCGTATTCCCTATAGGCTTACCAATAGGAACCATATTAGTAGCATAATCACTTATGTTTATAGAAGTAACTGCAATTGCAGCTTCAGTTGGCCCATAAGTATTATATAATAACACATTAGGCAATTTAGCCTTACAATCTCGAACTGTAGATAATTTTAGCTCTTCTCCAATAGTAATAATTCCACGAAGTTTTCCTCCATTAAATTTTTCAATCCCCATTAAGAAAATGGTTAACATTGAAGGTACAAAAATCACTAAAGTTATGTCCTCTTCAGCTATTATTCTCTCTATATACTTTGGATCTTTATGTCCTTCTGGTTTTGCAAAAACTATTCTTGCTCCAGAAATAATTGGAAGTATTAACTCCCACACTGAAACATCAAAACAGAAATTAGTTTTTTGTAAAATATGATCATCATTATTAATATTAAAATGATTCTTCATCCATAATAAATTATTACAAACTCCAGAATGACTATTCATTACTCCTTTTGGTTGTCCTGTTGTTCCTGAAGTATAAAAAACATAGGCTAAAGCAGTAGTATCTATCTTAATATTTGGGGGCAACTTATCATAATCACTATAAGTTGAAAAGTCATCTATGAAAAGTTTTGATATATTAAATTTACTATCATGCTGTCGTTGAGTTAATACAAACTGTGAATTAATATCACTCAAAATATAGTCTATTCTTTTTTGAACAAATGTAGGATCAATTGGAACATAAGCTCCTCCAGCTTTCAAAACACCTAAAATCCCTACAATCATTTCTATTGACCTATCTACTGCTATTGGGACCAAAGTTTCATTTTTAACTCCCATATCAATAAGTCTATGAGCTAATTTATTTGAAAGTTCATCAAGCTCTTTGTACGTTAAACTCTTATTTTCAAAAGTAACTGCTAGACTTTCTGGTAACTCTTCAACTTGTTCATTAAAAAGATCAAGAATTGTTTTATTATTTTTAAAAGGGGCTTCTACACCATTAAAATCATTCGTTAATTTAAAATACTCTTCTTGGTCTAAGATACTACCACCATTTTGTTTTTCATTAACGTCATTTACTATCTCCTCTAAAGTACTTTTAAGATAACCAAACAATTTATCTGACTCTTCAGCTTCTAAAAATGCCGAAGAATAAATCAAATTCAACGCAAACATTTCATTTTGAGCAAGTATAGTTAAATTTAAAGGTGTATTTTCATTCACATAAGCTTTGGCATCAGCCATTGTTTTTTCTAAAAAATCATCCTCTTTGTTTTCAAACTCGTTGTAAGGCCTAAAATCAATATAGTTTAGTTTTACATCAAAAACAGGATTTTGATCAATAGTTTTTTCATCAATATATTCTAAAATTTTATAAAAAGGGATACGCTCATGGTAGGTTAAATTTATTAACTTGTTATCTACAAGATTTATATAATCTTTCCAAGTTATATTTTCAGGAATTTTTATTCTAAATGGGACTGTATTTAAAAAGCAGCCTACCAATTCTTCTCCATCTATAATTAAAGGTCTTGTATTTGAAGAAACTCCAATTGTTAAATCATTTTCATAAGTCATTCTTTTCAACGAAAACACCAATGCAGCATAACATAAATGCTTGAAACTTACATTCAACTTTTCTGCAACTCCTTCTAATTCTTTCCGGAATCCAATACCTAAATCATAATTATTAGTAATTGTTTTACTTGGATTTCCTGTAGATTTCAGTTCAAAACGTTTATAATCTTCTAACTCTGTTTTCCAATAACCTTTACTCAATTCATTTTTAGAAGCCATTAATTCTGCGGCTATTTGATCTCTATACCCTCCTCTAACTCGCATTGGAGTATACTCTGAGTCATGTTCAAGGTGATCGTATGTATTAAATAAATCTCTTAAAAACAAAGCCAAACTCCAACCATCCATCAATGAATGGTTAAAATCAAATAATAAATATTGATAATTTTCACGAACTTTAATGATATGCATTCTCCATATTAGAGACATTGAAAGCTCAGTTTGTTTCAATTTTTCCTCTTCACATTTTTTAGAAATAAATTCATTTTGCTCTTGAGTACTTAAATGACATATATCAATAAACTTCAAGTTTGGTTCAATTTCTTTTAAAATAATATGAGTTAAATTGTTTAAATCATATATTTTTCTGAGTTCTTCATGTTTGTTAGTTAATAATTTTAACGCACGTTTAAAAGTATCTAAATTAAAATTATCTAGCAGAAGAGGATATATATTTTGCTCGTGATACAAAATATTATTAGCATTTTCTTCTTTCGTTAATAGTGTATAATATACCATTCCCTTTTCTATCCCACTCATTGGATATACTGCCTCGAAAGAATCTTGAAACTGATTATTTTTTTTATATGTTTCTTGAAATAAATTTAGTTCTTCTTCTACTTCTTTTTTCAAAATTTCATACTTCGAATCTTCTTCAGGCCTAACGATACTTGCTAATTTTTTAATTGTTGGATTTGAATAAATATCAGCAATAATTAAAGAAGATGATAAAGACTCATTTATTCTTGATATCAATCCAATTGCTTTTAAAGAATCTCCTCCTAAAGCAAAGAAGTTATCTAATATTCCAATCTGACCAACTTCCAAACACTCTTCCCAAATCTTACACATTATTTTTTCTTCTTCATTGGTTGGTCCCAAGTATACTTTTTCAGATGTTCCTACTTTTGGTATTGGTAGTTTAGAAAAATCAATTTTATTGTTTGAGGTGAACGGAATTTCTTTGATTTTAACATAATAAGATGGTATCATGTAGTGTGGTACCCTAGTTTCCAAATATGCCCTCAACTCAGTAACTTGTATTTCTTTTTCTCCTATATAATATGCACACAAATAAGGCTCATCTTTTTCAGATTTAGCCATATTTACAACTACATCCTTTATTAATTCATGCTGAACTAAATGAGATTCAATTTCCTTTAATTCGACTCTAAAACCTTTTAATTGAACCTGTCTATCAATTCGTCCTTTATATTCCAAATCTCCATTTGACAAAAGTATTGCCAAGTCTCCTGATTTATATAGACGATCTCCTTCTTTAAAAGGGTTTTTTATAAAACGTGAATCTGTAAGTTCTTTATTATTCATATAACCACGGGTTACTCCATGACCTCCTACATAAATTTCACCAATAACCCCTACAGGCACCTGCTTCATATTTTTATCTAAAAGATATATCGCCCCTGTTGGTAAAGCTTTTCCTATGTTACCTATACTATATTGTATTTCTTGATCTCCAATTTCTTTATAAGTCATGTGTACAGTAACTTCCGTAATTCCATACATGTTAATCAACTTCGCCTTTGGTTGACGTTCTCTCCATTTATTCAATTTTGAAGGAGTTAATGCTTCTCCTGCAAAAACAACATATCGTACATCTGGTAATAATACTTGATTTTTCTCACAAGTATTATTCAATGAATAAAAAGCTGTAGGAGTTTGATTTAATATGGTTACCTTATACTTCTGTAATATTTCTAAATATTTTGAAGGGTCTCGAGCATCTGATTGAGAAACAATAATCAGTTTCCCCCCATAAAGTAATGCTCCGTACATTTCCCATACACTTACATCAAAACAATGACTATGAAACATTGTCCACACGTCTTCATTATTAAAATCATATTGAAACTCTTTGTTAAAAAGAAGTCGAACAACATTCTTATGCTCTACCATTACACCTTTAGGCTTACCTGTAGTTCCTGAAGTATAAATAATATAACAAAGGTCTTCAGAGTTATTCATTTTTGGTAAGTTTGAAGTATCCAAAATTAGCTCTGAGTCTAAAACATTAACAATTTCTACATTCGTTTTATCAACTAATCCATAATACTCTTCCGAAGTTAATACCCATTTTAATTGACTATTATCTACTATGTAATCGATTCTTTCTTGCGGATAAGTAACATCAATAGGAACATAAGCTCCTCCAGCTTTCAAAATACCTAGCATACTTATTACCACTTCTAGGTTTTTTTCCATTAAAACACCCATAGCATCATTACGGCCAATTCCCTTTGAACGTAACATTCTAGCAATTTTATTTGATTTTTGATTTACCTCGTTATAGGTCATCGTTTTTTCACCAAATATTAAAGCTATATCATCTGGCGTTTTCTCTACCTGGGTCTCAAATAAATCAACCAAAGTCGCTTCTTTTTGAAAACTCACATTGGTAAAATCATTAAGTTTTATTAATTCATTACTAGAGCTTTGATTAAGAAGAGATATTTCACCCAAAATAACTGACTCGTTAATAGATACTTGATCTATAATATTTGAAAAATAATTAAAAAATTGTTTTATAGTATCTTTCTTAAACAATTGTGTATTGTACTCAAATACACAACTGATTTCGTCGTTTCCCTCAACAAAATACATGCTCAAATCAAACTTAGAAGTAGCTTTATCAAACTCTAAGGGCTTTATATTAAATTCACCGATGGAACTTCCTTTATTTTTTGTAGAATTAACCAAAGAAATAAGAGTATTAAATAATGGAGTCTTTTCGTTAGTGTAATCTGTTTTCAAATCTTCAAGAAGCTCCTCATACGGGTACTCTTGATTATCAAAACTTTGCATAACACTTAAACTAACATTTTTTAAATATTCATCAAATTTCAGTTCATTTTTAGGAAGTATACGAATTCCAAGAGTATTCATAAACATGCCTATAATATTTTCAACACTCCAATGCCTTCTTCCTGCTACAGGTGTTCCAACTACTATATCATCAACACCAGTTAATTTTGCTTGTAAAATACCATATAGACTAGTAAGTAAAGTAAACAAAGAAATCTTATATTTCTTGGCAAGTACTTCAAGGATTTCTTTTCTATTATTTGATATCTTAAATTTCATGCAGTCTCCTTCAAATGACATTTCATTTTTCTTTTTAAAATCTGAAGGCAGTATAGCTGTATTTGAATACCCTTTTAATTGATTAACCCAAAACTCTTTTTGAGTATTTAAATTTTCTCTATTCTCTTTTCCATTAAACCAGGTAGCATAATCAATATAATTTAATTTAGGCTTAGGTAACTCTATATTATTATATAAAGAAAATAATTCTTTCATAAAGATCTCCATAGAAATGCTATCGAAAACAATATGATGGATATCTACTAATAAAATAAATGAATCTTTATCAATTTCTAATAACTTTGCTCTTATCAATGGCGCCTTATCCAAAGCAAAGGGATATGAGAAACTTTCCTTTATTTTTTCAAGTTCTTCTTTTGTACAAGAGCAATAATCTATCTTAAAATCAAAATTTTCTAAAACTTTCTGAATTGGCTCATGATTATTATCTAAAACAAAATATGTTCTTAAACTTTCCTGTCTTTTAATTAATTTACTAAAAGCTTTTTCAAATTGCTTTACATCTAATGTACCTCTCAATTCATATGCAAAAGGAGTATTATATACGTTAGTACCTTTTGTAACCTCCTCAGCCAAAAACATTTTTAATTGAGATGGTGTTAATTTTGAATGTTTACTATTAACCTTTGGAATTTCCTTAAAAATATTATTTTTTCTTTTACTCTTTTCTACATAATCAATCAGTGCTAACTTATTATTCTTTATATTCTCTAATAAAGAATCATTATTAAAGCCTTTTGGAATTTTCAACTTTAAATTTTCTTCATTAACGTTGATATGAATACCAGATTTTTTTATTTCTAATAGTAAATTTTCCATTTTTGAATATTATTTTATAGTTAAAACCATCTTGTTTGAAAGCAAGAAAGCTTTAACAACTCCTAAATCAAATAGATTAAGAGTAGTCATTTTTTATTTGTAAGTAAACTTTTGTGAAGCTTCTAAAACAGAAGACTAATCGTAAGTTAAATAGGTCATTTTACTTTAAAAGTATATAAGAATCTTTATATACCGTATAATTACCCTCGACATTTTACTAACTACTATATAACTGTTTCGTCATATTCAAGATCCTTTTTCTCATCATCATTAACCCATACCTCAAGATCAATTAATTCTGATAAACCACGTATGGTTTTCAACTTAAATACTTCTTGCAATTCAAGCTGAATTCCATAGTTTTTATTAATAGCTGTAAGTAACTGTATAGCAATAAGTGAATTTCCACCATGATCAAAGAAATCATCTAACACACTAATTTTGCTTTCATCAATATTCAATGTTTTAGACCAAATTTGAGTAATTTTCTTCTCAATATCATTAGATGGAGCAACATAATCATTTGCACTCTTTACATCTAACTGAAGAAGTTTCTTGGTATCTATCTTACCATTAATTGTAAGAGGAAACTCATCTAATTTAACCCAAGACTTTGGAACCATATACTCTGGAATTAATTTTGATAATTCATCTTCTATTTTGGTCTCATTTATTCCTTCTTCAGCAATATAAAAAGCAACTAGTTCCTTATTCCCTTCTATATCTTTTACAACAACATGATTATTTCGAATTCCTTTTATAGCTGATAATGTTCCTTCAATTTCTCCAAGCTCAATTCGATAACCTCGTAATTTAACTTGATTATCTTTTCTTCCATGAAATACTATTAAACCATTTTCAGTCCATTCACCTATGTCTCCTGAATTATAAAACCTTTTGTCTATTCCTTTATAAGAAACAGTAACAAAGCTTTTACTTGTTAATTCTGCATTATTAACATATCCTCTTCCTACTCCCTTACCTGCTATGTAAATCGTACCTTTTACTCCTATAGGAACTTGCTTTAAATCCTTGTCTAGAATAACCATTTCAGTATTTGCTATAGGTTTCCCTATTGGGATGTTAGTTAAACCTGCATCTCCTCTAAACACTTCATAAATTGAAGTACAAACTGCACATTCAGTTGGTCCATAAGCATTAAAATATCTAATTCCTGTTTTAATAACTTCAATTGCTTTTTTAGGATTTGCAGCTTCTCCAGCTGTGGTAATTATTCTCAATGTATCTAACTCGTCAAGAGGTAATGTTTCTAAATAACTTGGAGGTAATGTAACAATTGTGGTATTGGTTTTAGAAGCTAACTTACAAAAACGTGTAATATCAGTTATATCTTTATCTTCAGGTATTACTAATGTAGCTCCACTGTATAATGCCATCATAATTTCATATACAGAAGCATCAAAGGCTATTGAGGCAAACCACAAAATAGTATCTCTATCATTTACATTCAACTGCTTTACTATATCTGTTGACATGTTTACGTTACTTCCATGTTCAATCATAACCCCTTTTGGCTTTCCTGTAGAACCAGATGTATAAATAACGTACGCTAAATCGTTAGAAGTAATATTAGTGTTAAGATTAGTTAATTCTTCATTTGTATAATTTAATGAATCATAATTTACAACACAATCTGCAACCACTTTTTTATCTATAGTTTTAGTATTGTTAATTAAAACTCTTAAACCACTATTTTCAATAATATAATTTATTCTTTCTAATGGATATTTAGTATCTATTGGTAAGTATACAGCTCCAAGTTTAAGTACTGCTAAAATAGATATAATAGCTTCATCTGACTTAGGTAACAAAACTCCTACAACTTCCCCTTTACTAATTCCAAAATTTTGTTGTAAACTTCTTGCTAATTGATTTGCTTTCTTATTTAAATCTTGATAATTATATGATTTTTCTCCATACCTAATTGCTATTGCCAATGGAGTTTTATTTACCTGGTTTTCAAAAACTTTTACTATTGTATCGTTTTCTTTATTTGAATTAACCATAGGACTAAATGAATTTAATAATTGATTTTCTTTTTCTTCTAGTATTTCAATATTTGCAATCTTTACAGTTTTACTTTCACAAACTGCTTCGATTATTTTATCAAAATAACTCATAAATCTTTTGATAGTACTTTCCTTAAATAGTTGTTTGGCATACTCTATAAAAATATAATTGTCATCTTCTCTTTGAACAACAATCATGTTAAGATCAAACTTTGATTGATTATACTCTATATCATAAAGTTCAACATTAAGACTTGAACTACTTGTAATGATAGAATCTTGTTTTACAAAATTGAAACTTACATCAAATAAAGGGTTTCTAGTTAAACTTCTCTCTAAATTAAGTTCATCTACTAAATCTTCATAAGGACATAATTGATGGTCAAGATCTGTTATACTACCTTTTTGTACTTGCTTAGCAAATTCCTTAAAGGTTACACTTCCTTGAAATTGATTTCTAATTGCTAATGTATTTATGAAAACACCTGCTATACTTTCCAAATCGTGATGAGGTCTTCCTGCTACTGGCGTTCCTATAACTATGTCTTCCTGATTAGATAATTTATACAATAAAACATTATACATGGATAAATATAAATTATACAATGTTAAGCCCTCATCTTGTGCAATTTTCTTTAACTTTTCAACTTTACCACCATCTATCTTAATTAATAAATTCCCACCATTATCTGCATTTTTAACTGTTCGTGGATAATCATACGGCAATTCTAAAACTGGTGCTTGTTTAGAAAATTTATCTAACCAATACTTTTTATGTTTTTCTATCTCCTTTTGTTGTTCTTTTTGATTTTGCCACATAACAAAATCTTTATATTGTATTCGAAGTTTTGGAAGTTTATCTCCATTATAAATAGAGAATAGCTCTTTTAAAATTATATTACTTGTTACTTCATCCGAAATAATATGATGAGAATCTATGATTAATAAATATTCTTCCTTAGAAATTGTTACAAGTCCAACTCTGAGTATTGGAGCCTCACTTAAATTAAAAGGCTCAATAAAATTTTTAACGACACCTCCGAGGTCTTTATCATACGCTAAATCATTTATTGAAAAGTTAACTTCTGGCATAACTCGCTGAGAAAGTTCTCCATTTATCATTACAAATTCTGTTCTTAAACTATCGTGTCGATTAATTAATTCAACAAAAGAACTTTCAAGTTTTTCTTTATCTAGACTACCTTTTAATGTAATTGCAGTTGGAACATTGTAAGATAATGATTCTTTGTTATACTCATGGGCAAAATACATTCGCTTTTGAGAAGAAGATAAAGGATAATACTCTCTTAACTCTGAAACTGGAATTTGAAGATGATCTACAGTTACAGATTGAGCTACTAAATTCCCTAAATCCTTAACAGTAGGATTTTCTATAATCTGTTTCAAAGAAACTTTTACAGAATACTCTTTTTTAATGTTATTTGCCAAATATACCATTTTTAAAGAATGTCCACCCAACTCAATAAAGTTACTATTACTGCCTACCTTATTCTTATCTACATTAAGTATTTTTGCATAAAACGACACTAATTTTTGTTCTATTTTATTAGATGGAGCAACAATATTTTTATCTTCATGTAAAGTTGTATAATCTGGCAAAGACTTATTATCTACTTTTCCACTTACAGTAAGTCCAAATTTTTCTACAAATGCAAAATAACTTGGAATCATATAATCTGGTAAAAACTTACCTAAATATTCTCTTAATTCAGAAACTTTTATTTTGTCTGAAGATTGATAATAAGCTACAATATGTTTTTCTCCTTCAGACTCTTTGAGTAATACTACAGAGTGTTTAATTTTTGAGTATGCATTCAGTCGTTTCTCAATTTCACCTAATTCTATTCGATATCCTCTTATTTTAACTTGATTATCTTTTCTTCCATGAAATTCTAAGTTTCCATCTGGTAACCATCTTACCATATCTCCAGTTCTGTATACTCGGGGTTCATGAGATATAAATTCTGTATTAAACTTCTCCGTGGTTAATGATTGGTCACCCACATATCGCTGAGCTAATCCATCTCCTGCAATACATAACTCACCTATCACACCAACTGGAACTAATGCTCCATGATTATCTGTAACATAAACACGTTCATTTGGTAAAGGTTTTCCTATGGGGACACTTGTTAAGTTTTCAATTTCTCTTGGATTAATCTTATAAGAAGTCGAATCTACACAAGTCTCAGTTGGTCCATAAAAATTATACAATTGAGTTTTTTCTCCTAAACTAGCATAAAATTTACTAACCAATTCTTTTGATAATGTTTCTCCTGCTATTAACCAACTTGATAATTTTTTTAACTCAGCATCTTTTTCTAAAGAATCTACCAATAATCTTAAGTGTGTTGGAGTACCATCTGTTACATCTATTTCGTTTCTATTATAAAACTCTAATAACTTAGCACCATCTTTTCTAATTTCATCACTCGTTATATAAAGACTGTGCCCTAACAATAGTGCTGTAAAAATTTGTTGCACTGAAGCATCAAAAGCGTAAGATGCTAATAAAGCTACTCGTAATGTCTGATTTTTATAAGGTTTATATACTCTTTCTTCTAAACCTTTAACTAAGTTCATTACGTTACCATGACTTATCATTACCCCCTTAGGATTACCTGTAGAACCTGAAGTAAAAATACAATAAGCTAAATCTCTAGCTTCAGTTTTAAAAGATACACTACAAGCACTTTGGGTATAAATTTCTGAAGAATCAATGGATTGTACAGGAAGATATGCCGAATACGCCTCTATATACTCTTCTTGAGTAAGTAAAAAAGTTGCCCTACTCTGATTTAGCATATAACGTATACGTTCTTCTGGAAGTGTAGGATCTAATGGTAAATATCCTGCTCCCACTTTTAAAGCTCCCCACATACCTATTATCATATCTAAAGAGCGATTAATCAGTAGCCCTACTACATTAGGTATTACTCCTTCTGAAACCAAATAATTAGCTACTTTATTCGACTCTTCATCCAATTCTTTATATGTTAATGTTTTTCCTTCGTGAGAAATCGCTATTTGATTTGGATTTAATGCAACATTTTTTTCAAACATTGAGACTAAACTATCATTATTATCAAAAACTAACTTCGTATCATTAAAAGTGTTTTTTAACATCTCTACTTCCCTATTAGGAAGCATATTAATATTCTTAATTTTAGTTTTTGGGTTTAGAAGTACTTCATCTATTATCTTTTCAAAATACTTCTCAAATCTATCAATAGTAGTCTTCTTAAAGAGACTAGTATTATATTCTAAATTTATCTCTAAACCTCCTTCTAGCTCATAAGCCCTTAGGGTAAAATCAAACTTAGTTACGTTATAATCATAATTATATTTTTCTATGGACAACCCCTTACTATAGGTATTTAACTCGTCTAATTTCATGTACTCAAACATTACATTAAACAAAGAATCTCTATCTGAATAATCATTTTTAAGAGCCATAACTAAATCTTCATAGGCATACTCTTGATGGTCATAAGCCTCTACCGTTTTTTCGCTTACCTCTTGTAAAAACTCTACGAATGATTTTTCTGCTTTTGGGTAGTTTTTAAGAACTAATAAATTTATAAAAGCACCTACAACTCCATCTAAATCTGAATGTGACCTTCCTGATACAGATGACCCTATTACTATCTCTTCTTGATTACTAAGTTTAGCTAAAAATAAATTATAAATAGTAAGTAATACAATAAATAAAGTTGTGTTTTCTTCTTGAGCAAAATCCACTAACTTTTTTGCTTTTACATCGTCTAAAAATAATCGAGCTTGTCTTCCTGTCTTTTTTGTATTTTCAGATTTTGGATAATCAAAAGGTAACTCAAGAGGAGCTGGCAACTCATCAAATTGTTTTACCCAATACTCCTTATCTTTATTAATCACCCCTTGCCTTTCATCAGACAATTGCCAAATTACATAATCTCTATATTGAATTTTTGGCTCCTCTAATGCTTTATCTTCGTAAATAGACATTAAATCACTTAATAACACACCTGTTGAAACTCCATCAGATACAATATGGTGACAATCAATTATAAGTATATGCTCATTTTTTGTTACCGGAATTATACCGGCTCTAATTAAAGGAAGCTTACCTAAGTCAAATGGTTTTATAAAGTTTCTTATTGCTTTGTTTGGATTTTCACTCTTTTGAAGAACGTCTATAGAAAACATAAATTCCTGGAGTACTTTTTGCTTTAAATCTCCTTTAACAAACTCAAAAACAGTCCTCAAACTCTCATGTTGTTTGACTATTTTGTTAAAAGCATACTCCAATTTACTAATATCTAATGCTCCTTTAACTGTCAAAAATATAGGTGCATTGTAAGCTATAGAATCTTTATCAAATTCATTTCCATAATACATTCTCTTTTGAGTTGATGATAATGGGTAGTAATTTCTATCATTTACAGTTGGTATAGACGAATACTTAATAGTATCTGAATCCTGAATCAACTTACATATATGTTTGATAGTAGGATTTATTAAAATTTCTTTTAATGGTACTTCTACACCAAACTCATTTTTAATATTATTAATTAAAAAAATCATCTTAAGAGAAGCTCCTCCTAATTCAAAAAAGTTGCTATTTACACCTATTGTATCTGGTTGTAGGTTAAGTATTTCTGACCAAATTTTAATAAGTTTATTTTCTGTTTCACCACTTATTTCTTTAATTTCTTCTTTATTAATCTCTATTTCTAAAAGTGACTTTTGGTCTATTTTACCTGTAGATGTATAAGGAAAACTTTCCATAAATACATAATGAGCTGGCACCATATAATCTGGCAGAAGTGAATGTAAATATTCACTTAAACCTGAATCCTTTATTGGCTCTACAGATTGGTAATATGCAATTAACTCTTTTACTCCATCCGTTTCTTTTACCAAAATAATACAATTAAGTATTTTACTATGGGTATTTAGATGAAACTTAATGGTTGAAAGTTCTATTAAATGGCCTCTTAATGTTAACTGATTATCTCTTTTTTCGACAAACTCTATACTACCATCGGATAATCTCTTTACCAAATCTCCAGTCTTATAAATATATGATTTAGGTTCAAATGGGTTTTCTAGAAAACTAATGCTTGTCTTTTCTTTATCGTTAAGATAGCCTAAACTTAAACTATCTCCTCCAATATAAAGTTCACCAATAATTCCAACACCACTTAACCCCATATCAGAGTTCAACACATATGCTTTAGAATTCATTACTGATTTACCTATTAGCACATTACTTACTGGTCTTTCATCTACATTATAACATGTTGCATGAACCGTAACTTCCGAAGATCCGTAACAATTCACTAGCTTTCCAGAACCTAAAATATCGTATGCTTTTTGAACATGTTTCAAAGAAGCTTTCTCTCCTCCAAAGAATAATTTACGAAGTGGTAACAAGCCTTCTACTTTTTCATCTACAAAAACATTGAAAATGGCTGTAGTTAAAAAGGCCAAAGATATTTTATTATCTTTAATTACACCTGAAAGCTTTTCTATGTCTGTAGTAGTTTTTTGATTAATTAAATATAGTGTAGCACCATTAAGTAAACTACTAAAAATATCAAATACAGAACCTTCAAAAGCTACATTTGAAAATTGAAGTATACGATCATCAGCTAATATTTTGGTAGCTCCTTTTTCCTGTGTAAGTTTCACAATGTTTCTATGGGGCACAATCACTCCTTTTGAGCAATTAGTAACGTCAGACTTATAAATAACAGAAGCTATATCATTAGGTGAAACCTCATTAAAAAGACTATTACTAGAATGTTCATTAATTGCGTCCATTTCTTTGTTTAAAAAAATTTGCTTCGTTTCCTCAAAAGAATTAAGAACTTCATTATTTGTTAGTATTATTTTTAAACCTGCATCTTCTATAATACTTGATATTCTATTGGTTGAATATGAAGTATCGATAGGTACATACCCCCTGCCTGACTTTAAAATACCTAAAATACCAATAATCATTTCAATCGATCGATCTACACAAACACCAATTAATGGAGATTTATTTACATCAACTTTATTAATATGTCTCGCTAGTTTATTAGAACGCTCATCCAATTCTTTATAAGTCAATTTCTTGCCCTCAAAAACCAATGCTATCTTATTAGGATAATCTTTAACCTGGGTTGAAAAAAGATCAAAAATGGTATTACTTTTATTATATTCTAAATCAGTTTTATTAAAACTAATCAATTGTTGAGCTATTTCCTCTTGTGATAAAACATTTATATCCTTAATTAAAACTGAACTATCTAAAAATACTTGATCTATAATGTTTAAAAAATAAGACATGAAACGAGCAATCGTATCTGATTTAAATAATTCATCTCTATATGTAATATTTAATTTTAGCCTGCTATTAAAATCTAAAATTGTAAATAAAATATCAAATTTTGCCTGAGAAAATAAATCTTCATACAATTCTGCTTGCAGATCTGAACTCTCTAATAAAGATTCATCTTTGATTGGCTGATAACCTAATATTACATCAAATAATGGATTTCTACCTGAAACTCTTTCTATGTTCAATGTTTCTACTAAATCCTCATAAGGATATAATTGATGCTCGAAATCTGCTAAATTATTTTTTTGAACTTTTAATAAAAGGTCTCTAAAAGTTAAATCTCCTTCAAGATTATTTCTTGATGCTATTGTATTAACAAAAAAACCAGTTATAGGTTCTAAATCAACATGAGACCTTCCTGAAACAGCAGTACCAATTACTATATCATTTTGATCTGTTAACTTATATAATAACACATTGAAAAAAGTTAGAAGTACGGTATACACTGTTACCCCTTCAGATTTAGAAATATTTTTCAATCCATTCGCATAATTTTCATTCAATTCTAAAGTATGATGTTTACCTTCGATATTAAATTTTTTAGACCTTGGAAAATCATAAGGTAGTTCGAGTGTTGTAGTTTTTTTAGAAAATCTATTCAACCAATACTCCTTATGTTTAACTACTTCTTTTTGATACTCTTCACCTTGTTCCCAAACTGCAAAATCTTTATATTGTATTTTAAGCTCTGGTAAATCTTTTTGATCATATAATGAGAAAAGCTCTTTTGTCAATATAGAATTTGTAATTCCATCAGAAAGAATATGATGAGTATCCATTATTAAAATATGTTCGTATTCTGAAATAGATGCTACTCCAATTCTAAATAATGGAGACTTACTTAAATTGAAAGGCTTTAAAAACCTTTCTAAAACTTCTTGAACACTTTTTACTTTTTCTATGGTAGAAATATTAAATTCTACATCTGATAAAATTCGTTGCACTAATTTACCTTCAAAAACCTCAAATATTGTTCTTAAACTTTCGTGTCTTTTAATCAATTGCTCAAAAGCTAACCTCAACCTTTTTCTATCTATACTACCTTTTAAAGTTACTATCATAGGTACATTATACTCTATAGTATCTTTATTATACTCGTATAAATAATACATTCTTTTCTGAGAAGAAGACAAAGGATAAAACTCTCTTTTTTCGGAAGCAGGAATTGATACATAATCTACTTTTGAAGATCTAGAAATAAGGCCTTCTATATATTGAATATTAGGATTTCCAATAATGTCTCTAACAGATGTTTTAACACCAAATTCCTTATTTATTTTATTACTTAGAAAAATTACATTTAATGAATCTCCACCACAATTGAAAAAATTACTATTAATACTTATTACTTCTTTATCTATATTCAATACATCAGCCCAAATAGCTACTAATTTATGTTCTATTTCATTAGTTGGCGCTAAATATTCATCTTCTCTAATTACAGTTGGCACTGGCAGTGCTTTTCGATTTACTTTTCCATTAGGTGTAAGAGGAAAATCTACTAAATGAACATAAAAAGAAGGCAACATATATTCTGGAAGATTTTCAGATAAAGAGTCACGCAGTATTGAAGTATCAATAGCTTCTTTTGACTTATAATACGCTACTAAACACTTTTTAACTCCAATTTCTTTCATCAATACAACACTATTTTTCACCTCATCTATAGCATCTAGTTGAAACTCTATCTCTGATAATTCTATTCGAAAGCCTCTTAATTTTATCTGATTATCTTTTCTACCTACAAAATCAAGATTCCCATCAGGTAACCATTTTACCAAGTCTCCTGTTTTATATAAATGTGATCCTACTTCGTATGGATTATCTATGAACTTAGCATTTGTTTTTTCTGTATCATTAAGATACCCCATAGAGACTCCATCTCCTGCTATGTGGAGTTCTCCTGTAATTCCAATACCACACAAATTACCTGAATTATCAAGAACATATGCTTTAGTATTATTTAGTGGCTTACCTATAGGTACGTTATTAACAGGCCTTTTATCAAACGAATGACTAATAGCAAAAACGGTGGTTTCAGTAGGCCCATAACCATTTACCATTTTACTTGGCCCTAGTACATCATATGCTTTTTGAATATGTTTTATAGATATTTTCTCTCCTCCAATTACTATTTTTCGTAAAGATGATAACCCTTCAACTTCAGTATCTACAAAAACATTAAATAATGCCGTAGTAAAAAAGGTTATAGTTATTTCATAATCTTTTATAATTTTTGATAAAATTTTTACATCTGAAGAAACTGTTTTATCGATTAAACACAATGTAGCTCCATTTAACAAACTGCAAAATATATCGAATACAGAGCCATCAAAAGCTACATTTGACCATTGTAATACTTTGTCTGTTTGTTTCACAGAAATAGGTCCTGTTTCCTTAACTAACTTAATAACATTTTGATGATTTACTAAAACTCCTTTAGGCTGTCCTGTACTTCCTGAAGTATAAATAACATAAGCTAAATTATTAAACTTAGATACAACGATCTCTCCTATTGATTCCTTTCTTATTAAATCTTTATCTACATCTAATAATATATTTTCAACATCTGCAAATAGCTCTGAATACGATTTTTGAGTCACAATTAATTCTAGACCAGAATCTTCGATCATATGATTAATTCTACTCATTGGATACGTAGCATCTATTGGGACATAACCTCTACCTGATTTTAATATTCCTAGAATACCTACAATCATATCTATAGAACTATCTACACAAAGACCAACCAATAATGATTGTTCATTATCTTTTTTATTGATATATCTAGCAAGCTGTGTTGAACGCTTATCTAACTCATTATAAGACAAACTTTCCCCATTAAAAAGTAACGCTATTTTATCAGGGTTATTTTTCACTTGTGATGAAAATAGTTCTATAATTGTTTTATCGCCTTCATACTCCAAACTTGTGACATTAAAATCATTTAATTGTTGACTAATCTCAACTTCTGGAAGAATTTGAATATCCTTTAATACAATTGAATTATCTTCAATTACACTTTTAATAATCTCTTTATAATAATTTCTAAAACGCTCAACACTTTCTCTACTAAATGAATTTAAAGAGTAATCTAAATGAAATTTACATCCTTGCTCTGTTTCAATTATTCTAAGCACTAATGGAAATTTAGAAACCAAATTATCTTGAATAGAGTCAATTGATAAATTTAGATCTGAAGATGTAGCGTTGCCCCAATCAAAATTATAATATTCAAAAGCAATATTATATAGAGAATTACTATTTGAATTTTTTTCAAGTTTCAACTCTTTATATAACTCTTCAAAAGAATAATCTCCATTTTCTATACAACTTAAAACATTTACTTTAATACTTTGTAAGAAATCAGAAAACTTAAGGTTCTTAGATGGATTAGACCTTATAGGCAATGCGTCAATAAATAAACCAATTAAATCTTTAAACTCTTTATCCCATCTTCCAAGAGAAGAGGTTCCAATAACAATATCCTCACTATTCGTTAATCTAGATAACAAAACATAGAATATAGCCAATGTAACACTAGACATTGTAGCTTTTTCTTTTTTACATAATTCACGAAGTTTACTTTCTTCTTCTTCATTAAGATCGAAGATTACAGAATCACCGTCAAATATTTCATGTTTTTTACTTTGTGGATCAATTGGTAAATTGATAGGCTCAACATGTTCAGCATATTGTCTCATCCAAAACTCTTTTTGAGACTCTAAATCTAAACCGTTGATTTTTTCAGTATTCCATTCAATAAAATCTCTATACTGAAACTTTAGAGGCTCTATCGATTCTTGATTATATAACTGGTTAAATTCGCGTATTAAAACTTCTAAAGAAGCACCATCTAATACAATATGATGAACATCTAAAATAATTTTTGTGAAAACATTACCTTTTTTACAAGCTAAAACCCTTAGTAATGGAGGGTTGCTTAAATTAAAAGGCTTGATGTGTTTTTTAACCAGTTCTGATGAATCTCCATCATTAACTATATCAATTTCAAAATCAAAATCATTGTGAATTTTTTGCACTGGAATCCCATCAAAAATATCAAATGAAGTTCTTAATGCTTCATGCCTATTAATTATTTCTTTAAAAACATTTTCACATCTTTCAATATTCAAAATACCATTTACTTGTAAAGCTACAGGAATATTGTACGCTAAAGACTGATTGTCAGACTCATATAATGCAAATAATCTTTGTTGAGTTGTATACAAAGGATAATTTTCCTTTACCAATCCTTTTTTAACTTTAGATAATAATTTTCCTTTAGAGTTTTCAATCAATTTCACTTGGTCTTTAAAATCAACACAAGTAAACAGCCTTCTAACATCTATAGTAATACCAAAACCTTCTTCAATTTTCCTTGCTAACTGAGTCATCTCTATTGAGGTTCCTCCCAAATGGTAAAAATTAGCTTCTGTTCCTATATTCTCTAACTTAAAAAAATCTTGCCATATTTTAACTAATGTATATTCTGTTTCTGAAGCTGGAGTTGAATAAGAATTGTTATCTATATTTTCATTTACCTTAGTATATTGTTTATTTAAAAACACACCTTCCTTCTTTCCTATTCTTCTCTCAACAGGTATACTTACCCCATTGCTATTATGATTTTCTTTCCATGAATAAGAAGGTAATACCATAAATGGTAATTTATCTATCCATCTTTCCCAATTTAATTCGAAACCTAACGTAAAAAGGACCGATAAATTTTCAAAAAAGTTAAGCTGTTCTGTTGTTTTTCTATTTAACGTTTCTAAAAATGAATATGAATCATCATAGTTTAAACATTCTTTCATATTATTCTTTAACCCTGGATGGGGACTAACTTCAATATAAACAGTATGTTTATCTCTCGCTAAAGCACCTATTGCTTCAGCGAAACGAACAGGTTCACAAACATTTTTCCACCAATAATCTTTATCTATCTTTTTTCCTGAAATTTTGTCTCCAGTTACTGTAGAATACAAATCTATTGTTGTTTTTTTCCCTTCAATATTTTTCAAACACGCTAGTAATTCCTCTTTAATTGGTAACATCAAAGAACTATGAAATGTACCTGATATATCCAAAAGATGATGAAACACATCCATAGTTTTGTATAGTTCTTCTAACTTTTGTATGGTATCTTTTCTACCAACTAAAGTCACTGATTTTGGACTATTAATTGCCGCTATGAAAACATCATTATATCCTTTTATTGTATCTTTAACTTCTGCTTCAGAAATCCCAACAGCAAGCATACTCCCAGCTCCTGAAGTAGTATATTCCAATCTACTTTTATGATAACTTACTAATAAAGCTTCTTGTAATGTTAAAGCTCCTGAAATATATGTTGATGCGACCTCTCCTAAACTATGACCTACAACTGCATCCGGTGAAATTCCATAATGCTCAAGCAATCTAGTTAGTGCTATTTGAATAACAAAATTAGCTGGCTGGGCTATATATGACTCTTTAATTTTAGATACCTTCTCTGGCTTTTGCATTTCTTCTAAAATTGACCAACCAGAAATCTTTTTAAATTCAACATCACATTCTTTAACAACCTTATTAAAAAGAGGTTCTGTATCCATAAGCTCTCGTCCCATATTCCACCATTCTAACCCCATTCCGTTGTACACAAAAACTATACTTGGATTTTCAGGCTCTGAGCTTCCCATAGATACTCCTTCCAAAAGAACATCTTCTCCAAATGACTTCATCTTTTCTAATAATTCTTGCTTGGATGAAGCTACAATTGCCAATCTTCCTCGATCTAATGACTTCCTATATATTACATTACTTAGTATTTGTGGAAAAGCATTTTCTTCATCCTCAATAAAATCTCTATACTTTAACGTTAACTCTTTTAAAGCTTCATTACTTGTTGCACAAATAGGAAAAATAAAATGATCTTCTTTTTTTAACTTATATTTTATATCATTTATTTGTGATGAAGAATTTGAGTCTGAAAATCGACATCCCATCCCCTTAGAATCTATAGGTTTATTTTGGTTTTTCATGATTTGTAAATAATAATTAATGAAAAGTATATCGATAATTGACATAGCAGTAAATCAAGACAAGATACCCCAACAATACCTCACTCATTGATGCTTTATATATCAACAGTTCGTTACTTCCAAAAAGCTTAAGAGTTAAGCTTAATTTATGTTTCTATTCAAGTGTAATAGCCTTAATTGGATTTTCTGAAGAGGCAGACCATATTTTTCCACTTATTGTAAATAATACAATTAAAAAAGTAGTTAAAACAACTATTATAAAGGCTACAGGATTAATACTAACACTATAAGCACCTATCTGAGAAAATTGAAGTATCAAAAAATATGTTAATATTAATCCTAATGTTGCTGCTAATGCGTAGAGTATAACATATTCTTTTAAAATAAGTTTAAACAATTCTCTTTTTGTTGCTCCTAAAATTTTATGCATTGCTATCATTCTCTTTTGCATTTTTAAAGAAAATGATATTAATGTATAGAGACCAACAATTACTAATAAAATCGAAATAATAGAAGCAAGCATAAACATTCTCATTACATTTTCAAGCGCAGACATATAACCTGCATCCATACCATCTTCTAAAAACCCAAATTCTATTGGTTTTTCTGGAAAATGTGAATTGAAAGTTTTATTAATTAAACCCCTAGTTTCTGCTTTATTATTATCATTTACTTTTATCCCTATTACAAAATATTTTTTATCATCTGAATTCATGTTTAACATCAGAGGAGGGATTTTAAGTGTTAACGAAACCTGATCAAAATCTTTAACCACTCCAATAACTTTAATCTTTCCATTATCAAGCGTTTTTCCTATTGGGTTATCCCACCCTAAAAGCGAAACTGCTGTTTCATTTATTACACATGAGCTCTGTTTATCTGTAGAGTACTCTTTAGAAAACCATCTCCCTTCCTTCATTTTCATCTTAAATACATCTATAAAATCATAATCTACTCCATATGTGGTTAAACTAGCCTTATCATCAGTTTTATTTCCTTCCCAATTTACTTTTTTCTCGTCTCCAAACCCTAAAAACGGAGCACATTCTGAAATAGAATAGTTCAAAACATTAGGATTTTCAAGCAATGTATTTTTCACAACCTCTACACGATTTAAATCCTTACTGTCAGATATCTTTACCCAAGTTGTTAATACATTTTTCTTATTAAAACCAAGATCTTTTTCTTTCAAATAATTAATTTGTGAAACAATATAATACGAAAGAACAATTAATGGAATTGTAACGAATAACTGAAAAAACACTAACCCTTTACGTAGACCTCTCCTACGTTTAATAGAGGTATTTCCTTGAAGAAAGGATGTGATTTTTAATGATGATAAATAAAACACAGGATATAAACCTGCGACTATACCAAAAAACACACTAAAAAATAAAATCTTTAAAATAAATAACCAACTTCCTCTAAATACAAATGAAAGTTCCCTAGAAACAACAGAATTAAAAACAGGGAGTAAAATAATCACCAATACACTTGATACTATTATAACACTGATAACCTTAACTAACGACTCCAATATAAATTGTGCTTGTAATTGTCTTTTAGAGATTCCTAAAACTTTTTTCATCCCTATTTCTAACTCTCTATTTATCAATTTTGTGGTAGTCATATTGATATAATTGACTATTGTTATAAAAGCTGTAAAAAAGACAATTATTATAAACAAGTTAATGATAATCATCGTATTTCTTCTACCTCCCATAGAATCATTTCTGACACCTAATGTTTTTAGATAAATATCTTCTACAGGTCTAAGATTTAGAGTTTGAGTAATGCCATCCTTAAAATCATTATGCTTTGCTAAAAGGTTTTTTATTTTATTAGATAACCTATCAACATTTGCATTCTTATCCAACAAAATATAAGTAGAAACATAACTTTCTCCCCAACCTTTTTCCATTTCTGAATCATAAAGTTCTTTTAGCGAATTAAAAGAAATAATATATTCCATTTTGAAATGGGAATTTTTCGGATAATCTTTGAAAACACCAGTTACATTTAAAATATGCTTCTTGTTTATCTTTATAGTTTTTCCTAGCACATCTCCATTTGGAAATAATTTTTTCCCTAGAGACTCAGATATCACGATACTCATAGGTCTTTCTAAGGCTTTAAATCGATTTCCAGAAACAAACTGAAAACTAAACATCTTTAAGAAATCATTATTTGCCAATATACCTTCTTGTCTAGGATATAATTTATCTCCAATAGCTAGAAAATTACTTGTATACTTTGCACTTACTGAGTGTTCAATCTCAGGAAAAGAAGATTTAATTTCTTTTGATAATTCAAAAGGTGTTGAGTCAAATATTTGATTTTGTACTTTATCGTTTACAACCCTTTCTACTCTATACAACCTATCATTATTCTCATTAAAACTATCATAGTTTTTTTCATAAAAAACATATAATGACATTAATATAATAGTAGTAAGACCTACTGAAGCCCCTAAAATATTGATTAAAAAAGATTTTTTATCTTTTTTAATTTCTCTAAGCACTAGTAAAAAATTAAGTTTTAGCATAGTTTTAAAATTTAAAATGAAATTTTCTATTGATTAATACTACTCGAATAATACTAATGTTTCTTTTGTTTGATGAGTTAATTGCCCCATATCCATTTTGTAAATGCTATCTGCCAAACTAAAATATTTATCATCATGAGAAATGATAATTAGTATTTTCCCTTCTTCTCTTAATTTCACTAACAAATCATTATAAAAGAAATCTCTAAATCCAGGGTCTAAATCTGCTGCTACTTCATCAAAAAAGTAAACAGGTCTATCTTCTAAATAAGACTTCAAAATACTTAAGCGTTTACGCTGTCCTTTTGATAAATCTATGGTACTAAAAACTCCATTCTCAATGGTTACTTTATCCGATAATTGTAGTACATTCAACCATTCATTTACCTGATTAAGCCTATCTTCTTTAAGATCATACAATTTTTTAAACAAATAAAAATCACTATAAATAACCGAAAAACACTCTCCTAACATTTTCCTACTTGTTTTCATCTCATTTATAAAAATATTCCCTGAGTTTGGTTTATAAAGACCTGTTAACAGTTTTAAGAAGGTAGTTTTTCCACTACCATTTCCACCAATTATAAAAACTAACTCACCTTTATTCGCCTTGAAATTTATTGGTCCTATACCATAATTTGTATTTTCCTTTTCGTTTTCATAACTAAAACATACATCTTTAACTTCAATACTTTTAACAAAAGGAATTTCATTTCTATCCATAACTTCAATAGAAGTTGCTTCTTCTATTTCTGCGTCTTTTATAAATGCTTTAATTCTATCCAATGATACTTTAAGACTAACTACTTGAGGTAATCCGTTTAAGATTATTGTAATTGGTCCCCATAAAAATAAGACTACCAAAACATAGGCTGTAACTACTTCTTTATCTAAATTAAAAATTAATGGAAAAAGTAAGCATGATGCCCCCATAGCTACAGTAAAAGATAATTCTGAAAACACATTTGCATCAATTCCTACATTAGCATAGTCACGACTTGCAGCATATGACTTCCTACTAGATCTTTCCATATCTTTTTTATATTGCCCTATCTTAACCTTATGTAAAACCAACTCTTTAAACCCTTTTATTAGTCCAGATATAAAGCTAGTATACTCTTCTCTCCTTTCCCTTGCTATATTCCCTGTTTTATTAAGTCGTGGTACTAGCATAGCAAGAAACCCCATTATAAAAACTATGATTCCTAAAAGTGCTAATGAACTAACCCAATCAATAGTAAATAAATAAACCTGAACTACAATCAAAGTTATCACATTGGTATATGTCATAATTATATCTTGTGAAAAAGAAAAAATTGTTCTAATATCATCATTCAGTATGGTATGCATTTTACCCTCCTTTACTTGTTCTTGCTTTCTGTAAGGTGTTTTAAAAATTTTATCTATTATTAAAAGATTAAACTTATGAGCTGTTAAAATCCCAAGATTAACAGTTTCCCTTTTACTAATTCTAGTGGTTACTACATAAATTAAAGTATTCATAGCAAAAAATAACAAAAGGTATTTTGCTTCATAATCATTAGTAAGAAATTTACTTATAATCATTACGTTAATTGCACTAGCTATGCCTGGAAACAAACTCAAGAATAGTAGTTTTGGAGTAATATTATAATACTCATTTTTATGAGGCATAAAAATTGACGCTCTTAATCCTGCATAAAAACATAAAATCCCAATCCCTAAACTAAGAACTTCTTTTCTAGCTTCTAAATACTGAGACGCTCCTTCTGACCAAAAATTAGGATCATAAAAAGCTAAAGGTATTGTGTATAAAACTGCCAATACTGGTACAACAACTAAAAACCCTAAAAAATAATTCAATATATTTTTTCCAGTAAAAAGAAAAATTCTTTTTTTCTTCATCTTTTGGTACACCACCAGCCCCAAATATAAAACTCCTATTAAAGCCATTATACTATTGGCTATATACGATACTTTTGCTATAATTTCCATTTTAATTAATTTAAGATTTTATTTTTTTTTAGATTTTTTGTCACGTTTTTATTTAGTCTGATATGCTTATTACGGGTACCAACTAATAAAAAATAAGTAATTGATATCCTTATCTGAATTAGTAATTAACTCAAATGATTAGATTTAAAAACATTCTAAATGTTTTTAGCTTTTAATTTTTTATGATAATTTTTAATAGATGTTGTCTAAACAATACACCACCTGTTACAGAAGTTAATTTTTACTTTGTCATTTTAAAAGGTTGCCCCATTGCTGTTAAGGTAGTTCGCGCTCCAACAAACGGGCGTCTTCCATGGGAAAACATCATATTATCAAGTAATAAAAAATCATCTTGTTCCCATTTAAAAACAATTGAATTTTCTTTGTAATAATTAACAAACTCTTCTACTACTTCTGGCTCTATTTTTGTGCCATCTCCATAATACGTTAAAAATGGTAAATTTTCTTCTCCCAAAAATTCTAAAACTGCAGGATCATAGTGACTATTAATTCCAAAGAACATATGATTAAACCACATGTCTTTACCTGTAATGGGATGCTTATGAATCGCTTTTAATTTCCAAGTTACTCTTAGATGATCATCATCAACCCAAGTATAATCATATCCCAAATTTTCTAAAGTTTTATTTACTTGATTCTTATCGGTTGTTTGATAAATAGTTTCCCAATCTAATCCAATACCTGGAAGACTATTTCTCATATATAACACCCCTTTATCTTTAAATTTTTTAAGTGTCCCTTCTTTTAAACTCTCCATTAACTTTCTTTCATCGGCTATTGGAGTTTCTCCTCCTTCTGAAGCTGGAACTAGAGAATAGAAAGCGATTATTCTATTATATTCATTAGAATACGAATTTTCCGTATGCATATGAATCGTTTGATCATTTGGATGACTTGTAGAAGTGTATACATTACTATAAACCCTATCTCTCGGAGAAGTTCTATTTTTATATTCAATAGCTTCTCCAGAAATAATAGAAAAAAGTTTATTAAAATTTTCAGCTCCCCCAATTTTAAACCCCCTTAAAAGTATTGCTCCTTTCTCTAGTAATATATTATTTAAACTATCCCTATATTTGCTAGCCCATTCAAAAACATTAACATCACCTAATGAGCTTATTGTAAAAGGGTTATTTTTTGAAACGTTTTGATAACTAACGTTTTCTCCTAACAAAAAATCATAACCTGGTTTTAATTCATTAAAAGTTTCCATTTTGTCAAATTAGATTATTTTAAGTACTTGCTGCTTATACTATTTTATTCTAAGTGTTTTAAAAAAACACATAACTCTAAATTACTCTAGTAATACTCCTTCTTCTGTTTGTTTAGCCAAATTCAGATAATGTCCTGCTATTGCCATATCAAAAACAGCCATTCCCATTGGGTTAAACATGATTGGTTGTTTATCGTCTAAAGTTTCAAAGAATCCATTAAGTACATCTTGCATATAACTCACTTGACTCTCTTCTAGATGATTTACTTTATGAAACATTTCTATGTCTGTATTCTCTCTACACACTTCATTCCAATCATCTACTACCATACTCTTTTCAAACCATGGAAATACATCAGTTTTATAGTCTCTCAAAGAAACATTCAAATGTAGAGATGAATCTTTGGGTTTTTTATCAATGTATGGTTCTTTTGATACTGTACAAGTAATAAAAATATCGGCATTCGCATATGCTTCTTCCCAACTGTTAACTATGCTAATTTTTTCTTCTATTGAAGAATTTATATCATCTTTTGAAATATTTTTTAAATCATATAAAAGCACCTCCTCAAGAGATTCTCCTAATAACTCATTACACATTTCTAAATGATACTGGCCAATTGGGCCAAAACCTATTAAACCTACTTTGACACTCTTATGTCTTTTTAGTTCCATAAATTTCTTAATCATTAAACCACTAACGGAAGCTGTTCGGATTGCCGATATAGAACCACTATTTATTATACTAACAGGTTTCCCTGTTTCTGCTTCATTTAAAACAATAACACTATGCGCTCTTGCAATTCCTTTTTGTGGATTATCAGGAAAACTAGCGATCCATTTTATTCCTGATCTATTAATCTTACCTCCAACAAATGCTGGCATTGCAATAATTCTATTTTTTAAATCTCCATATCTTAAATATGGCTTTATTGGTTGAGCAATATCATTTGACTCTATACATCGAGTAGCCATTTCTATTGCTTTAATGTTTTGTTCCCAATTTAAATCTATATCCTTTATATTTTGTTCCCCTAAGTATATCATTATCTTTAGTTCTTTTTATTATTTTTTAAATAGCAATAGGTTCTGAGCAAAAATTTTTCTCGCTGTATTCCTTTACCATTTTACACCATTCATCATTATAAATGGTACTTATATATCTTTCTCCTCTATCTGCAAACACGCACATTATGTTAACACTTGAGCTTACTTTATTGTTTTCAAAATACTTTTTTATTCCTGCATAAACAGATCCTGAAGACCCGCCTGCATATAAATTATGATTTTCTAATAATTCTCTACAAGAATGTATTGTTTCTTCTTCATTTACATAAACAACATCATCTATTTTTGCATATTCTATTATATCCGGTTTCATGCTTGAGCCTATTCCAGGAATAAATCTTTTACGGGACTTTCCTCCAAAAATTATTGATCCTTCTACATCCACTGCAATCACTTTTGCATTAGGATAATGTTCTTTTACTTTTTGAGAAACACCAGTTATTGTTCCTCCTGAACTTATACCCATAAACAAATAATCAATTTTTTGTCTTGGAGCTTCTAAACATATTTCATTGCCTAAAGAATTATAATACGCCCTAGCATTCAATGGATTCGCATACTGGTTTACCCAATAAATATTATCCGTTTTATTTAGTATTTCTTTTATTTTTTTAATCCTGTTTAATAAATACCCCCCATGAGCATCAGCCTCAGTTATACGAATGACCTCAGCACCTTGAAGACGAATTAACATTTCATTTACTGGTAGTGTAGTTTTATCTATTACACAAATAAATTTTAAACCATTATGCTTAGCATATGCAGATAGAGCTACACCAAAATTTCCTGAGGAAGATTCTATTAAGATTGTTTCTTTATTTATAGTTCCCTCTCTCAGTAACCGATTTATAATATAACATGCCGCTCTATCTTTTACACTACCTGTTGGATTATAGAACTCTAATTTTGCAAAAACGTTCAAATTTCGTTCGTTCGTAATCGGAAGAAATGCCATAGGAGTATTTCCTATTTTATTTAAAATATTATTTACCATGATTTGGATAATTTAAAAGATTTTTTTAGCATTGAAGCAGGTGAGCTACTGCCAAACCTTTGAAATTATAGCTTGGTAGTAGTTTACAGAATGTATTATTTATAATGATAAATCAAATCGTATATGCTAAAAACACGATTTATTAACTAATCATTTCATAACAAAAACAAAATAACTATTGGTTAACTCAGAATAGCTTCTTCTTGTTCTTTTTTATTTTTTACCATATTTTCTGATACAATTTGCCCGTCTAAAAGATTAATTACTGTATCAGCATACTTTGAATCTCTTTCTGAGTGTGTTACCATAATTATAGTAGCCCCATCTTTATGTAATTCACTTAATAAATTCATTACCTCTATTCCATTTTTAGAATCCAGATTTCCAGTTGGTTCATCTGCTAAAATTAATTTTGGATTAGTAACTACCGCTCTAGAAATTGCAACACGTTGTTGTTGTCCTCCAGATAGTTGTTTAGGAAAATGTTTTGATCTATGATCAATCTGCATTCTTTTTAGTATTTCTTGAACCCTAGCCTTTCTTTCATTTTTATCTATCTTCAAATACATTAATGGTAATTCAACATTTTCTTCAACTGTAAGTTCGTCAATCAAGTTAAACTTCTGAAAAACAAACCCAATATTACTTTTTCTTAATTCAGCATACTCCTTTTCATTAAATCCACTGACTTCTAATCCATTAAACTGATAACTACCACTATTTGCTCCATCAAGTAAACCTACTACGTTAAGTAGTGTTGATTTCCCACATCCTGAAGGCCCCATTATTGCAGTAAACTTGCCTTTCTCCACTTCAAAACTAATATTATTTAGTGCCAAAGTTTCTATTTCTTCTGTTCTAAAACTTTTATTTAAATTTTGAATCTTAATCATTTTGATTGATTTTATTTGTTAATTAAAATAACTCTTTCTTATTGTTAGTTAAGTACTCATTATCTTTCATTTTACTTTTAAAAGCTATTGTATCATTCGTAAAGGGTATTTTTTTACCTAACGATATCGTTCTTTTCTCTATTGCTATCTTACAAGTACGTTTTTTACAAGATTTACAATGACAATCAGTTTGCTTATTTTTACCTTTCATCAAGTACTGGATCTGTTGAATAAACTAACAACTCTTTCTCGGCAAATAATCGTTCAGCAATTACTCCTCTACTTCTACAATCATCAATAAGTTTGTTTGATTCAATTATAGGATTAGATTCTTCTGTATAAGCTACATCTAAAATATGTCGTATCCAAGGTTCTTCCCCCATTGCATAAACATATACCTCTTTTGGCTTAAAAATGTCTACTAAGCCTATTCCTTCTAAATAATTACAACCCCTTCCTCTTCTAGAATAATCTTTATCTCTATCTGGTGTTTCAGGAAATAATGGCCCATACACCCATGAAGATGGTGCTCCGTCACATTCCATACCTAAAAACAATACATCTACTTCTCCATATAATTCTTGTACTTTTTCATAAAGTTTCGGTTCGATATTGCATGAATCTGCAACAGAAAGTATTGATGAGTCATTATAATCTATCAAGTAACAAAGTTTACTTTGAATAAATAAGTCATGATGTTCACCAAGGAATGGTATTCCTGTTATCTTTCCTCCTGGGAACTTAAGTTCTTCAAATTCTTCAAGCTCTTTTACATTATCAAAACCTAAATTTTCTAATAAAATTTTTAAAGAAGGATCTTGTATAGTTCCTTTTACATTAGCTCCTACAATTATATTATCTACTTTATGTCTTATCTGTAACATTGTTTCAACTAAAACATGATCATGATGGCTATGAGTAATAAGAACATAATCTATTTTTTCTGGTAAGTCTTCATAGGTATATCTTGAGATATCAGACTCATATGTGTAGCTTAAAACTGGGTCAAACAAAAAAGAAACACCCCCTGTTTCTACAAGAATACATGCATGTCCAAAATATCTAATTCTCATATTTTCCCCTTCATATTCTTCATATTTCCTGGGTTTTTCTTGAGTAAAAAACGATTCAAAAAGTTCCGTGTTATCAATTTCAACATCTAAATACTCTTTAATATACGCTAAAGTTTGAGGTGTATTTTTCATTTTAAATAACTCATCTAACCCTTTATTTGCAAAGGGGATATTAAGCCTTAAAGTATCTTTATTTTCCAGTCTAGGAGTAGAAAATATAAAAGGCCTATCCGCATCTTTTTCTATAAATGAAATAGCTATTGATTGAGATGATGTATCATAAAACTCACTTTTATATAATAATCCTTCAAAAAACCTAAAAGAGGGATTGTGATTCATATCGTAAACTAATTCAACATACCCCTTAAGGATATCTGGAACTTTTTCATATAAAGGCTCCATAGAATAACCTTTAGCTTCAGTTTCTAGCATCTTATAAAGATCTCTAATAGCTTTTGCAAATTCAATACTAGCCATACAGTCACCATTTGTTTGCGATATAAGTTCTGTTACCTCTTCTACCTTTTCTCCGTTTAAATCAATAAAAGGGCCTCCTCTAAAAGCTGGGTTCTTTACAGCTGAAGCGTGAATTTCTGGTGCACTTACATAAGAATTCATCATAGGCAAATGTCTATGTAAAATATTTAAAGCTCCCTGTACAGGTGGAATTATTTGAATCCATGCGTACCAGTTATTGATTAGTGGTTCTACTTGTATATTTTGCTTTAAATAATATAATTCGTTATTCATAATGATTATTTTAAATAATTAAAGAAGAGTGTTTATAAGTTACACTTGATTTAATATCTCTTTAATAGATTTTAGATTTTAGATAATGATAAAAATGGATAGTTTCTACTTTAACACAATACGCTCTGCGTTTCCAAAATTATCATAACTACTCGTAATTACTTCCTCTCCAGACTCTAAACCTTCAATTACTTCGTAATATTTAGAATTTTGTTTTCCAATACGTATACTTCTTTTTACAGCTTCAGTTCCTTCTGAATTAACAACAAAAATCCATTGACCTCCTGTACTTTGAAAAAAAATTCCCTTTGGTAATAAAACTGCATCTAAAGACTCTCCTAGTTTTAACTTTAAATTATAACTTTGCCCTGTTCTAATAGTTTCTGGTTTATCATTCTTGAAAACAAGATCTACCTTGAATTTTCCATTTCGAACTTCTGGATAAACTTTTCTTAAACGTAAAAAATAATTGGTTCCATTACGTTCTAACACACCTTGTAATTCTCTTTTTACTCGTTCAATATAATGCTCATCTATATTGGCTTCAATTTTAAAGTTTGTCAATACATTTATTTGACCTATCCTTTGACCTTGAGATATATTTTGACCAATTTCTGCATCTAAAAAACCAAGTTGTCCATCAGCTGGAGCCCTAACATTTAAGTAATCTAAACGCTTATACACCATCGCTAATGTTTTTCTCATTCTATTCAAATCAGTATCTAAACTTGATAATGAAGTAGTTCTTAAATTATCATCATTTTCTTTTTGTAGTTTTATAATATTAAACTGTTCTAATGCCAATTCGTAATCTTCTTTAGAAAGCAAATATTTTTCTTTAGAAATTAGCTCTTCTTTGTAAAGAGACTTATTTTGGGTAAAGTTTCTCTTTAATCTTTGAAGGTCTGTTTTTGCTGTTGCTAATGACCTTTTACCTTCTACTTGACGAGTATCAAATGTTAGCTTTGTAGATCTTAAATCATTTTGTTTTAAAGCTAAATTACTTTCACTAGCCATAATTTTTTCATAAAGATTCATATTTTCTAATTTCAGAATAATCTCCCCTTTTTTTACTGTTGCTCCTTCTTCAATCATTTTTTCACTAACTCTTCCACCTTCATACGCATCCATAAATATTGTTGTTATTGGTGCTACATTTCCATTTATTGTTATATAATCATCAAACTTCCCATCAGTAACCTTAGCTATAGAAACCTTATCTCTATCTATTCTATATGTAGAAATGCTTGTTACAAAAACAAATTGATATCCTACAAAGAGCACTAACAAACAAAGAGCTATATAGCCATAATGTTTTTTTCGAAATCCTTTTTTCTTTTTAATTTGTATATCCATAATTAAAAAAATATTGTTTGTTTATAAATCTTATTATTATTAACTAAAGCTCTATTTTAAAGCGTTTTTTTATTTTGAGCCAATTGTAAAAACAGGCAATCCTTGATAAAACTTTAATGTACTTCTATTCACTTCGAGTTTTAATTTCACTTGTAAATTCTGATTTTGAGAATTTGCAAAAAGATTCTTTGCTGTAAAAAGTTCTATAGAACTAATCATTCCTTTCTCATACCGTTTCTGAGCGATAGTAAAAGCTAAACCTTGTACTTCTTCATTTTTAATAGTTTGCTTATACTCAACTTGAAGAGCATGATATTCCAGCACCAACTCCTGAATAGTTTTGAATAAAATTTGCTTTTGTATTAACAAATCATTTTTTGCGTCTAAAAAAGCAATTTTTTGTTGCTTTATACTAGAACGTGTTGCCCATCCTGTACTTATTGGAATATTTAAAGACAATCCTATAACTTGAAAAGCATTGTCTTTAATTTGTTTTCCAAAAGAAACAGTATTACCTAAGTTATCCTTAATTGTTTCAGCATACGCTGTTCCATATCTTCCGAATAAAGATAAAGAAGGATATAATTTACCTCTTTCAATTGCTAATTGCTTTTTAACAGCTTCAATTTTGAGCTCGTGAACCTTTATTATTGGTATAAAACTCTTCGCTTTCTTAAAAACTGAATCTGACTCTACTTTAGAAGATTCTAATTCCTCATTTTTAGTTATTTCTTCTACTAAAAAAATATCTGTTGTATTCTGTAGATTCATTTCTTGAATCAATACTAATTTTGCAGCTGCTAACCGATTAAATGTTGTTGTTACATTAAGCCTCTCTGTTAACAAAATTGATTCGGCCTCATAAAGATCAGCACCAGCTCCAACACCTAACTCTATTTTCCTTTTCACCAAATCATAATTAGCCTGAGATACTTTTGTTTGTTCTTCAGCTATGATTAGAGCACCTTTAAGAAACTGCACATCGTAAAATGCTTGCATAACTCTTAAAGCTAACAAATACTTTTGCTGTAAAGTTTCTTTTTCAGTTGTTTTATAAATAAGATTTGAAACTTTTATAGCGTTCAACTTCTGAAACCCCATAAATAAATCTACTGACGCTTCTAAAGAATAATTATTTATAAAAAAACTTGTGTCAGAAATACTATTGTCATTCGGATCAACTGAACGTCCAAATCGAGTTGCATAATCAGATGTAGCTCTTACAGATGGTAACAAGTTTCTGTAGGATTGTTTATACTTTTCTCTATTAGATTCATTTTTGTATTTATTTTTTTTAATCTGTAAATTATGTTCAATAGCATACTCTACACATTTATTTAACGTCCAGCGCTCTTGCCCAACGCTCATCTTTGAGATCATCAAAAATGTTATTATAAATATTTGAAAATTGATTTTCATGGTTTTTATTTAAATAACTGGTTTCTAATTCTACATACGGTACGCATTCAATAGAGCTTGGTTTTATTAAATTCATCCTTCTTATTAATTAATGGTTAATTTCTAGTTCGTATGTTATTCGTTTTAATATTACATTAAACCTACTCCACCTCCTGTAAAGTAATGCAATGGCACAGTAGCAGATATATTTTGATGTAAAGAATTTATCCAAACATTAATTTTATGGTTTTCATTTACTCTATAAACTTCACATTCTACCCCAGACAATTTTCCTTTTTCAATTTTAAGTTTATCTCCAACTTTTGGCAGTTTAACATTCGTTTTTACTTCTGTAATTTCTTTGTCTTCTGTTAAAATTTTCATTTGTCGAATTTCTTTTTCAGAAACCTTTCCATATTCATCTCCAAAACGTATGTACGACCTAACAGAATCTACAGAGAGAGCTGTATGAAAATCTAGTTTAGATTTTATATTAACAAAAACATAACTAGGAAATAAAGGTGTATAAATTTTCTTTTTTCTATCACTCCATTGCCTTATTGTCATCCCCATCGGAAGAAATGATTCAATCCCTAATCTTTTTAATTCATTATGAGCTTTTTTTTCATTATTAAACTTTACATGAAGCACGTGCCACCCTATATTATTCTTCATTTTCCTTTCTTTTTTAACGACTAAACATGGCTTCGCCATTCCAAGTCACATGGTTATTTCATTTAAAAAAAGTTAGAGTAAATTATATAATCAACAGCAAAAATTTGTTGATTATAAACATTGTATTATTATTCAAGTTTTAAAGCGAATTCTTTTAATACCCCTATTAAAAGAATGCTTTAATTATTAATAATTCAATGAACTTATCTTTTACTTATTGTTTATCCAAATTTAAAGCACAACTACCTATTTTTAACTACACCAAAAGGTAGTTACACCGTTACAACCTAATTACTACACTTTTAGGTAGTTTAACTCTAATCATTAAAAGAAATAACTCGTTATCAATTAATGTAAAATCATTATCAATCTTACATGAAATGTATACTATACTATTTTCTTTTTATCAATGAAACATGGCTTCGCCATTCCAAGTCACATGGTTGTTTTATTTTAAAAAATGGTGTAAATTATTTTGTCAATACTAAAATGTATTGATTATAAACATTGAACTGATAATCAAAGATTAAAGGTGTTTTCAAACCATTTATTTTAGAAGAAAACTTTAATTATTAACAATTCAATGAACTTTTCTTATTCTTTTTGAGTATTCAAAATTAAAATACGACTATAGATTTTTAGCTACATAAATACGTTATACTCTATTTTATAACTTTTATTAAAGTCTTTCAACTAAAAAATAAACTAGTAACAAAAGCTAAAAGCTTATCTAACCTATTTTACAGATAACTCAATAACTTCTCTTTTTTAAAATTCTTTAAGTTTAGCATAATCATTACTTACTTTGTAAGAAAAAATTTATACTAAAAAACCTTAAAGAGTTATTTAGTAACTTAATGCTACGTCATTAAATAATACATTTACTTTTGGCAACTCATTAAAATCCTTTGATTCACCAATCAAATGCTTATTATCTCTATAAAAATTAATTAACCCATCATAAGACATACTTACTGGAATTGTTTCAGACCCTAGATAATCAATAGACTCTCCCACTACTTTAGTTTCAATTCCCATAAGTGACATAACCCTTAGTAGCTTAGCATCACATTCAGCAAAAGCAATGTTATCTTTATGCATACAAACAGGCATTATAGCACAAACCATTAATTTTTTTAATAAATTAATATCACGAACTCCCTGCTTTATAGCAAATCTTCCAATGTGCCATATTTCATTAATAGCGTTTCCATTAGTACACATCAATGGATTTATTCCAAACATTTTCTGTATTGGAAGCATACTAATATAGTCCCATTTTAAAACTCGTATTGTTCCAAGTATACTTTCGTTATTTTCTTTAATTACAAATATTTTTGAACTATTTGAATAACTAACTTCCTCTTCGTATACCGAACTAATTTCATCCTTATAATTTGTTGAAGAATTATTATCTGTATGATGCTTAAAATTTTCTGTAACGATAAATTTAGACATGTTTAAAAATTCATTTTGAATTACTTTTGGTTGTTGATTTTTAACTAGCATAGTGGTTTTTGTTTTAGCTAAAATTATTACAACCACAAGAGCAATACGCTACACAAAAGTTTAGTTATCAGACACATAAACAAAAACTACCCTTAAGGGTAGCTTTTTATTTTTTTAAAAAATTAAAAAAAAGAGAAACATTAAATAAGATAACCTAAACCCCTTTCAATAGTTTAAAAAAAAACACTATTTTTAGATGCCAAAAAAAATACTACTATGCCAAATGAAAATGACTTTTTTACATCTCGTAACACCGTCAATAATATTTCAGATAGTGAAATAAGACAAAATATGAACTATGTAGAGGCTATTAAAGCTTTCGCAAGAACTACATATAAGAGTATATATATTATTGATTACGAAAAAAAAGGATTCGAATACGTTTCTGAAAACCCTTTATTTTTATGTGGCCATACTGCTGCCGAGGTTCAAGAAATGGGCTATGCTTTTTATTTTAAATATGTTATTAAAGATGATTTAGATTTATTACTTAAAATTAATACTATAGGTTTTGACTTTTTTGAAAACATCCCAATTGAACAACGTATTTACCATACTATCAGTTATGATTTTCATTTAAAAAACCCTGATGGTAAAACCATCTTAATTAATCAAAAACTAACCCCCGTTTACTTAACTCAATCCGGAAAAATCTGGAAGGCCATCTGTATTATTTCATTATCTTCTGAAAAAGAATCTGGAAATATTAAAATTTATAAGAAAGGGGATAACAAAGTATTTAAATATGATCTTGAAGGTAACTTCTGGAAAAGCATGGAAAAAATTAAATTAACCGATCGAGAAAAAGAAGTTTTACAATTCTCTATTAGAGGATATACTATTGGTGAAATAGCTGATGCTATTTTTGTTTCTCCCGATACAGTTAAATTTCATCGAAGAAAACTATTCACAAAACTAGAAGTAGCTAATATTTCAGAAGCTATTTCATCTGCTACGAATAATAAACTAATCTAAAAAATTATAAAACATCATCTATTACTTTTGATAAATAAAACTCTGGAAATTTTTTAACTTTTTTTCCTGTTGCAATATTAAAAAGTAAATGTGTGCACATTGCTGCTACTGACCATGATGCTATTGATAATTGAGGAGGGGACAGAGTACCCTCTTCTTTTCTATATTTTTCTATAACATCGTCAATCCATTGTTGAGGGTTTCCCCAAAACTTCAAATAACTAGAAGCATACTCAACCATCACTACTTCATTAAAATCTTGATCAGGTTTTGATAAAGCATCTAAAGACAATCCATCTTTTGTAATTACAGTAACAAGACTCCCCCACCCAATATTATACGGATGTAAAACAGGTATGTTTAATTTTTGACATGTTGAATCAAAAATCAAGGGAACTGGTGATGAAAAATCTAAAGCATTTATTGCTGCTTTATGCCCTTCTATGTGATCTTTAACATTTTCTACTGTTAAAAACATATCTACAGTTTTGATGTTTGCGTTTTTATTAATAGACAATAAACGCTTCATCAAGGCATCAACTTTGTTTTCTGTAATGTCTGATTCTGTATAATTTTGACGATTTAAATTAGACTTCTCAACTTGATCTCCATCAATAATAGTAATATTTTCAAAACCAAATCGCAAAGCACACTCGGCTATAACACTTCCTATACCTCCGCCTGCAAGTAATATTGGAAAATTTTTTATTATCTCTTGCTCTTCTTCGTTCAGGTATATTCTATTCCTTATATATCTATCTTCCATTGTTATATTTTATCTTAACAAAAATAAAGTAATGTAAATAATGTAATATACACAAAAGGGTAGTTTTTAAATTTTAACTCTTTTCCTCTACATTAATTGTTTTTCTTACTTATAATTAAACATTTACGCTTTAAACTCTTTTTAAATAATTTCATTTTACTGCAAAAAAAAACCTTCCAATAAAGTGAAAGGTTTTATAAAATAGTAGCGGGAACTGGACTCGAACCAGTGACCTTCGGGTTATGAGCCCGACGAGCTACCTACTGCTCTATCCCGCGATTTGTGGGTACAAATATACGACTTTTTCTACTTTATAAACAAATAAAAAGCCCCTTTTTAAACTAAAAAAACCTAAACACTACAAGTACAGGTCATTAAAAAATATTTATCTTCTTTAAAAACCATGTATCTTTGTCTCATGGTACACAAAGCAGGATTTGTAAATATTATTGGTAATCCAAACGTTGGGAAATCAACATTAATGAACGCACTCGTTGGCGAAAAACTTTCAATAATCACTTCTAAAGCGCAAACTACTAGGCATCGTATTTTAGGAATTGTGAATGATGACAATCATCAAGTTATTTTTTCTGACACACCTGGTATTATAAAACCAGCATATGAATTACAAGAATCGATGATGGATTTTGTAAAAGCTGCTTTTGAAGATGCTGATGTACTCATATATATGGTAGAAATGGGGGAAAAAGAGCTAAAAAATGAAGCTTTTTTCAATAAGATAATTCACAGTAAAATACCTGTTATTTTATTATTAAATAAAATAGATACATCTAGCCAAGAAGAAGTAGAAAAAAAAGTTAGCTACTGGAAAAATAAAGTTCCAAATTCATTTGTTTATGTAATTTCAGCTCTTGAAAAATTCAATATTGAAAATGTTTTTCAAAAAATCTTAGAGCTTTTACCTGAAGGACCAGCTTTTTACCCAAAAGATCAACTAACAGATAAGCCTGAACGTTTTTTTGTTAATGAAAAAATTAGAGAAAAAATTTTACAACATTATAAAAAAGAAATTCCTTATTCTGTTGAAATTGAAACTGAAAGTTTTATTGAAGAAGAGGATATTATAAAAATTCGCTCAGTAATTATGGTTGAACGTGATACTCAAAAAGGAATTATTATTGGTCATAAAGGGAGTGCTATTAAGCGTGTTGGAACAGAAGCACGTAAAGATTTACAACGATTTTTTGACAAAAAAGTTTTTCTTGACTTGTATGTAAAAGTTAATAAAAACTGGCGTTCTAATGATAAACAATTAAAACGTTTTGGCTATAAGGATTAGTTTATTTAATATTTTTCAAAACTTGTTTGGTAAATTCTTTAAGTTCGTCCATCTGTTTTTTTCCAATTGATTTACCTATAGTTCCAATTCCATATAATACAATCCATAATAAAGATAAAACTACAAGCATTACTATAGGAAAAAGTGTACTTTTTTTTAAAGACCAATTGCTATAAATAACTACTCCAAAAATTAAAACGGATATAGCAACACCAAAGTGGATAAACATAAATAATGTCCACACCTGAGGTTTTGGACCAAACAACCCTTTAATTTTACTTCTGTTTTCAGTTAATTCTTCAATTTCAACTTGTAATTGTGGTGACCAATAATGATTTTCTTTTTCAGGTACATCAACTATAATATGATTATCAATAGATTTCATTTTAAACCTCTGATTTCCATCTATATTCTTCTTCAATTTTTCAAGTAAGAAATCGGCATTCATGTCAAAATCTATTTGAAACCTTGGTTTTAAAAAAACTTGATTATATAATGTATCATCCATTACCCTGCTAATTGATTTTATTAAATTTACAATTTAAAAACAATTAATAAATAATCATAACAAATATTTGCACTTACACTAACTTTTAGTTAAAAGAGAACTTACAGCTTTGCCTGAAATATAAAGACCATGAAAAATTTAGCAAAAAGTATTATTGTATTTTCTTATTTATTCATTGTTAGTTGTAATGATGAATCTCCAGCTCCTGTACCTGAAAACACTACTGTAAATTTTAAATATAAAACAACAATTAAAGTAGGTGGTGAAGGTGCTTCCGAAATAACTGCTTATGATGCGAAAACTAAAAAAATATTTATTGTAAATGTTGAAAAAAAAGAAATCTCAGTTTATGACATAACAAACTTAGATGCACCTGTAAAAAAAACACCAATAACAATAACAAGTGGATCACCTAATAGCGTTAGTATATACAATGGTAAACTAGCTGTAGCAGTTGAAAACAACAATAAACAAAGTAATGGTAAAGTTGCACTTTACAACACTGCTAACCAATCATTAGAAGCTTCGTTTACTGTAGGAGCATTACCTGACATGGTTACTTTCTCTAAAGACGGTAAAATGATTATTTGCGCAAACGAAGGAGAACCTAATAAAGATTATACCAATGATCCTTTAGGAAGTATTAGCATTATTTCTCTTGAAAACAAACAAATTACAACACTCGACTTTTCTTCGTTTAACTCTCAAGAAGCTGAATTAGAAAGTAAAGGTTTTAGAGTATTTGGCCCTAATGCAAATTTAGCTAAAGATGTTGAACCTGAATACATAACTGTTTCAGATGACTCAAAAACTGCTTGGGTTTCACTTCAAGAAAACAACGGAATTGCAAAAATAAATTTGATTACAAAAACAATCGAAAGTATTTACCCTTTAGGTTTTAAAAACTATAACATAGCTAAAAACTCAATTGATCCAAGTAATGAGGATGATAAAAAAGAATTACGAAAAGTACCAGTTTATGGAATGTATCAACCTGATGCTATAACTCATGTTACTATAAAAGGAATTGGTTATGTTATCTCAGCGAATGAGGGTGACGCTAGAGAGTATGAAGGAACTCCTGGATTTATTAACGAAGAAAGAGTTAAGAATATAAAATTAGATCCAACTGTTTTTCCTTCTACAAATGATTATCAAAATAAAGCTAATTTAGGAAGACTAAAAATTGCTTTAGATATAGGCGATACTGATAATGATGGAGATTATGATGAATTATATTCTTATGGTGCACGCTCTTTTAGCATTTGGTCTGAAAATGTTAGTTTAATTTATGACAGTGGAAATACAATTGCTAAAGAACTACTAGCAACTACTTCTGATAAATTTAATGATAATGATAAAAGAAGTGACGATAAGGGTGGCGAACCTGAATGTGTAGAAGTTTTAAAGATAGCCAATCAACGTTATATTCTATTTGTTGGACTTGAGCGAACTGACCAAGTATTGGTATATGATATTTCTAATCCTGCTGCTCCAACATTTTTAACTATTTTATCTCATAATGGTGATGAAGCACCCGAAGGATTATTAGCTATTCCTTCAATAGATAGTCCTAATGGAAAAGATTTACTTATTGTATCTAATGAAGATAGTGGAACCGTTAGTATTTATGAAAATTTAAAATGAAATTAAAAAAAATGTAACTAAACAACTATTGGTGAGCAATCAATAGTTGTTTTGTTTTATAGAAACACTACCTTTGCAAAATGAGTAATATTATAGCAATAGTTGGAAGACCAAACGTGGGTAAATCTACCTTATTTAACCGTTTAGTTCAACGTAGAGAAGCAATAGTTGATTCTGTAAGTGGTGTTACAAGAGACAGACACTATGGAAAATCAGAATGGAACGGTAAAGAATTTTCTGTCATTGATACAGGAGGATATGTAGTTGGATCTGATGATATCTTTGAAGGTGAAATTAGAAAACAAGTACAATTGGCTATTGATGAAGCTGATATTATAATATTTGTGGTAGATGTAGAACAAGGAATTACTCCTATGGATGATGCTGTTGCCAAAATATTACGACAAGTTAAAAAGCCTCTTTTTATGGCTGTTAACAAAGTAGATAACGCCATGAGGGATGCTGATGCTGTAGAATTCTATAATCTTGGATTAGGTGATTATTATACTATTTCCTCTATAAATGGAAGTGGTACTGGAGAATTGTTAGATGCTGTAGTTGAAGCTATTCCTGAGCCAGAAAACGAAGAAGAAGAGAGTGAATTACCTCGTTTTGCTATAGTTGGAAGACCTAATGCTGGTAAATCATCGTTTATCAATGCTCTAATTGGAGAAGACAGAAACATTGTTACCAATATTGCAGGTACAACCAGAGATTCTATAGATACAAAATACAACAGATTTGGTTTTGAATTTAACCTTGTAGATACGGCTGGTATTAGAAAAAAATCAAAAGTAAAAGAAGATTTAGAATTCTATTCTGTAATGAGAGCAGTAAGAGCCATTGAACATTGTGATGTTGCTGTTCTTGTGATTGATGCAACAAGAGATTTTGAGGGTCAAGATGAAAAAATATTCTGGTTAGCTGAAAAAAACAGAAAGGGAATTGTTATTTTGGTTAATAAATGGGATTTAGTTGAAAAACAAACTAATACCATGCGTGATTTTGAAGCGCAAATACGTAAAAAAATTGCTCCCTTTACCGATGTACCAATTATATTTACCTCTGTACTTACAAAGCAACGTATATTCAAAGCTATTGAAACTGCTGTTGAAGTTTTTGAAAATAGAAAGCGTCGTATTCAAACTAGTAAATTAAATGAAACGATGCTAGAAATAATGCAACATAACCCTCCTCCAGCGACTAAAGGTAAATATATCAAAATTAAATATTGCATGCAGTTACCTACGCATACACCTCAATTTGCTTTCTTTGCTAACTTACCTCAATACATTAGAGACCCGTATAGACGCTATATAGAGAATCAACTTCGTGAATATTACAATTATACTGGCGTACCTATAAGTATCTATTTTAGACAAAAATAAGCTTAACAAACATTAACATATTTTAACTCTTACATATGTAACCTTATGCTGATTTTTGGGTCTTTAAATCAAATTAACAAAGAAGACAAAAAATCCGTTGCAAGGTTACTATGTTTTACAATTAATGAAACATCGGTAGTTTTTTTTCGTTTTTATGTCTAAACTAACATTTCATACACATGAAAAAACTATTTATTTTTTTTGTATTATTTTGGTCTATACAAATTTTTTCTCAGTCATATCCTTTTAAAATAACGGGAAAAATACAAACAAAAAAGGAAAAACAGGCTATTGAAGCTGCTACTGTTCATCTAGAAAAAATCAAAGACAGTAGCGTTGTTTCCTATACTATTTCTGATGACAAGGGTGTTTTCTCTCTAGAAGGAAAATCATTTCATAAAAACCTAAAACTGTTTGTATCATTTGTTGGGATGAAAGATTACTCTAAATTAATCTCCCTTGACAAAAAATCACTTTATAACCTTGGTAATATCTCTTTAGATGAAGAAGGAACTCTTCTTAATGAGGTAGTAATAAAATCAAGAGCTCCTATTACAGTTAAAAAAGACACTTTAGAATTTAATGTAAAATCTTTCAAAACAAAAAAAGATGCTAACGTGGAAGATTTATTAAAAAAACTTCCTGGTGTTGAAGTAGATGAAGCTGGTAAAATTACTGTAAACGGAAAACCTGTTAATAAAATATTAGTAAATGGAAAACCTTTTTTTGGAAATGACCCTACAATTACTACTAAAAACTTAACAAAGGAAATTATAGAAAAAGTTCAAATTACTGATACTAAATCAAAATCAGACGCTTTTAGTGGTGGTAAAGGAGATGCGAATAATAAAACAATTAACCTTACCATAAAAAAGGAAAATAATAAAGGGTGGTTTGGTAGAATTACAGCAGGGGCAGGAACTGATAGTCGTTATGAAGGTGCTACTATGATTAACCGTTTCAATAATGATAGAAGAGTAAGTGTATTAGCCAGTGCAAATAATATTAATTCACCTGGATTTAGTTTTGGAGAAATTCAAAAAATGTTTGGAGGAGGTAACACATGGTACAGTAGTAATGGGTCTTTCAGTGTAAACGGAAGACGTTTTGGAGGAGGACAAGGAATTGTTAAATCTAAAACCGCAGGAGCTACCTATGCTGACACTTACAAAAAAGGATTGGATGTAAACCTAAATTATTTTTATTCTGGGAGTTCTTCTAATAATGATTCTAAAAGAAATAGAGAAAACATATTACCTGATGGGAGTCGATATTTCTCTAGCACAAACTCTTCTACGTTTGATGAAAATGACAATCATAACATAGATGCTGAATTTGATATAGAAATCGACTCAACATTTTTAATCAATATAGCTCCAAGGTTTATAAAAAATGATAGAGAAGGTACTTATAACAGCCTTCAACAATCTTTTGATAACAACCAAATACTAACCAATAAATCTTCTATAAATTCAAGGTCTATATCAAATGCAAACAACTTTGAAAATGATATTGATATTACTAAACGATTAAACAGTAAAGGCTCTTTTATTAAAGCTTCTATCACTAACCAAATTGATAAAGCGACTACAGAAAACTTCAACATTTCAAAAACAGAAATTTTTGGTAGCTCTCCATCTGTTGAAGATAGAAACCAATTTAGTGATATTACAAACAATTTGAACAGCTACAGAACAAGTGTAAGTTATCGATATGCATTAATTTCAAAAAAACTATTTTTAGACTTCGAATATCGTTACAGAAAAAATGAACGTGAAAATATTAATAATACTTTTAATTTTAATAGTACAACTAATCAATATTCCAACTTCGACACAGATTTAAGTTCTAATTTTAAATCTAATGACATTACCAAAACTCCTTCTTTGGGTATAGCCTATAAAGTAAAAAAATGGCGTTTTGACTTTGAAGCTGGGTATGTAAACAGAACATTAGAAAATACTGATAAATTAAGACCTAATTTAAACTTAAAAAAAGATTTTAACGCTTTAAAAGTTAAAAGTACATTTATATATCGTTTTGACTCAAAAGCATCAATCTATCTTAATTATAATTTGGAAAACGATGCTCCTTCAATTCGTCAATTGCAACCTTTTAAAGATGTCAGCAACCCCCTAAATATTGTCACAGGTAACCCATCACTGAAACCAATAAAAAGACACAGAATGTATTTTAACTTTAATAAATACAATTGGCAACAAAGAACAGGATTATTTATCTATTTCGGCGGTGATTTGGTAAACAATCAAGTAGTTTCTAAGAGTACTATTGATGCAAATTTTGTTAGAAATACAACTTATGAAAATGTAAATGGTGCATATAACATTTGGGGCGGTGGTTCATATAGCAAACAAATAAAGTTAGATTCTATTTCTACTATCAAACTAAGGCTTGGTACTTATTTTAATGGAAATAGAAATGTAAACTTCTTTAATGATATTCAATACAAATCAACTACAACTTCAATTCAACCAAACATTACTTTTACTTTTGAGTGGAATAAAATAATAAGTATTGAGCCTAGATACACAATATCGCTATCAAAAACAACATTTGATATTGATAACTTTAACAATTTAAACTTTACAAGACACAATCTAAACATTAGGACAAAAACAAATTTTCCAAAAAAACTTGAGTGGAGAAATGATATTAGGTATAATTACAATCCTAATGTAGTAGGATTTAACAAATCAGCTTGGTTTTGGAACTCTACATTAGCATACTCCCTAATGAAAGACAAAGGAACTATAACCTTAAAAGCCTATGATTTATTAAATCAAAATAACAATGTTAGGAGAACCTCTAATTCAAACTATATAGAAGACTCTGAGAGTACTGTACTTCAACAATATTTTTTGTTAGGTTTTAGCTGGAAATTTAATAGTTTAGGCAAAAAAGGAAAAATTAAAGACTACAATTATAGTTTTTAAAAAGTTTAAAAAAGCTGAGTCGTCCAAAAATAGGTTGACACAAAATCATCTTAATTTAGAACGGAACACAAAATCAAAAAAAAGCCATTATGAAATATAATGGCTTTTTTAATAAAATTCCTTTTTGTTGCAAGCTATGTTATCAAAAAACGACTATCCCATTACTATTTTGTAAATTAGCAAAAAGAAATTCACCCACCATGGAAATTAGAAGTATTAAGGACCTCAAAGACATAGATCTTCCTTTAGAACTAAATATTAGTTTTAAAAAGGTTTTTGAGATATTTCAAAAATACGCAGATATAACATCTAAGCATCATCCCTTTCATGAATCTGCCAAAATAATGACTCAAAAAATAGAAGAAACTCCTGAGTTAATTAATGGCTTCACCGATTTTTCTCTCTTAAAAAAGCATGAAAACACAATTAATCACCTTTTAGACGCTCTATTTCCTGAAATATTATCAAGTAACGAAATTAAATTAGCTACTGTTCCTTTTTCTTTTACCACTTTTAAATATACCAAACGATTTAAAGATATATTAGACAATGCTGGTGACAACTACGAATTAAAAGTTCGAAATTTCGAAGACGATGTAATGTACATCTATGCGTGTACACTTATCTTAGGAACCGTATATAATTATCCTGTAGATTTAAAAAGACCATTCTTTTTTGATATCCCTGACAAAAAAATGGGAGTAACTAAACATTATCGTGTAGCTTTTAATGGAGATTTCATGGAGATTTATCCCTCTAAAAATGCTCCCGAAATAACAGAAGAAGACATCAAAATATTATTAGACAATTTTGATAATATTCATATTTGGAGAGAAAAATTCCCTCCTAATTCATATATTTTCAAAGGTTTTGGTATTATGAATTTATTTGATGTAACTGCCGACGAAACATTAAGTTCTATTAGAACCAACTTACTTCAAAAAGATGATGGAAGTATTGTGGAAAGATTACAAAAAAATCTGGGTGAGTTTTACACCATTAAAGATTTAAAAGTAGGATTTTCAGTCTATGATGTAAGTAATATTGAAGTAGAACCTCCTAGAGTAAAAATTTCTGAAAGTATTTTAATTGAAAATGGAACCGTAATAACTTGCAAAGATTTTTTTTGTGATTATGTAATCTCTAAAATTTTCAATAAAAATGAAGAAATAGTAATTTCTGATATTGAACAATACGGAATGAAGTCAGGTGAAAGTAATTTTTACCAAAAACTAAAAGAAAAAAATATAGGAAGTATTATTCTAATTCCAATAAAAACATCTACCAATAGAGATCTTGTTTTACTTGAAATTGCTTCACCAAGACCTTATGAATTAAATTCAGTAAATAAACAAAAATTAAAAGATATAATTCCTGTTTTTAAAGCAGCAGCTGAAAGAAACTCTGAAGAATTTTTAAATACTTTAGAAGCTACCATTCAGGAACATTATACTTCAATTCATCCTTCTGTAAAATGGAGATTTTATGAAGCTGCCGAAAAATATCAAAATGTCTTATTCACTAAGCAAGAAGAAGCTAAAATTGAACAAATTGTTTTTGAAAACGTATATCCTTTATACGGACAAATAGATGTTAAAGGTTCTTCTATAGCTAGAAACACAGCAATTAAAGAAGACTTAACAACTCAGTTAACACTAGCCATAAACGTATTAAATAAAGCTTGTTCTTCTGAAAACCTGCCTATATACGATGAGTTAACATTTAGGGTAAAAGAATACCTAGAAGAGGTAAAAAAGGGGTTAAAAGCTGGTGATGAAATAGGAATTTTAGATTTTCTTAAAAAAGATATTTATCCAGTTTTTAACCATGTAAAAGAAATTAACGTTCAACTTAGTGAGCTTGTAAAAACCTATACAAGTAGTTTAGATAATAACCTTCATGTTGTATATGATAAACGAAAAGCGTATGAACAAAGTGTTACAAAACTTAATGATAAACTAGCAACGTTTATTGACACCAAACAAGAAGAAGCTCAAAAAATGTTCCCTCACTATTTTGAACGTTATAAAACTGACGGTGTTGAATACAATATGTACATTGGGCAAGCATTAACAAAACAAAAAAAGTTTGACAAACTTTATCTGTACAACCTTAGGTTATGGCAACTACAAACTATGTGTGAAATGGAAAACCTTGCTAACATAACGAGAAAAACATTGACGCATGATTTAGAAGTTGCTTCATTAATTTTAGTTCACAATAATTCGTTAGCTATAAAGTTTAGAATGGATGAAAAACAATTTGATGTTGACGGTGCTTATAATATTCGTTATGAAATAATAAAAAAACGAATTGACAAGGCTCATATAAAAAACACTAATAACAGGTTAACTGTACCTGGTAAAATAGCTATCGTTTACTCACAAGATAAAGATGCTAGAGAATACCTTAAATACATAAAATATCTACAATCGAAAAATCAACTTGGAGCCCTAGAAGAACTAGAATTAGAAGACCTTCAAGGAGTATCTGGCTTAAAAGCTATTCGAGTTGAGGTAATTTATCAAAATGATTTCACTTCAGAAAAAACAATAACTATAGATCAGCTTTTACACGATTATAAACAATAGTATTTACAATTGGGTAGAGCCACTTTGCAGATAAAAAGCTATTGCAAAAGCTACTACACTTACAATAATCCCAATCATAAATACCGTATATGTTGTTCTTAATATACTGTATTTTCTATTTAGTACTAAACCTAAAAAATATAAATCTTTAGTAAGTGACCCATATAAATAATCTCGATCTTTCAACATCTCATCCATTGCCCATTCAAATTCGGGCAAACTCATTTTATGAAAATTACCAAAAAATATTAAATTTACTTTTTTGTTCGCTACATCTTCCTTAGAAAACTTACCTTCAGTAACATTAGGTCGTGTTGCAAGAATAGATAGAATAATTGAAATTACTGTGAAAATTATAAAAACAATAGATGGTACTAATAAGTAACTATTTGATGGATTATCTAATTTAGGAATCAAAGTAGACAATGTCATGGAAATAATAATAGCATTTACCGATAATAAAATATTAGCTTTCGTATCAGCAATATCACTTAACGTAATATGATTTCTTAGTGCTACTCTAAACATTGTTTCAATACCTCGTTCAGGTAAATCTATTTTATTTTTTTTTAGGGTTAACTCTTCTTTTTTTTGTTTAACTTTCACTAGCTCTTGCTTGGTTTTCTTCAACCCCTTTAACAGTTGTGCTAAGTTTTTACCTTTCTGTTTTTCCCAAATTTGAATCGCTTTAACTGAATAATATTTATGATCTTGAGTCAAAAATTTAATATTGTTAGTTATCCAATCAACATCTGTAAACTCTAATCCTTTTGTTAATTCTAATTCTTTTCGAAGTAATTCAGAAAACTCATCATAATTCTTACTACCTAGGTGAGAACAATCAGCATCTTTTACTATTTTTTCGAGTATACTAAGAGGTACTGCTTCCATTTTTGTTGCTAAAATAATACGAGTAACCTCATCTATTATTTCCTCGCTTCCTTCTTTCTTTAAAAATTCAGAGGCTATTTTTACACTTTCTTCTTCATGGTTATTTAGACCTACTGTATACCCTGTATCATGAAACCAAGCTGCAACAAGAACTATTTCTGTATCTTTTTCATTAAGTAACTCTAAAGCAGCCAACTCTTTTGACTTCTCTACCACACGTTGTGTATGAGCTATATTGTGATATACAAATTTCTTTTTTAAACCAGTGTTTAAAAAATTTATCACATAACTTTCTACTTTTTCTAATAAATTACTCATGAATTTGCTACTTTTAGAATGTAAAAATAACCAAACTTTGGCACAATAAATAATTGTAAGGAACTAGCTCCTATATCGACTATTAAATACCTTAAAACATAAAATATG